>CAZLFV010000094.1:0-10712 GCA_964558915.1 uncultured Eubacteriales bacterium | reverse complement strand
TGATATTGCTCTATAAAACAAAAAAACTCTTGACAAGTCGGGTTTTTTTATTCCATATATAACGTGTACGTTAACGTAATGAATTTAGTTGCGGACGCGCAAAGGGTAAAAAAAATTTTGTCCCCCAAGTTTCCTTTCCAAGGAGGTGCGAATGACCGGCGACGACTATGTTTTTTGAGCTTAGGGCAATGGGTAAAGTTTTTGATCTTAGCAAAGGAGGGAAAATGACTTTTAAACGTTTAAGTCTCATCATTTTGTTCTCTCTTGCTTTGGGAAGCCTTCTCAGCGCACAGGTCACCCGGCAGACCGGCGTAATTAGGGGCGTCCTTACCGATAACACTGGCGCTCCAATCCCCGGCGCGTCCGTGGCTGCTGAAAGTCCGGCCCTGATGGGCTCGGCCACGTCCATCACGGATTCCACCGGCCTTTACAGGCTCATCAATCTGCCTCCGGGCACCTATACGGTCACCGCAAGCCTAACAGGGTTCAAAACCGTCAAGCAGCCCGGCATTATCGTCCAGGCCGGCCAGACGTACACCGTTAATCTGCAAACTGAGAGCAGCCCTTTGGCAGAAGAGATAACGGTTACTGCGGCGGCCCCGATGGTTGACATGCAGTCGAACAAGATCACTTATGTCACAACCACTGAATTTCTAAAAGACTTGCCCCTCAACCGCACCATCGCCAATCTCTTCAACATCACTGCCGGCAGCGCGGGCAATATTGCCGCCTACTCCGGCAGCATCCACGGCGCCAACTCCGGCTCCACTGCGTTTGAGATCGACGGGGTTAACGGCGAGAGCCCCACCACCGGCGGCATGCAGATCGCCGCGCAGTTTGAAAGCATTGAGGAGATCGAGATCGCCACCGGTGGCTTGCCGGCCCAGGTCGGCGCCAGTGGCGGTTCGTTCATCTCCGTAGTCACCAAGTCGGGCGGCAACGAGTTCCACGGCCAGGCCCAATTCTATTATACTTCTCAAGGCCTCAACCAGATGCTCTTCACTGACGAAGAGCTCACTTCTATGGGACGAGCCAAACCGGTCTTTGCCAAGTACGACACAGATGTTTCGGCTTCTCTCGGCGGCCCGATCTTCAAGGACAAGCTCTGGTTCTTCGGTACGATCGACCACCGTCCGTACGAGTATACGGTCTCCTTCAGTCCGGTCACCATTGAGGGCACAACGTACGAGCCCTACACAAATCCCACTAAAACCTGGAACCCTTTCCTCAAGTTGACCTATCAAATCAACAAGGATTTACGCCTCTTCGTAATGTATAATGGCACTTACACTAAGAACATCTATGATCCTAATTACTACCGCACCCTCGATGCCACCACGTTATCGAATTCAAAAAGAACGGGCTTGACCGCAGAGCTGACTTGGACGCTCGGATCCAATACCTACGTCAGCTTCCGGGGCGGCTGGAACGACCTCAACTGGGCACTCACCGGCCAGCCGGATTCGCTGAACAACATCGGAAAAGTCGATTGGTATACGGGCTACATGTGGAACGGCAAGCAGTATGAACAACAATGGACAATCCGCCGGGGAGAATCCTTAAGCGCCCGCCTGACCCACTACCTGGACGACGTGCTGGGCGGTAACCACGAAATCGGCGCAGGCGTTGAATATGTCTACTCGTACGACTACCTCAGCGTTGGGGAACCCAACCCGCTGACCATGTACTATTTTGATGGCGATCCTTATTCCTATGCCGCCCAGGGCATGGATCGCGACATCTACGGTGACGGCTACATCGAACTGGCCAACGCGGGCCCAAATGAAGGCGACTCCTATAAGTACCTACCCGGCAACCGCATTGGCGCCTACCTGCAGGACTCTTTTACCTACAAAAACCGCCTGACCATCAACCTCGGCGCCCGCCTCGACTGGTACTGGGGCGGCTTCCAAGGCGGCACTTCCACCGGAACAGACACGAACGGCTTGGCCTACAAGGTGGGCGAATTCGTGGCTGACACCATCGGCTGGAACCCCTACGCCGCGATGACCTGGGACCCCATCCCCAAGACCATGAACTTCGTCTCCGTCTCTCCCCGCATCGGCGTCAGCTATGACCTCTTCGGCAACGGCAAGACCGCGCTCAAGGTCTCCTGGGGCCGCTACTATGAGGCCATGCCGGTCATGTGGTTCAGCGCCGCGCAGTCCGAAATTCAGGCGCACTACGGCTTCAGATGGTGGGACAATAACGGCAATTCCATCTGCGACGACCCGGGTATCGACACCTATTACCCGGATGGCGAGTACTCGATGTTCGCAAAGCAGGATCCGGAGTTGATTCGCCTGCGTGTCGCCGGCAAGGGCGAGCAGTACCAGCTGAAGGCGCCGTGGAACAACGAGCTCATCATCTCCATCTCCCACGAGGTGGTCAAGAACTTCTCGGTCAAGCTGGCATATATTAACAAGTTGGGCCGCAGGGACCACTGGGATACTATGTGGAACAAAGCTACTGAAACCTACTTGTCCTCGCTCCAAGATGCGCCCGACTTCTGGGTTCCTTTCACGACCATCGTACCCGCGAACGGCGCTTGGCCGGAAAAGACGGTCACTATCTACATCCCGACGAACGACTATGACTGGGAGAACGTCGAGTGGTATCGGCAGGCCAGCAGCCCCTATTCAAAGCGCCTTTACAACGGCATCGAGCTGACCTTCGAAAAGCGCTATGCCAAAGGCTGGGCCTTGGGCGGGTCCATCACTTACGCGAATTCGAAGAGCACCCAATACTACGATCCAAACTGGACCGTCAACGGCTGGGGCGCCGACGTCAATGACATTCCGCTGGCCATCAAGCTCTATGGTTCGTTCACGCTGCCGCTCGATTTCATCGCCTCGTTCATTTACCAGCACCGGTCGGGCGGCCCGTTGAACTACGGCGGAAATTTCTGGGATAGGACCTTCGATGTTACCATCCGTCCTCCGACCGCATGGCTCATCGCCCACAATTGCGTAACCTGGTGGGGCGATATCTCCGTCATGCTGGAGCCCAACGGCGCGCACCGCCAGCCCTCCTGGGATAACGTCGACTTCCGGTTGGAGAAGGAGTTCAAGGTCAAGTTCGGGACCGTTTCCGTTTTCGCCGATGTCTTCAACCTGCTCGGCAGCAAGTACGTCACCATCGGCCTGAATCCCTGGGGACTCTGGAAACCGACTGACGAGAATACCACCTCCGGATCTATCGTAACTAATAGTAGGTACCAAAAGGTTACCGGCGTGTCCGGTGTCAGGACCTTTAAGCTCTCGGCCCGCATCGCTTTCTAATGCAGTTTCGCAGAAGGGGAGGGACAAACCCCTCCCCTACTCCTCATTTCACAAAACAATAGCAGACTCGATAAAGCAATTTTGCTCGTTCCTTGACTTCTCTTGCACGGGCTTAATCCCAAAAAGACTGCTCGATTGACTGAGGGAAAAAATTTGAAAAATAACAAAGGATAAAGTAGCATTATCTCATCTCAGCATGAAATCATGGTATGAAAACGACGAGTTTTGGTCGGCCACCGAATTCTTCATGTTCTCGGCAGAGCGGCTGGCGGCGGCCAAAACTGATGTGGACGGCGTCCTCCACCTTCTCTCCCTTGAACCAGGCGCAAAAATCCTCGACCTCTGCTGCGGCCCGGCCCGCCATGCCCTCGAGCTAGCCCGGCGAGGATATCAGGTTACCGGAGTCGACAGAACCCGCTCTTATCTTGAACGAGCGAGGAAAATGGCCCGGGACGAGCGCCTGAAAGTCGAGTTCATTGAGGAGGATATGAGGCGATTCGTGCGGCCCTCCGCCTTTGATGCCGTGATCAACCTTTTCACTTCGTTCGGGTTTTTCGAGGATGAGGCTGATAATCAGAAAGTTTTGAAAAATATCTATCGTTCGCTTAAACCCGGGGGTGCCGTGCTCGTTGACACCATCTCCCGGGAGATCGTAATGCGGGACTTCAAAGAGCGGGATTGGGTGGAAAGCGGCGACGGTCTTCTGATCGAACAACGGCTCGTTGACGAAGACTGGCGCTGGCTCAAACCGCGCTGGATTATTGTCAGGGGCGGAGAAAGAAAAGAATTCCGCTGGAAAATCCGGCTGTATCCTATTTCGGAATTCTGCGGCCTTCTCGAAGAAGCCGGCTTCACCGAGATCAGAATTCACGGAGGTCTGGATGGCCGGCCCTATGACCGGAACGCTAAACGTTTGGTCGCTGTGGCACGAAAAATCGGGGCACATGAACAAGAACTTTCTTGAATTCGGTTCATTTCCCCCAATTTTTTTGATAAGGAGGAAGGGATGAAGGTAACATTGAAGATAATGCTGCTATCATTGCTGTCTCTGGCGGCCGCGGGTCTTATCGCCTGCAAACGCCAGGAAACTGCGCCTAAGGAACTAACCGAAGGGGTAACAAAAATGGATATACAAAAAGAGTCTTTCGGCAGGCTGCCGGATGAGACCGAAATCGACCTCTACACCCTGACCAATAAGAACGGGGTGCGGGTACGAATTATGACCTATGGCGCGACGATCGTCTCGCTTGAAGTGCCTGACCGCAACGGCAAGCTTGGCGACATCGTCCTGGGATACGACTCCCTTGCGGGCTACCTCAAAGTGAACCCGTATTTCGGCTGCATCGTAGGCCGGTACGCCAACCGCATCGCCGGCGGGCGGTTTAACCTGGACGGGGTGACCTATGAACTGGCCAAAAACGACGGAAAAAATCACCTCCACGGAGGCATCAAGGGGTTCGACAAAGTCGTCTGGAGGGCTGAACCGACGCGCCAGGAGGGTGCTGTCGGCGTCAAAATGAGCTACCTGAGCAGGGACGGAGAGGAGGGCTATCCGGGGAATCTCTCCTGCATCGCCGTTTATGAACTGACCGATCAAGACAAGCTCAAGATAAGCTACGCGGCGACAACCGATAAGCCCACGCCCGTCAACCTCACCAACCATAGCTACTTCAACCTGGCTGGACAGGGCAACAGAGATATCCTCGGCCATGAGCTAATGGTTAACGCAGACGCCTATACTCCAATTGGAGAGGGCCTTATTCCCGACGGTGAAATTGCGCGGGTCGAAAACACTCCCATGGATTTTACAAAATTGAAAGCAATGGGAGCCCAGATCGGCGAAGTCCAGGGAGGCTACGACATTAATTTTGTTCTGCGCGGCGGCCAAGGAGAACTCCGGTTAGCCGCTCAGGTCTATGAGCCGGCAAGTGGCCGAGTCATGGAAATCTACACGACGGAGCCAGGGATTCAGTTTTATACGGGAAATTTCCTTGACGGCACGATCACAGGAAAAGGCGGCAAGGTATATAAGCAACACTATGGATTCTGCCTGGAGACGCAGCATTTTCCCGACTCTCCCAACAAACCTAATTTTCCCTCGACGATCCTCCGGCCGGGCGAAAAATATTCCAGCCTGACAGTATACAGGTTTTTGGCAAGGTAGGTTCAAGAAGTCGCTGTGTGACAACGCGCATAGCCTCGACCATCTCTCTTCCACGGTCATTGAAGAAGCCGGCCGGGTTATCATATCATGAACGTGCCAGCCATGCGGATCAGCTTTAATCAGCCGGCCTTTATCCCGTGGGGAGGTTTTTTTGCCCGGTTGTTTTCCACTGACAAAATGGTCCTTCTCGACGACACGGCGCTCGCGCACGGCTTCACGTATGTCAACCGGAACCGGGTCAAGGGACCTTTGGGCGAAGTCTGGATCACTGTTCCGCTCAAAAGGAAAGGCCGGAGCGGACAGAAAATTAAGGACCTGGAGATTTATGAAAAAGCGAAATGGGCGAAAAAGTTTCTTCTCACGCTCGAGCATTTCTACGGAAAATCTGTTTATTTTGAGCCGCTCTATCAAGAAATCAGGGCTGCGGTCGGAACTCCCGATGAAAGGTTTATGAACTTGACACTGAGGTTATTGGCTATCCTCAAGACTCATTTAAGGATCGATCGGGAAACGCTCCTTCAGTCTGAGATAGGAATATCCGGAAAGGGCACCCCCCTTCTCGTCTCCATAGCCAAGGAGATGGGTGCGAAAGAGGTCATCCTGCCCTATTTTTCAGAGAAGGCAGTGGAAAGTGGTAGATTCGTTCGAGAAAAAATCGGCGTCCGGTTTCTGCGTTATTCACCACCTCCTTATCCTCAATTCTGGGGAAATTTCGTCCAGAACCTCTCCGCGCTCGACCTCCTCCTCTGCCTCGGTCAGCAGGGAAAAGCGGTCATAGTAGGGGGAACGAAAATCCTCAGCTAAGGCAGAGGACTTTGGCGCCGCGGATTCTTCTCTCCTTAATGTCCGTGAGCGCTCTATTCGCCTCCTGAAGGGGATATTCCTCAATTTCCGGCTTGATCGGGACCTCCGCTGCCAATTTTAGAAATTCGGCCACGTCAGTCCTTGCCACGTTGGCAACGCTCTTGATCTCTTTTTCCATCCAGACGTGGGCGGGATATTCCAATTTCAGGAGAAAATCCTTGTCCAGATCCTCTTTCCGGATGGCGTTGATAACTAAGCGTCCTCCGCTGTTGAGATTCTTGAGGGCCTCGACCACAGGTTTCCAGACCGGAGTTGTGTCGATGATGGCGTCGAGCTTCCGGGGGGCTTCGTCCTCTGTATCTCCTGCCCAAACCGCTCCAAGATCCTGGGCAAAAGCGCGCTCCTCAGGAGCTCGGGCGAACACATAAACATTTATGTTCGGATACTTATGTTTGACCACGGCAAGGACAAGATGGCCGGATGCGCCGAAACCAGTCAGGCCGATGTCCTGGCCGTCCCGGAGCCCCGCCAAATTCAGGGATCGATAGCCGATGGCACCTGCGCAAAGAAGAGGCGCGGCCTCTGCATCAGAAAATACCTCTGGGATTGCATAAGCAAAGTCTTCCCGGACAGTCATGTATTCCGCATATCCGCCGTTGGCGTCTCTCCCCGTAGCCCGGAAATCGGGGCAGAGATTTTCGCGTCCGCTCTGGCAGAACTTGCATTGCCCGCAAGCTGAATAAATCCAGGCCACACCAACCCTGTCTCCGCGCTTAAACTTGCTGACCTTGCGGCCGGCCTGCTCGACCTTCCCGACAACCTGATGGCCAAGGATAACAGGCAGCCTGGGAGGCGGCGTCCTCCCTTCGATCTCGTCGATCTCCGTATGGCAGACGCCGCAAGTCAGCACCCTGAGAAGAAGCTCGTTCTCGCCCGGCGTTGGCTGCGGCATTTCTCTGAGCTCAAGCGGGTTTTTGTTCTCCTTGAGATCGCAGACTTTCGTCATGACCATCGCGTTCATGGTTAAAAAATAGCAATTCACAGGCGCAGAGTCAACCCAAGATGCAGCGGGTTGAGTTGATTTGGCCGCTCGTATAAGATAGCTGGAGAAAGGATGAGCCGATGAGAAAACTGATCCAACAGATTCTGGCAGTAACATGTATTGCGCTGGCCCTATTTCTGTCTTCTGGCTGCAAGAGAGCCTGGGAAGTTCCTCTTGCCCGCCATGTCCTTTTGATCGGCATTGACGGAATGGGGGCAGAGGCTTTTCAGGCAACGGCGATGCCCCATCTTAAGAGACTGGCAAGGGAAGGCGCGCTCTCGATAAAAGCCCGAAGCGTTATGCCCACGGTCAGCACCCCCTCTTGGGGTTCCATCCTCACTGGCGCAGGGCCTGAGCAACATGGGATGACATCGAACGACTGGCCCCTGACAAATTACACGATCGAGCCAACGGCTAAAGATGCGGATGGCTATTTCCCTTCAATATTCATGCTCTTGCGCCTGAATATGCCAGACGCAGAAATCGGCGTCTTCTACGATTGGAAGGAGCTGGGAAACATCTTTAACCCAAAATACCTGAATCACTCTGAGCTCACCAAGGACTATCAGGAGACAATCGAGAAGGCCATCCCCTATATCCTAGAAAAAAAGCCCCAACTGACCTTTCTTTATCTTGGCCATCCTGATGAAGTCGGACATGATCACGGATTTAGCTCGGAGGAATATTATCAATCTCTTGAGCAGGTGGACACCAAAGTCGGAGAACTCGTCGAGGCCCTCAAACGTGCGGGCCTCTATGAAGAGACGCACATTTTGATTGTCTCCGACCACGGAGGAATTGGAACCCACCACGGCGGCGAAAGCATGGTCGAACTCGAAGTCCCTTGGATCATCCGCGGCCCGGGTGTGATCCGGGATAGGATGATCTCCCAGTCAGTCAATATTTGCGATACGGCGTCCACAATCGCCTATCTTTTTCATCTCGAGCAACTTTATGAGTGGATCGGACGGCCTGTCCTCGGCGCTTTTAAAGCGAACAAAGACTTGGCCTCAAAAAACACGGAGAAGTTCATCCCCAAGCCCAAGAGCTCGCTTGGCAGCGGGATTTAGGCTTTTTTCCTTTTTACTTATCATCTGCAACAAAAATAAGTTCTAATACGTATATATATATGGGAGATAAAAAGAGGCCCGAAAGTGAAGAAAACGATGATTGAGCGAGGTACAAGATGACGAATTCAGAAAAGACGACGGTCTCTATCCCCATAAAAATCAAGAAAGAACATAAATATTTCCTTTTTTATTGTCCGGTTCTGGATGTTTGGTCCGTCGGGAAGACGCGGGAAGAAGCAGAGAGAAACCTCAAAGAAGACCTGCGGCTCCTCCTGACAAGATGCTCTAAATATAATTCACTGGACAAAGTCCTGAGCGATTGCGGTTTTACTACTGTTGAGGTTGTAGCTTAGGAATCTCGTCTTCGCTCCGGTCGCGTTTTTTCGCTCCATTCGATCGCCCGGAGTCAATAATTCTCGAATTCCTCTTATTTTTTCTTGGAGGACTCAAGGGGCAGGGTCTTGATCAGGCTTCCAAGGGTATTCCGCGCGGCCGCTATTAAGGCGCTCGTTCTTCCCAGGGATATACCGTAAATCCGGGCAATTTCATGCTGAGGAAGGTCGAGATAATAGTGGAGGTAAAGGATGTCCGCGTATTTGGGTTTCAGTTTCTTGAGGAGTTTTGCGACCAGCCTAGCCCGTTCCTGATTTTCCACTTGGAGATATGGATCAAAGTCATTGTCGGGCTCGGGAATCCCCGGCATAATTTTCTTTTTTCGCCGGATGTGGTCGATTATTTTGTTGGTCGTAACAGAATAGATAAATGTCCCCAGCGAGCTTTCTCCCCGGAACGTTTTCTTTCGAAGCGCCTCAACGACGCTGACAAGTATTTCACTGGCGACGTCTTCCCAGTCTGGCGTGGAGCGGCCGATAGAATTTTTCACCCGGAAGCTGACTTGGGGCCAGTACTTGAGCACAATTTCTGCTGGGTCAGTCCCTTTTATTCTGGGGAAGCCGGCGATCTTTTTTCTTCCCTCCAAGTCAATTTCTCCTCGATAGCCCCGCGGGACTATCTTATTGAGGATTTTGGAGGATGGTATCGCCTTTTAGAAGGATATGCAGGGTGATTTTAAGGCCGTCCTGTAATCCCTCCTCTGGGCGGGAAAGAGTCCGCCTTCTTGGCGGCCGGGCCGGCTATCCTTTTTCGATGATCTCCAGATTAAATCTCTTTTTCAGCTTCATTCCCGCAGCGCCAAGAATGGTCCTGATGGCCTGAGCATTTCTCCCCTGTTTTCCGATAATCTTGCCCATGTCCTCCTGAGCCACCCGCAACTCGATAATTGAGCTTTGCTCCCCGTCCAATTGGGAGACCCTCACCTTGTCCGGGTTGTCGACCAATGATTTGGCAATCGACTCGATCAGTTCTTTCACCGCGACCTCCTTTACGGCCTGTTTCTGCGTCAAACCGTATATCTACTCGCCTTCAACTTTAGGCCAGGACGCGGAGGATGTCAAGAACGGAAAAAGACCAGCTAATATTATGTTGACAAATTTTTGAGCAAAGAGTTATATTCTCCCGCGATTGCCGGACGCAAAATGACCCAAAACCAACCTCCTATTCCCATGGAAAACCGGATGGTCTATTTCTATGAAATCTACGGCACTTTGCCCCGGGCCGGCCCAGGAGATAACGCTTCCACCCGAAAATCATACCGGATGATGAAAGATGTGCCGGAGAAGCCGAAGATCCTGGATATCGGCTGCGGGCCGGGAATGCAGACGATGGAGCTGGCCAGGCTTTCCAAAGGCAAGATTATTGCCCTGGACAATCACCAGCTGTTCCTGGATAAGGTCAACAGGGATGCCAAAGCGCTCGGGCTATCACGGCACATTGAGACCATTAACCAAGACATGAATACGATGAATTTTAAGCCGGAGAGTTTTGACATTATCTGGGCCGAAGGCGCGCTTAACCTGATGGGCTTTAACAACGGCCTTAAGGCCTGCCGGCCGATGCTCAAGAGGAACGGATATATCGGCGTTACGGAACTGGTCTGGCTTAAGGACCATCCTTCGGCTGAAGCCCGGCAGTGGGCGAAGGAATATGCGGCCATGAAGAATGTGCCGGATAACCTTCGGCTTTTCAAGAATAACAGTTATAAAGTTATCGGTCACTTTACCCTGCCAGTTTCTTCCTGGTTCGAGAACTATTATGACCCCATGCAGGAAAGGATTAATGAAATAAGAAAAAAATATACGGGCAATGCGGTCGCTACGGAATTGATTTATTCTGCTCAGGTTGAGATCAACGGCTTCAAAAAATGTTGCGGAGAAGTCGGCTATGAGTTTTTTGTTGCCAGGAAGAAATAATCTGGTGGAGCTGACCGGGATCGAACCGGCGACCTCTTAACC
>CAZLFV010000093.1:0-10818 GCA_964558915.1 uncultured Eubacteriales bacterium | reverse complement strand
CCGGGTCGACCCGGTCATCTCGCTGCGTTACGAATAGCCCAAAAATCAGGTTGTTTTCTGGGCCAATTCTAGCTCAAGATTCTCAGCGAGAGAAGCGAGAACAGCCTCAAGGTCCACGCCCTTCTCCGTGACGATTTCGACCAAGGAAGAGCTCCCGCCTCCCCTGCCCCCGATTCGGGAAAAGACCAGCGGGATGAGTTCCCTCATGTCTAAAGGAAGGGTCTCGGACGAAGCCAGGACTAAATGGTCCTTTTCCTCCGACCGTATGCCAAAGAGGACCGCGAAATCACCCGCCCTGATAATGTTTAAGGCCAGGAGTTTTCCTTCTTCTAGGGATTTTTCTGTCCAAATCTGCTTGATGATTTTGCCGCCGGCTTTTTGGACAAGCTCTCGGGCTTCAAAGACAGCCAGCTGCTCCTCAAGCTTCCTGATGCTTTTCCTGGCCTGCCTGATCTCCTGAAGCGTCTTCTCCACAGAGGACGGGATGTCCTTCTCGTGAACGGAAAGCTTTGAGCTTGCGGCGATAACGGAGCGGCTCTTCGAGCTGTAGTCTTCAAGGGCCCGATGGCCGCACCGGAATTCAAAGCGAATGTTGCCCCTGATCTTGTCCCACCGGTTGATCTTGATTAGCCCAATTTCGCCTGTCCTACGGCAGTGCGTGCCGCCGCAGGCAGAATAATCAAATCCGCTGACTTCGACTACACGGATCTGGCCTTCCTTCTTGGGCGGTCTGCGCAGAGGGATTGCCGAAATTTTATCTTCAGGGATAAAATACGTCTTGATCTCCCGGTCCTCGAAGACAATTTCATTGGCCCTTTTCTCTACCCGTTCTGCATCGCTTTCCGAGATTTCCCGGAGACCAATCTCGAGCGTCGCTGCCTCCTCGCCCAGGTGGAACGACAGTGTCTCCCCACCCAGAAGTTCAACAAAGCACTGGGACAGGATATGCTGGCCGGAATGCTGCTGCATGTGGTCAAACCGGCGCGTCCAGTCGATGGAGCCCTTGATTCTTGGGCCAGTGAGGTCCCCTTCCAGGAGGTGAATGATTTTCTCTCCGTCTTCGAGCACATGAATAACGTTCACACCATCCATCTTTCCCCGGTCGCTTGGCTGGCCGCCTGATTCCGGATAAAAGCAGGTCTGGTCAAGGAGCGCGGCCGGCCGTCCTTGATGATGAAAGTGATCAACGAGAGTCGCTTCAAACTCTTTTTGGTAGGCGTCTTCAAAATAGAGCCTTTTGGTGGCTCGGGTTGCTGTCTCGGCGTTCCGATTCTTCATGATTTAGGTCAAGAGAGAAAGGATTCTAGCGGTAATCTTAAAGTGTTTTTTCGCCACCTTGTCCAAAACTTGAGTCCCGTGCATCTTGACCAGTTTCAGGCCGGCCTCCTCGACCAGGGCCGAGGCGCCTTTCAGGATTTCAACGCCAAACTCCCGGGAAAGGAAGTCTAGGCGTTTCAAGAACTCCGCCCGCGCTAATATCGACGCTGCCGCCACAGCCAGATCCTCTTCGGCTTTGGGTTTTTGAATGAGCTCGATATTCTTGCCCTTCTTCATCAAAGCGTTGAGGACGTATGCCTTATCGCCGAACTGATCGGTAATGGCCAGCCGGCTCGGAACCTGTTCGAGGATGTTTTCGATAACTCGAGAATGTCCCCAGGCCAGGATCCGGTTGAGGTTACGGAGCCGGTCATAGAGTTCATTGTATCTCTCTGGGCCGATGCTGACAATGGAGTGTTTGTACCCTGACTTAAGGACTTCGGCCATTTCTCGGACGCGGTTGTCCGAAGATTTCTTGCTGTCCCTCACTCCCAGTTCCTTGAACACAGGCTCCTGGCCTTCAGGAAGAAAGACTCCGGCAATGACGAGCGGACCAAAGTAGTCTCCTTTGCCCGATTCATCGGTCCCGATGTGGCCCTTGGCCGCGGGGAAGAGGTTCGCTTGCTGCATCGATGAGGCCGCGCTTTCTACCGGATGAGGTTTCTGCTCTTGGCCTCCCGGATGAGGTCGGCGCGGAATTTGGGGTGGGCAATGTTAATCAGCGCTTTGGTGCGTTCCTGGAGGTTCTTCCCAAAAAGGTAGGCGACGCCAAATTCGGTTACGACATATCTGACATCTCCCCGCGTTGTGACGACACCGGCGCCCTTCTTGAGAAACGGGACGATCCGGGTCATCTCGCCATCCTTGGCAGTTGAAGGCAGGGCGATGATCGGCTTTCCTCCCTTGGAGTGGGCAGCTCCGCGGATGAAGTCCACCTGGCCGCCAAAGCCGCTGTAGATATATGTGCCGATCGAATCCGAGCAGACCTGGCCGGTGATGTCCACTTCAATCGCCGAGTTGATGGCCACCATGTTGTCGTTGCGGGAGACGTTAAAAGGATGATTGACATAATCAGCAGGATGGGCCTCGATGACTGGGTTATTATCGACAAAATTGTAGAGTCTGGTGCTGCCAAGGGCGAATGTGATGACGACCTTATAGGGATGGAATGTTTTCTTCGAACCCGTAATAATACCCGCTTCGATGGCCTCCATGACTCCATCAGAAACCATTTCCGTGTGGATGCCCAAGTCGCGCCGGTTGGCCAAAGCGGCCAACACGGCGTCGGGAATTCCTCCGATGCCCAGTTGCAGGGTTGAACCGTCCTCGATCAGGTCGGCAATATACTTTCCGATTAGCCTCTCGACTTCACTAAACGGGTTCTTTTCGAGCTGCGGCAAGGGCTCGGAAATTTCCACGAGCTTATGGAAGCGGGAGACATGGAGGAAAGAATCTCCCAGGACCCGCGGCATTTTGTCGTTGACCTGAGCGATGACGATCTTGGCTGTCTCGGCGGCTGCTTTGGACCCCAGAACCTCCACCCCCAAGCTCATAAAACCGTGCTCGTCGGGCGGCGAAACATGGAGGACGGCAACGTCCAGGGGCATCTGGCCCGAGTAGAACAGCAGCGGAATCTGATGAAGAAAGACGGGCACATAATCGGCTCTCCCTTCGTTGATGGCCTTGCGGTCGGCCGGCCCGACGAAGAGAGAGTTGTGCCGAAAATGCCCCTCCATCTCCGGCTTGGACAACGGATCGTCGCCCAGCAGAAGAACGTGGACGAGCTCAACGTCTTTGAGCTTGTCCCTGCGCGCAGCCAGAGCGTTCATCAGGACGTACGGCGTAGCGGCGTTGCCGCTGATATAAACGCGGTCGCCGCTCTTGACAGCAGAGACAGCCTCATCGGCGGTCACGAGTTTCTTTTTATAGTCATCGACCCAGCTCATGATTATCCTCCCTTAAATATTTGTCAGAGCTTTCCTCTTTAATGTCCTTTGAGATACTTATCGATCGACGAGGCGGCAAGCCGGCCGTCCCCCATGGCCAGGATAACCGTTGCTCCGCCTCTCACGATATCTCCGCCTGCATAAACGCCTGGCAGACTCGTCGCCATTGTGTTCCAGTCCGCCTCCAGGTTCCCCCATTTCCCCACGTGAAGCTGCGGCGTCGTCTGCGAAATTAAGGGATTGGGGCTCTGCCCGATAGCCACAACCACCATATCCACCTCGGTGATAAACTCAGAACCCTCTTTGGGAATGGGCCGGCGCCGACCCGAAGAATCCGGCTCACCCAGCTCCATCTCAAGGCATTCCATAGCTTTGATTTTCCTCTTCTCGTCTCCGATATACCGGATCGGCGTGGTCAAAAAATGGAACTCAATGCCTTCCTCTTCTGCGTGCTTGACCTCTTCCTCCCGGGCCGGCATTTCATGCCGGGAGCGGCGGTAGATGATCATTGCCAAGTCCGCTCCCAGCCTTTTGGCGGTCCGTACAGAGTCCATGGCCACGTTTCCCCCGCCGATCACAGCGACGCGCTTGCCACGAAAAACCGGAGTGTCGAATTCCGGAAAATCATAAGCCCGCATCAGGTTCACCCGGGTCAAGTATTCATTAGCGGAATAAACACCGATAAGATTCTCTCCCGGAATCCTCATGAAATTTGGAAGCCCTGCTCCAGTCCCGATGAAGAAAGCCTCATAGCCTTCATTTTTCAGGTCGTCCAGACTGGCTGTTTTGCCCACAACAAAGTTAGTCTGGAGTTCAACACCCAGGCTAGCGAGATACTCGACTTCTGCTTTTAAGATGTTTTTGGGGAGGCGGAACTCGGGTATCCCATAAATCAATACACCTCCAGCAATGTGCAGGGCTTCAAAAACGGTGGTCCTGTGGCCCATCTTGGCCAACTCACCCGCCGCAGTCAACCCCGCTGGCCCGGCCCCGATCAAGGCGACCTTCTTCCCTGTTGAAGGAGGCAGCGGGGGTACAAAAGTCTTCCCCTCGCTCCGTTCATAATCAGAAACAAACCTCTCCAGGTTCCCGATCGCCACCGCTACACCGGTTGCCTTTTTCAAGTTGCAGACCAGCTCGCACTGCGTTTCCTGGGGACAGACACGGCCGCATATGGCCGGAAGGCTGTTTGTTTCCTTAATTTTCCGGATGCTGGCGATGAACTCGCCCTTCTCGATGAGTTTGATGAAACTCGGAATGTCGATCGCCACAGGGCAGCCAGCGACACAGGAAGGATTGGCGCAATCCAGGCAGCGCTGTGCTTCCTTTTTAGCAGCCTGCGGATTCAACCCCAAGTTAACTTCCTTGAAATCCTTGTTTCTTTCTTGGGGCTCGCGTTCAGGCATTTTCTGGCGGGCGATTTTCATCCGTTCCTTGACGGGTCTGGACTTTCGGAGGTCCTTCCGCCACTCCTTATCGTACTCCGCTCTCAGTCTCTCTTTGAGCTCGGCTGCCAGTTCCTGTTTTTCGCTCATCTCGGAACCCTGGATTTCCCCGTCTTCTTACACCCTTGCGCTGATCTCTTTTTTGAGGACCTTGTCTTTTCTTGTCCCTGTGTATTTGGAGATAGCGTCAATCTTTGGAGGACAGATATCGTAACAGGCGCCGCACTTGATGCATTTCTCCTGGTCGATGACGTGGGCTTTTTTCCGTTCCCCGCGGATTGCGCCGGCCGGACAATTGTCCAGACAAAGCAAGCAACCGCTGCATTTCTCAGGTTCGATGTAATGAATCCAAAGGTTCTTGCAGACATAAGCCGGGCAGCTCTTATCGAGAATATGGGCTTCGTACTCCTGGCGAAAATATTTTATGCCTGTGAGTACCGGATTGGCTGCCGTTCGTCCAAGACCGCAGAAACAGGCCGTTCTCATGGAATTGGCCATGGCCTCGAGCTCGACAAGATCCTTTTCCTCTCCCCGTCCCAGAGTGACGCGAGTCAGAATATCGTGCATCTGCTTCGACCGGTCCCGACAAACCGCGCACCTCTGGGGAGATTCCTTTTGAGAAAAACCAAGGAAGTAGCGGGTCATGTCAACCAGGCAGGTCGTCTCGTCCATAACGATCATCTCGCCCGAACCCATAATCGTGCCGGCTTTTGCCAGAGCGTCATAGTCCACCGGAAGACCAAGCATCTGGGCGGGAAGAAACCCTCCCGCCGGCCCTCCCGTCTGGATTGCCTTGAACTTCTTCCCGTCCTTTATTCCACGGCCGATGCCATAGATGATCTCTCTCAGCTTGGTCCCCATCGGAACTTCGACGAGTCCGGCAGTGTTGATCTTCCCCGCCAAGGAAAACATTTTGGTCCCTTTGCTCTTGGCCGTGCCAATTTTGCTATACCACTCCGCGCCCCGGTTGATGATCAAAGGGACATTGGCCCATGTTTCAACGTTAGTGATATTGCATCGCTTGGCCCATAGTTCTTCAGCCGCAGGAAATGCCGGCTGGGGCCTGGAAAATGCGCTCCGGCCATCCCCGGGCTCATTCGCCGAAGCCCCAACTTCGGAAATAAAAGCGGCCGCCCTCAGGACGAGGTGAATATCCAAATGGAACTCAGACCCCAGGATCGATTTTCCCAGCAACCCACATCTCTGAGCTTGTTCTAAAGCCAGCATGATATGGCGGACAACGAGGGGGTATTCCCTCCGGACGCAAATATAGGCCTGGCCGGCGCCGATAGCGTAGGCGCCGATAATCATGCCTTCAATCACACTGTGCGGATTCCCTTCCAAAAGGATGCGATCCATGTATGCGCCCGGGTCTCTCCCATCCCCATGGCAGATGATGTATTTTTGTTCGGAGATTTCATCGCGACAGGCCTGCCATTTCTTTCCCGTCAGGAGGCCCTCTCCTTCCCGTTCTCGAAGGCCCGAGGCGGTGATCTCGTGGATGACCTCTTCAGCGGTCATATCAAAAAGGACTTTGGCTAGAGCTTGATAGCCATCGGCAAGGATGTAGTCCTCAATCCTTGTGGGATTGATCTTGAAATTCCCTCCGGTGAGCAGCCGCATCTGCTTTTTGTAGAACGGAATCTCCTTCTGCAGGGTGAACTTGCGCCCAGATTTCTGATCCGCATAAACAAGTGAGGAGATAATCTTGTTCTTGAGGAGAGTGTCCTCAACCACTGCCGAGATATGCCTGGTCTCCACCTTCTTATAAAAAATGCCCCGCGGGTAGATGATCAGGCTCGGCTCGAGCTCGCAGAGACCGTGGCATCCGGTGATCTCTAGCCCAACCTTTCCATCGAGGTTTCTTCTGGCCAGCTCCTCGCGCAGGACGTCAAAAATCTGGAGCGAACCACTGGCTTCGCCGCATGTTCCCGAGGACACCGCCACTGTCTTTTCATAGACGGGACGGTCCGAAAGCAGACGCGCTTTCCAATCCTGGAGTTGAGAGGGATGGATCAGTCTTTTCATCATCTTGTGAGCTTTGTCATGATGGTCTCGGCTCAGTCTTTTTCAGCCCACAAGCAGCTCCTGGCATGGCAAATTGAATCGCTCGGCAATATTTTTCTTGACGATATTGCCCCGGTGCAAATAAACGCCGCGCCTCATGGAATCGTCTTTCTGCAGGGCCCCCTCGATTCCGCAGTCTCCGATGAGGTGCAGGTAGCGCACAACGAGATTGGACAGGACCTTGGTGGATGTGCGGCTCACCGAAGAGGTAATATTGGGCACACAATAATGGATGACCCCTTCATCAACGAACGTAGGATGCTCCAGGGTGGTCAACCGGCTGGTTTCGATGCAGCCGCCGTGATCTATGGCCAAGTCGATGATGACAGAGCCCTTCCTCATTGTTTTGACCATGTCACGGGTGATCATGATGGGCGCCCGTTCTCCGGGTCGGAGCACGGCACCGATCAGGACATCGGCGACTCGGGTGATCCGGGCCAGGTTGTACTTGCTCCCCATAAGGGTAATGACCCGGCCAGAGGTCATTTCTTCAATCTTCCTCAACCGTTCCATGTTGTGGCCGATGACGATCGTGTGAGCCCCCGCCCCTAACATCGCTCTAGTGGCGCTGCGCGCGAGCACGCCGCTTCCAATAATCACAACCGTAGCCGGCGGAACGCTGACAACGCCGCCCAGGATCATCCCCCGGCCGCCCTGGTTCGTCTGAAGATAGTGGCCAGCAATCACCAGGCACATCTGCCCGGCAACCTCGCCCAGGCTCTCATAGAACGGCAGCGCCTCATGCTCATCCTGGATGATCTCATACCCGATCATGGTGACATTCTTCTGCAGGAGTTCCTCAACAATCGATTTCCTGGCAATAGCCAGGTGGTGAAACCCGAGAAGAATCTGATCGTTCTTGACCAACTGGCATTCTTCCTGGTTGAGCGGCGAAATGTTCAAGACGATATCCGAGCGCCCAAACACCTCTTCTTTGGTGAAGACAATATGCGCTCCCTGAGCCGTGTACTCCTCGTTGGTGTAGCCGGATTTCAACCCGGCGCCGGCCTGGACATAGACGGTGTGCCCCTTGTCAGCTAAGAAGGAAACACCGCTCGGATTAAGGCCGGCTCTGTTTTCTATCTTTGCACTCTCATTAATGACTCCAATATTCATCCTGTCCTCCTCGAAAAGACAAATTATATTACCAAATTAATTTCTCCAGGACAAATAAAAACCTGTCACTGTGAGCATCTCCTTTTGCGTGATTCGATTTGCGCAGGAAGCCACCCTCGGCCTCCGCACCCCGGAGCGTTTGACGCCTCCGAAATTTCTGTTTATGTAACCAACAATATGGGCCGCGAGGATGGCGGAAGGATGCCGCGACAGGACCCCTTGGTGATCCCTAATGGCAATTTTGGGTGGGCGCCGGAAGAGCTCAATCTTTATCTTTGATAAATGATTCGTCCACCGAGGATTGTCGTCTTAACGCGCGTTTCAATTATTTTTTCCGCGGGGACGTTGAAGATATTCTGGCTCAAGATGACGATATCGGCCAGCTTGCCCTCGGCCAAAGAGCCTTTAAGGTCCTCGGCAAATTCGGCATAAGCGCCGTTGAGAGTATATCCTGTTAGGGCCTCCTGGAGCGAAATTTTTTCCTCTGGAAACCAGCCGTCCGGATTTTTGCCATCCAGGGTCCTCCTGGTGACTGCTGCATAGATGCCGGAGAGCGGGTTGAGTGGAGCCACGGTCCAATCCGAACCAAAAGCGAGGCGAACGCCCTGATCGAGGAGGGTACGGAAAGCATAGGTCGTGTGGCATCTGTCTCGGCCGATCCTGTTCTCAGCCCAGCGGCCGTCGTCAATAGCATGGTAAGGCTGGACAGAGGCGATGATATCGAGTTTTGCCATCCGTTCCATGTCGACGGGACGGAGGTGCTGAGCATGCTCGATCCGCCAGCGCCTGTCCCGGGGCCCGTTTTCTTGGATGACTCTTTCAAAGATATCGAGAATGATGGCATTGGCCTTGTCTCCGATGGCATGAATGGCTGTCTGAAGAGCGGCCTGATCGGCTGCCCTGATTCTTCGCTCCATGATTCCTTCGGGAAACATGTCCGAGCTGAGAAGCCCCACGAGGTTGGGCTGATCGGTATAAGGCTCAAAAAACAGGGCTGTGGAAGAACCTAGGGAGCCGTCCACGAACCCCTTCAGCCCGCCGATCTTAAGGTACTCATTGCCGAACGGGGTTTTCAAGCGCAAGCGCGAATAAAGATCCACTTGGCTCACAGGAACGTAAAGAAAAATCCTCGAAGTCAGCTTCTTTTTTCGAAATAGGTCTTGATAAATCTCAAAGCTGGAACTGTCGGCCATTTCATGGAGAGAGGTGACGCCACATTCTGCGGCCAGCCGCAAAGCCGCTTCTGTTGCTTTAATTTTCTCTTCAAGCCCGGGCTCGGGGATATGATGCGTGACCAGGTCCATAGCCGCGTCTTTCAGGATGCCCGTGGGCTCACCGCTCTTGGGATCCTTGACAATCTCGCCGCCTTCGGGTGAAGCAGTATTCTTATTAATGCCTGCAATCTGAAGAGCCAAGCTATTCACCAGAACCATGTGGCCGTCAAGCCGGTTGACGCAAACGGGGTTTTCGGGGGTGACGGAGTCGATCCATTCCCGACGGGGAAGCTCGGGAGGGTCAAACTGCTCGTGGTCCCAGTCCCCGTTCTGGATCCATTGTCCTTTCCCGAGTTCCCGGGCCTTTTCCCCGATCCGGGCAATGAATTCCCGTTTGCTCTTTGCTTCTCTCAGATGGATACTGAGCAGAGAAAAACCGCCGCTGAGAAAATGAGTATGACTGTCGATGAACCCTGGCAGGACCAAATCTCCTCTGAGGTCAAGCACCTGAGTTTTTTTACCGGCCAGGTTGCGGACATCCTTGTTTGATCCAACCAAAAAAATCTTGTCGCCTTTGATACCAACAGCTTCTGCCCATGGCCGGCTGTTCTCGCCCGTCCAAATGGTGCCGTTAAGAAGGATAAGGTCAGCCATTTCATTTACCTTCATGCAGGCCCAGACGAGCACGAAACAGCTGAGGATAATCAAAGCAGAGGCTATTTTTTTGCGCATGATCCTGCCTCATCATGAGAGTTTTATCTTTACAAAATCGATAGGAATGATCAACTTTCCCCTGTACGACCGCCTGATTTCTGCCCTGATCTCGGCCGCGGAAAATTCGATCTCCCCGAGAAAATGGCAGGGAATGAGGCACTTGACGCCGGCCTCAGCGCTCCATTTTCCCAGCTCAACGGAGGACGTGTGCATTTTGTGAAGCTCGGGATACTGCTTAAATACGCGGCTGGGAGCGCTCGAATCATGGACGAGGAAATCGATTTCCCGCGCTTCCTCAAAAAGCGGCGCGAAGGGCGGAGTATCTCCTGAGAAAAGGAGGTCTTCGTTCTTCCCTTCGCCATAAAAACGGTAGGCCAGGGAGGAAGAATGATGGGGCACCTTGATGGCTTTGACGGCCAGGGATGGACTCAACCTCACCGTTTGCCCCGGAGCAAGAGGCCTGAAGCGAACCCTTGTCTTGAACCCGCTTTCACGAAGATGAAAGAGGTCGAGCAAAAGCCGCGAAAATGAAACCGTCTCTTCGGAGGCGCAAAGAAGGATTTCTCCCTCCTCAAGCATCAGACTGTGGACGAGCGAGGGCAAGCCATAGACATGGTCGGGATGAACATGGGTCACGAGGAGGATGCGAACCTGGCGCGGATGGAATTTTAGCTTTTGGATTTTTTGGACGACACTCCCCGGGCAATCGACGAGGACAAGGTCTTCCCCGTGCCGCAAAAGAAACGAAGTATTGTCTCTCTTCGGCGTGGCGACGGAACCCCCTGTCCCCAAAAAATATATCTCAGCCATCGCCTTCTTTTTCGAATCCCATATATAAAAGAAAATCCAACCAAAATCAAATTCAGCGAACAGCATATCCTGCTAAGGGATTTCTATGATGGGTGCAGGAGGCTGCCCTGTAGCCCCCGGGGGAAGAGACGAGAGTGTTGGGCGAGGAAGCCCGTCGAAGACTGAGCGGGCGTCGCGAGGCATCGAAGA
>CAZLFV010000092.1:0-11349 GCA_964558915.1 uncultured Eubacteriales bacterium | reverse complement strand
GAGCGACCCCGAGACACCGGCCATGTTGGCAACGCTGAAACCAAGGAAAATGTAGCCGATCTGACTCACCGTGGAATAAGCCAAGATGCGCTTGAAGTCGGTTTCCACAGTGGCTGCGGCCGCCGCAATGAGACTTGAAATAACGGCCAGGATCGGTATGGCCAGCGGCCAGTCGCCCGGCAGCTTAAATGTATACAGGAAAAGGCGCGCGTACGCATAAACGCCGATCTCCCTGGAATCATCGTTCCCCGCATCGCTGTCACGTCAAAAGTATTCGTGTTCCCGTAGATTTGAATGAATCCCAGGAGCATGACCACAGCGCCGAAGAAAGTGACGAGAAAGGCTTTGTCGGCCTTGATGATATAGTCTTTCAGCCTGTAGAACCCGATTAAACGCCAGCAGCAGATGGCGATGATCTCCCAGAAAAGGTACATGAAAATCAGGTTTCCCGAGTAGACCAGGCCCATCATGGACCCGATGAACAGGATTACCATAAGGTAGTATTCATTCTGGTTCTCGTCGTGATGGACGTAGCCGAGCGAATAGACAATGATCAGGAACCCGACGAAAGAGGAGACGATGGACATGAAAATGGAGAGCGGGTCGACGATGAGGATGAAGTCCAGCCCCAGAATGAATTCCTTTCGGACAACGGTCTCGCCGCCGCTGAAAGCCGTTGGGAGGAGAAGCAAAGGAAGGACAGATGTGACGGCGCCGATAAGCACAGCCCAGGCCGAACGCGCGGGCTTAGAGATAAGGCTGGCCAGCGGAATCGTAAGAGAGCCAACGATGGGGACAAAAATTGTGAGCAGAACTATCGTCTCGCTCGTCATTTTGAAGGGGGAAGTATATTTTTCGAAAATTAAAATGTCAAGCGTTTGGCGGCCCCACAAAGCAGCTCCATAAGCATTTATTCTTACTGCGATATCTGCTATCATAAACGCCATTATTATGAACACGATAATCACGGCCACGAACCTGGCAAAAAAGTACGGCGAATTTACGGCCGTCGATGCGATATCCTTTGAAATAAGGGAAGGCGAATGCTTCGGTTTCCTGGGGCCGAACGGCGCGGGCAAGACCTCCACCATAAAAATGATCCACTGCGTGTCTCCCGTGACGTCGGGCACGCTGATCGTCAACGGCAGCGCCGCTCATATCGATAACAGGACCATCAAGATGATGACAGGGGTAATTCCCCAGGAAATAACTCTGGATATCGACCTGACCGTTTACGAAAACCTCATGGTCTTCGCGAACTTCTTTGATATCAAGAGGAAGGAAGCCAAGAAACGGATCGCTGAGCTTTTGAAATTCGTCGAACTCGAACAGAAGCGGAAAACTAAGATCAACGAACTGTCCACGGGCATGAAGAGGCGGCTGCTTGTGGCCAGGTCCCTGCTCAATCACCCGAAACTGATTGTCGCCGACGAGCCCACGACCGGGCTGGATCCACAGGCCAGACATCTGATCTGGCAGAGGCTGCGGCAGCTCAAGACACAGGGTGTCACATTAATCCTGACAACGCAATATATGGAGGAGGCCCAGCAGCTCTGCGACCGCATCGTCGTCATGCACGGCGGAAAAATCCTCAAGGAGGGTGTCCCGGCCAAGCTCGTGGCGGACGAAATCGGCAAAGAAGTCATCGAAATACGAATAGCTAAAGAGGAGGATGAAAAACTCATCGCCGATCTCTCTTCTTTCTCCTGTGGGCACGAGCGCGTCGGAGACACGCTCTATTTCTATTGCCGCGACGGGCATGACCTCATGAAAAAACTGGTCGAGCTTGACCTGGCGAACTATTTGAGCAGGCCGGCCTCGCTGGAGGACGTTTTTCTGAAGCTCACGGGCAGGAGCCTGATCGAATGAACCTCTCCTACCGTGTCTATTACGTCTTTTTCAGGAACCTCATCTCCTACAAACGGTTTGTCGTGCCGACTTTTCTGGTCAGTCTCATCGAACCCCTGTTCTATCTCATCACCTTCGGCATCGGCATGGGCGCTTATATGGGCTATTTCGGAGGAAAGCCCTATCTCTATTTTCTCGTTCCTGGCGTCCTTGTTTCGTCGGTGATGCTGTCTTCGACCTTTGAATGCCTGTATGGCACTTTTGTCAAAATCGTCCATGAAAAGCTTTACGATTCGTTGATCGCCACCCCCGTTTCCGCTGAGGACGCCATCGCTGGGGACATCGCCTGGGCGTCGTTCAGGGGCCTAGTCAGCGGAACACTGATGATCATTGTGGCGGTCTTCATGGGAATTCTCCCGGTTTCCCTGATCAGCCTGCTCCTCCTCCTCCTCCTCATGATCTTTGTCGGGATCCTTTTTGCCTCCTTGGCCATGATCGTCACGTCCTTCGCCCCCAGCTTCGATTTCTTCAATTACTACACCGAGCTGATCATCACCCCCATGCTCTTCTTTTCGGGCGTATTCTTTCCTTTGGACAGGTTCCCCGCCTGGATGAAAACCCTGTCCTGGTTCATGCCGCTGACCCATGCGGTCAAGATTTCGCGGGCTGTTTTCAGCGGCGCTTATGAGCGGGGATTGATCTTCAGCTTTTTGTTTATCTTCGGCCTGGAAGTGATCGCTTTTTACATCGGCCTGAAGTCGATGAAAAGGCGACTAATCAAGTGATCGAACGCTCCCTTTTCAGACAGACTTCCAGTCCTCGAAAAATCAGGGAAACCGAAATCCTACTGAAAGATTCTTTTTAGGCTATGGGCGGGAATTAGTACCGGCGTCCGCCACCGAAGCCGCCTCCGCCGCGATTCTCTGTGCGAGGGCGGGCCTCGTTGACTGTAATCGTCCGGCCCTTCAGGCTTTTGCCGTTCAGGCCGGCAATGACCGATTTGGCCTCTGCGAGATTCGGCATCTCGACGAAACCAAACCCGCGTGATTCGCCCGAGTACTTGTCCTTGATGATGGAGGCCGAAGCGACTTCGCCGAAAGCCTGGAAGGCTTCGCGCAAATCGGATTCAGTCAGGTCCTTTGATAAGTTGCCTACGTAGATATTCATACCGCTCTCCTTAAAAATTTGAACGAAATAAAGGAGAGGAGTATGACCGATGAGGGCCCGTGCCCCTTCCTTTACTTAATTCTTCTGGCGTATTATAACATAAACCCGGGGAAAAAACCTTAAATAAAACAAATCCGGACGTTGGTGAGGTAAAGGAGGCAAGAATGCGTGGGCTGGCCAAAAAGAGGGTTCTTATCACGGGCGGAGCCAGGGGCATCGGGGCCGCGACGGCGGCGCGATTCCTCGAAGAAGGCTCTAAAGTGGCCATTTTGGATAGAGATTCCCTCGGGCTTCAAGAGAGCCGGAACGCCCTGCCGGGCATTGAAAAAACGCTCCTGGCCGATGTCTCCATTTCTCGAGAGGTCGAGGCCGCATTTTCCGAACTCGACCGCCACTGGAGAGGAATTGACGTGCTCATCAACAACGCCGGAATCAGCGTCCGGCATCGCTTTCTCGACATCGAGAACAAGGATTGGCTTGAGGTGATGGCGGTTAACCTCAACGGCGTCTTTTTTGTCGCCCGCAGCGCGGCCCAGCGGATGGCCAAGCAAAAGGAAGGCGGTGTCATCATCAACATGGGGTCGACAAACGGGCTCACGGGCTACCCTTTCTATGCAGCGTATAACACGTCTAAGGCCGGCGTCATTGAGCTGACAAGGTCCATGGCCCTGGAGCTCGCCCCCGGCGTCAGGGTCAATGCCGTTTGCCCCGGATTCATCCTGACTCCGATGCAGGAAGCAGAATATACGTCAGAGATGCTCCGCGAGTTCGAACGAAAGGTTCCCCTGGGGCGGCTGGGCAAGCCGGAGGAAGTTGCCGCGCTTTTCGCGTTCCTTGCCTCCGATGACGCCCGGTTCATCACCGGACAGTGCTTCGTTTTAGACGGGGGCGAGCTCGCCGGCGGGCTGGCGAGCTCGCCCTTGAGATAAAGGAAGGGAATTTCTTATTCTTAAGGATAGAAGCCATGAAAAAAAGAATCCACTTGTTTGGGACTATCATTATCCTGGCAAGCTTATTCTTTTGCTCAAATGCCTCTGCGCAAGAGATTGAACTGTATCCCAAAAAATACCAAACATTACCGAATATTAATTCTCCCACTGAATTGAAAAATGGGATAGAGGTAATAATACGCATAAATGCTGCCGGAGACTTTTCTGTTTTACCAGTCACGCAGGAAAAAGGTGAGATTTACAGCTGCCTTTATGGTTTCAACGGCAAAGGAGACCAAATGTGGATTGCTGAACCTGACTTCCACTCTCTCGGAAGAACAGGTTTACATTCAGAAGAAGAGTTGAATAGCAAAACTATGATCACTGGAAGACCAATCGGAGTAATCAATTTTATTTCAAAACCAAACAGGTTTTCAATTTCCGGATTCTTAGCCGACGATGAAGACATTATCTCAGTATTAAAGGGAGATAATAGAATTGTTGGGAAACTTGGTCTGGTTCATAGACAATTGGCAAAACCACTGTTTCATGTTTGGAATGCTATACTGGGCAATTATTTTGGGGTTAAGGAGACCGCGACAATCTTATACAATTCCAACAAGGTATTCATTACCAGCACATGCGGCAAAGGCTACCAGGAGTCTATTTTTCATGATGAAATAGAAGGCAAATACTGGCTCTATATCTGGCGGGAACTTGATCAAGATGAATTTAAGTTTCTAAAAACAAAGTATGCCAATCTATCCGACGAAGATTTCAAATCTCTGATTGAAAAATTAACCCATTTGCACATTGGTGAAATGTTACCGTTTTATATTATGAGATATGGATTCTATGAAGGACATACCGCATTCAGGGCTGAGCCATTGGCTATTGCCATTATTTTTGGCTTAAAATCTATTTATGAAATTGACTCCCTTTTCAATAGTGATCTTTATGAAGTTGTAAATCGGCACTTTACTAGCACTACCTTACTTAGTGACTAGATACTCAGTTTATGACTATTCCGCTAATACAACCATACCTAAGAAATAACTGCGCCTGACACGGATAATAAGGGCAATCAGCCGGTCACATTTTTTGGGGATGGATTTCTAAATTGAGTTGGCCCCACTCCCCTTTTCGAGCGCTGAGGTCAGAGGATAAAAATAATTAGAACTAATATAAGGATAATGAGTGCCAAGAGGGCCTTTTTCATATCTGAATCCCCCTCAAAATTCTCTTCTCTCATAGAAACGGACGGAGAGCCTGAGCGAGATCACGAGCATCCCCGCTAGAAAAATAAAGCCGGCGCAGACAAATAGCGGCAGGCCGATCGAATCCCTGACGGTGCCGATCGCCCGAATAATACCGAGCCCCGGGTCTTTGAGGAATTCAGCTTTAAAGAGTGTCTCCGTGAGATGGAGGACGTTCGTCGTCAGGCGCTCGGCTCCCGCCAAGACAAGGGCCAGGCCGAGAAGAACGGCCGCAAAAATGAAACTGCCCCTGGCAAGGCCGTGCCTGAAATAAAAAGGAAAGTAGAGCGCGGCCAGGAAGGCGGTGAACAAGACGAACCCTGTAAGCCCCTCCACGTTAAAAATTGATCTAAGGTCGATCGCAATCCAGCGGAGTTTAACTACCGAGATCAGGAGATAGGCATAGAAGAAAACAAACGCCAGGCTAGCCAAGGACAGGAGCGCTGTCAAAACATACCGGGCCAGGACAATAGAAGACCGTTTGAGCGGAAGGCTGGCATAGAAGGTCTCGGTTTTGTACCGGTCTTCAAGGAAGATGGTAGCAAAGACACAGGCGGTTATGAGAACGACCGCCCCCGCCATGAGGCCGAGACTCTGCATGAGAGGGAAAGTGAAGTACAGTATGTAACTCGCCATGAACAGAAGCCACCACCATCGGCTGGCCATAAAATCTTTCCAGCACAATTTAAGCATGGTTCGCTCCCCTCGTCAGGTAGAACATAATATCCTCGAGAGACGCCTTCTCGATGATGGCATTCTTGACGAACCGCCTTCGGGCCTCCGCAGCATCTGATGTTAGGGCCTCAAACCCGAATTCGCGCTTGCGGATCCCTTTAAAAAACATCCGGTTGGTTTCATCCAGAAGGTCGTTCCCTCCCTTGACGACCGCCCATTTTTCCAGGATCTCATCTTTGGCGGCGGAAAAGACGATCTCTCCCTGGTTGATAAAAGTGACGTAATCGGCGATCCTCTCTAGGTCCGATGTGAGATGCGTCGAAAACAGCACGGACTTTTTTTCGTCCTGGATGAGGCTCGATAGCTTGGCCAGGAGCTCCCTTCGGAAGACCGGGTCAAGCCCCGATGTCGGCTCGTCCAAGATGATGAAATCGGCATGATGGGAAAGGGCGACGGCCAGGGCGAATTTCATCTTCATCCCCCGCGACAGCGTCCTGAAAGGTTTCTTCGCCGGCAGGTCGAATTCCCGGAGAAGGCAGCAAAAAAGCCCGTCGTCCCAGTTTTTGTAAAAAGGAGCAATCGTAGCTTTGACGTTTTTCAGGGTGAGCTGCTCATAGAAATGGGGCGTGTCGTGGACGAATCCAATCCTCGTCTTGATAGCGACTTCATCCCTAGTGTTATCGCGTCCGAAGATTCGGACTTCTCCCCCATCTTTGTTGATGAGGTTCAAGAGGAGCTTGATGATCGTCGTCTTCCCCGCGCCATTGGGCCCGATGAGACCCATGATGTAGCCTTCAGGCAGGGAGAAGGAGACGTCCTTCAGCCTGAAGTCTCCGTAGTTTTTGCTGAGACGCTTGATCTCAAGGACGTTTTCCATCGGACCACCTCGCCTTAAAAATCCTTCCTTTTAAAGATGGACACAGAGCAGGCGAAGGAGGCTAGGTTCAACGCGACCATAACGACGATGAGGAGAGCGTAATAAGCCGGCGTGCCGAGATTGGAGCTCAGGAAAATGAACGCATTTTTGACAGCGGCGATCGAACTCCTGATGTTAAGTTTGAGCGCCGATTGAGAAACCAGGGCAAGGGTGATAAACCCGAGCACCTGCAGGCTGATCAAGAAGACGAGAAAACCGACCATGCCGAACCGGATGAGAAGCGGCATGAGAATCGCGAAATAAAGGGCCATGAGTCCCAGAGCAAACATGATTATCCGGGCATTGAGCAAATCCTCCGGTCCAAGCTTGCTTCCCGGCACGGCCAGGATACCAATCGTGGCCAGGACAAAGGAGCCGAGCATCAGCAGCCAGCCCAAAACATATCGGGCCAGGATGATCTGCTTTCGCGTTGCCGGCAGGCTGCAAACCAGGACTGTCCCCTTGAGTTTTTCTTCGCGGGTGAAAACCATAACCGGCATGATAAAGCACAAAAAAGTGATGAAGACGGTGGTGATTCTCGGATTATCGATTCTCGAACCGAACACCGCGACATATATAAAATAAAGGAGGCCCGTCCACAGCAGAAATTTTTTGTTCAGGATGAGGTCTTTGAGGATCAGGCTACGCATAGTGTTCTCCTTTGTCCATGAGGACCATAATCTCTTCAATCGAAGCTCTTTCGATGATAACGTCAGAATCGAATGTCCGGCGCGCTTCCTGGATGTCAGAGGTCAACGCCTCAACTCCCACCGATGTCTCCCGGGCGCCTTTGAACAGTTTCCGGTATTGATCTTCAAGGAGGGTTCTACTGCCCTTGACGATGCCCCAAGTTTCCTTGATGTCATCTTTCGGCAGGGAAAAAACGATCTCACCGTCATGGATGAAAGTGATATAGTCGGCCGTTCTCTCAAGGTCGGAGGTGATGTGCGTCGAAAAGAGGATCGATTTTCGCTCGTCTTGCATCAACGCCGAGAGTCTTTCCAGGAGCTCGCGCCGGAACACCGGGTCGAGCCCCGAGGTTGGCTCGTCAAGAATCAGCAGGTCGGCGTCATGAGAAAGGGCCAGGGCGATGGAAAACTTCATTTTCATCCCGTGAGACAATTTCTTGAATTTCTTATCGAGAGGGAGGCCAAATTCATCAATAAGCGCCAGGAAAAGCCTTTCGTCCCACTTCTTGTAAAAATTCGCCACCGCCGCCTTGATATCTTTGAGCGGGGCGTCGTCGTAGAAGCTGGGAGTCTCATGAACAAAGCCGATCCGTGACTTGACCTCGGCCTCATCCTTGAGATTGTCCTTGCCGAAGACCGTAATTTCCCCTGCGTTTCTCCGGACAAGGTTCATGATGAGCTTGATGATGGTCGTCTTTCCCGCGCCGTTGGGGCCGACGAGTCCCATGATATAGCCCTGAGGCATCGAGAAGGAAACGTCTCTCAAGGTAAAGCCTTTGTATTCCTTTCTCAGTCCTTTGATCTGGATTGCGTTTTCCATTATTCGTCCTCCTTGTAAAGCAGCAGCAACATGTCCTTGAGCTGTTCGATTCCGATGCCGAGGATCCGGGCTTCCGAAACAGCTTCGGCGAGCTTTTCTTCGACGATCTTCATTTTCTTCTCCTTGAGCAGCTCCTGGTTCTGAACGGCCACGTAGCTGCCCTTGCCGCTGACCGTATTTATAAACCCCTCGCGCTCGAGTTCGTCGTACGCCCTTTTTGTGGTTATGACGCTGATCTGAAGCTCCTGCGCCAGCTTTCGGATCGAAGGAAGCGCCTCTCCTTCAGCGAGCTCTGAGGAGATTATTTGGGCTTTGATTTGGCGGCTGATTTGTTCGTAGATGGGGTCTGGCGATGAATTGGATATGATGACTTTCATCTTCCAGCCTCCTTCATGAATAGCTGTGTTTTCCGTTTATTCTGTTCATAGCCTATATATACGATATACACTCATTTTTCTATTTGTCAAGCAAAATTTTAAAATTTTTTTGTTTCCAGGCGGAAAAAGACGATTTTGGACTAAGACATGGGTTCCGCGGGCTTTTTTAGCGCCGGCTGGGCTGAATGGTTGAGGCGATTTCCTGCCCTTTACGGGCATATTCCGCAGACATATTGTTCTGGCCAATCCGGTTATAAAGGTCGGCCAGGAGGAAATAACCCAGGGGAAGCTCGGCTTGGGCCGGGTTGAGTTCGATTCCCTTTTTGACCAGATCGATGGCTTCCTGGTATTTTTCGCCCCGGTTGAGATAAATTCGCGCCAAATAGAAATAGCTCAAAGGGAACTTTGGCTCGATTTCGATGCATTTTTTGAGATACTCATATTCCTTTTCTGTGTCTCCCATCTCCCGGAACAGCCTGGTCAAGTTATACATTGCTTTGATATGTTTCGGCGAGTTCTTGAGTTCGTTCAGGTATGCGTCTATCGCTTCTTGAGTTTTCCCCTGGTTTTCGAAAATCTGGGCCTGGTTGTAATAGGCATTATTCAACTTGGGGTTGAGCTTGAGGGCTTCCTGGATATGCTGTTCCGCCTGGCCGTAGCTCTCTTTGAGGATATAAATGGACGCCAGCATATTATGGGAGGCCGCGGACTCGGCGTTGAGGGAAAGGCATTTTTCAAAGTAAGGAATGGCCTCGTCGTAGTTCTTCTGGATGAATTTCATGTTCGCCAGGAGAAAGTAGAGCTGAGAATCAGCGAATCCTTGGTCGATGATCCCGAGGATGAATTTTTCGCCCTCGTCAAATTTTCCCATCCTCTCATAGCAAAGACCGATATTGATAGCCGTCAAGGAATCATCCGGCTTTCTTTCGAGGGCCTTCTCAAACCAGGCTATAGCGTCCTTATATCTCTCCTGTTTGAAATAAATATTCCCCAGCGAGAAATAGGCGTCAATGATGTCTGGGTCAGAGGCGATGATCCCTTCTATCGCCTTGGTGGCCTCCTCAAAATTTCCCTGCAGGCCCATCTCTCTGGCCTTGGAGAGTTCGTTGAAAACGACGATTTTCTCTTTGGGATTGCCGAGTTTCTTCCCTTTCAATTTGGCCGGGTCAGTGAACGACCCGATATAACCCAGGGCGGCCAGTTTTTCGCGCGTCTCCTCGTCGACTTTTTTATAGTCCATTTCATAGGCGTTCTGGCTGTGTTTCTCGATGAATGCGGCTGCCTCGGCGTTCAGTTCCGCGAATATCTTCCCTTCCGACGCGGCAATATTATTAGCCTCCTTGGCGTCATTCTCCAAGTCATAAAGCTCCGGCTCCGGGGCAAGGATGAGCTTGTACCGGCTATTTTGAATGCTCTTGAGGTCTGACCAGCCGTAGTGAAAGCGGGGATAAAACGTCTCGGCATAGGCGAGATTTTCAATACTTTTGTTGGGGTCGAAGAAAAGGGGCACGAGGCTTTTTCCCTGGACTTGCGGAGGAATAGGGTCTCCATCCATCTCCAAAACCGTGGGCATAATATCAATGAGAGAGACCACTTGAGGACAGGAAATCCCCTGGAGCTTTGTGAAAGGAGTGACCACGATGAGAGGGACATGGATCGCTCCCTGGTAGACAAAGAATCCGTGGGCGGATTCCAGATGCTCGCCCAGGCTTTCTCCGTGGTCTGAAGCGAAAATGAGAAATGATTTATCGACGAGGTTGTTGTCTTCGAGGAATTGCCAGAGGCGACCGAGCTGCGTATCAGTGAAAGCAATCTCTCCAAGATAGGGATGCCTGTACTTTTTGTCGAACGGAGGGGGCGGCTCGTAGGGAGTATGGGGATCATAGAGATGGATCCAGGCAAAATGCTTCGTTCCCTTCTTGCTCTCCAGCCATTTCAGAGCCTCGTCCATGACTTCATTTCCCGGCCGCTGGACAGTTCCCAGGGAAATCCGCTCGAATTTGCTCAGGTCAAACTGGTCGTAATAATAGTCAAAACCCTGGTTGAGTCCCCATTTGGAGTCGAGGACCCAAGCCCCAATAAACGCGGCAGTCTCATAGCCCTTGTCTTTAAATACTTCGGCTAAGGTTTTGAGCTCTTTTGGCACGATGAACCCGCCATTGTCGCGGATTCCGTGAAAAAGAGGAAGGGTTCCCGTGAATATCGACGTATGGGAAGGAAGGGTGAGCGGGGTCTGGGCATAGCACCGCTCGAACTTGACCCCGCGCGCGGCAAAAAGGTCCATTGTAGGCGTGTCGACCCGGGAAAAGCCATAGCAGCCGACCCGGTCGGCGCGCAGCGTATCAACTGTAACCAGGATAACATTGAAATCCTTGTTGCCTTTGAGGCGGGCAAAGCCCGGCTTTCCAAATTTGGAGATGAGAAAGACAGCCAGAAAGACAAGAATAACCGCCGCCACCAGCGCTGAGAAAAGGGTTTTTTTCTTTTTCATCTCTGTTAGTTTTAGATTTTAGCACAAAGCTTTAAATGTTGAAAACGCCCTATAAGCTGGCCAAGTATCGCTAATTCCCTAATGGCCCTGCGCCGATAGGAGGGTGAGTGTGGCCTGGTTGGGGGGCCCCCCGCCGAGGCTCGGGAGATGTGGCTCGAAGTCACGCTGCGATTTCCCCGGC
>CAZLFV010000091.1:0-11503 GCA_964558915.1 uncultured Eubacteriales bacterium | reverse complement strand
GACAAAGAGATCCGATAAGAATGGCAGCTCTTTTAAACATAGAAGTCTTTTTTTGTTTAGAAAGCATCATAAGACGTCCTCCTTTGTTGAGTTTGAAAATGCATTTCATATCTCTAGCCAATGCCTCAATGTTTACCTTCTTAACGAGATACGATGATTTTTAAAAAAAGTTCGTAAGATAGATGAGGAAGGAAGTCTTGAGTGGGCGGGAAGAATGGAGCGGAAGCCGCCCTCAGTGTTAATGACAACTATAAAATTAAGAAAATAATGGAATGGTTTTTCCAGCGCTTCGACTCTGTCAATCAATCTGCTTGATACTTGAACGACAACTTCATCTTTACCCGATAGGCAGTGACCTTGCCCCCTTCGATCTGTACGTCTTGCTCGACAACTTCCGCAATACGCAAGTCCCTCAGGCTCTTGGCGGCCGTCTCGACGACTGAGGCCGCGGCTTTCTCCCAGGATTCGGTGCTGGTCCCAACCAATTCAATGACTTTGTAAACGCTTTCTTTCAATTGATACTCCTTTCGTTCAAGAATAAACGAAAATAAAAAAATCCAATCTTAGTAGTATAGCACAGCTGAGAAGCTGAAGTTGCAAACTGGAGCCGATCATGCTCTGAAAAGATGTGCTGTCTGTGATCAAAGCTGTCCTTGACAATTTTTTTTAGTCATGATTTACCATTTCTCATCATGGTTGGCGGGAAAATCAAGACAAAAATGTTCGCTAGGTCCATGTAGCCGAAAAGCAAATTTTGATTCCTTAGGAAGACGTTAGCACCAAAGAAGCGGAGAGGAGGAAATATGGGAACTCAAATAAACCAATTTTGGGTGGGCACAGTTGTCATCTGTGCTGTCTTTCTCTGGGCATCTGTTCCTGCAAAAGATGCTAAGATTAAGAAGCAAAGTCAGCTCAATGCGGTCAAGACCGAGAAGGTCTATTCTGAAAGGCCTGCGGCGTGGTATGAGGCTGCCTATAACGCCGCGCAGATTTCGAGCGACGGCAAAAGGGCGCTCTATCATCATTCCTTTGGTCGCGGCATTAAGCTGCTTAACCTTGAGACCGGCCGCGAAGAAGCTAAACAGCTCACTGCGGGCATGGATCGAGTTTTCAATGCAACTTTTTTTATGGGTAACAAGCTCGCCCTACTTGGCAAGCGAACTGGTGAGCAGGGATGGTTCCTTCCCGGTCCTGACGGGCTTAGGCTTTTTTCCTTGCCTCAGGACGCAGTGCCTCAATGGTCGCCAGATGGCACTGCAGTAGCCTATTATTTCCGGTTCGGCCAGCCGGATAAGGGCCTTTTCATCGGCGATGTACAGCGCCAGAAGCAATACTCCGTCGAAGATAGCATCACTGGTTTTGTCTGGTCGCCGGACGGCCGGATGATTTATGCCACGACTTGGCACGAGGATGGTATAACTTCACTCCTGCGTATCAATACGAAGACTGGCAGCATTGAGACTCTAGCCAAGGATTTGGATGCAACCCCTTGGTTGAGTGACCTCAGCATTTCAGGCGATGGCAGGCGCCTCTATGTAGCGCTGGCCAGTTCAGCTGCGCCGGTTGCAGAAAAGCGTCACCAACCTGATGCTGACCGCGATCTGGACATCTATAAGCTAGACTTGGGCACAGTCGCTCGCCGTGTCGTGGTGCAAGCTCCGGGCGACGATTTTGCCCCATGTGTAGCCAATGGTTTCCTCTACTGGACGCACAACGACATTCACGATTCTGTGGTTGTGATTCCCTCATCTGGCGGCATGGCACAAGTCGTGGTGGATAAGGCGGAGATCCCATATTGGAGTCCCGACGGGAAGCAGATTGCTTTTACGTACGGCCAATGGCGACTTGCAGATTGGGCCTTGAACCTGGATGCTGGCGTTGTCGCCGTGGATTCGCAGGCCCGACCCAAATCGAAAATGAAACCAATCGTTACCGGCTACCACGAAGACTTCACGCCGACCTGGTCTCCCGACGGCAGATGGATCGCTTTTCATTCCCATCGCTCGCCTACGCCGGTTTCATCATACGAAGCCAAGGGAAGCACGGACGACCTTTATCTGCGTCGGGTGTCGGGCGGGCCGAAAGATGAAATCAGGCTGACCGATTTCGGGTGGGAAGTCGGAGTAGGAGACTGGTCTCCCGACAGCCGCAGACTGGCCTTCGACTCCTGGGAGCTGGGTGGCCCGGAGGGCGTTTCCAAACCGTGGATAGTGACGATTGATCCTTCAACGGGGAAACCAGTGCGCGTGGATCGGCTGCCTCTGCCCGATCCCATTAAGAAAGCCCACTGGGAATCATGGTCGCCAAAAGGTGATGAGATTGCGTTCGAAGAACGCACTGAAGGTAAGAGTCGTATCCTCTGGGTTGTCACCACGGACGGGAAACGCGCGGAGAAGCTTATCGAGTACGCAAGCAGCACTTCTGGTGGCCTTGATTGGACGCCTGATGGAAAAACAATAGTCTATGGAGCGCTGGCCGGTGAACGGATGCAGATCTTTGCCATTCCACGTTCGGGTGGCTCGCCCAAGCAACTGACTAACGATCCTGCCAACTTGATGCATCCCCAAGTATCACCCGACGGCCGCTGGATCGCCTGCACGCGCATGTCTCAGTCGAAGGAAATCTGGCGGCTGAAGTTCTAACGTGATTTGAAAGAGTGTAATATTGGCCTATCCTTCCCAGACCCAGCGGTGGTTACAACAGTCATCTCCCTGCATTAGCGTCTTGGTGCGGATCAATTTCAATTTGGGGTTGAAGGCCGTGGCGGAGGGGAAATCCGGGTAACAACATAAGATATAGCCGAGCTCAGCCGCGTTGGCTTGACGATAAGTCTTTGCCCAGAGACACTCAGTCACTTTTGTCTCGATCGCGCGGTCCGTGTCCTCGACGATAGAAGAAGTTATGACATTTTCCCAGAAGCGGTTGGGCTTTTTCCGGAATCCAGCTCGGAAGGTAGCAAAGTCGTTTGCCGGAAGCGTTTTTAATTCCTTTTGAGCCTCTCGTTTGGCCCATTCCTCTCCGATTCGTTTCAACATTTCTATGAAATTGTCCTCGCCTATCTCTTTAGCTAGAAACTCCATCAGCTCGATATGATCGCGATAGGCGAATTCAAACACTTCTTGGAAAGACATTCCCGAGTCTTCCAGAAATTTGTGTTTCTTTTCAGCCGGTTTTTGTTTCTCCTGCCCATTTGGCATTGCTAATAAATTGCTACATCCAAGGCAGAACAATGTTCCGGCCGGCAAAATATTCATGAGAAACTGTCTCCGGCCTGGAACAAGAAATGAATTTCTTTTAACCATAAACACCCTCCTCTGGATAAAAATTATTTTTTTATATTGTGGACTCTAAATTTTCGCCAATCTCGTCGATTATTTCTTAGCACAGCAAAAACATAGAGTCAAATTCAAAGTGTGCGGGGACCAGGAGATACTGTGCAGTTCATGAGGAAATGGGTATAGGGAATACGTGAGACAGGTGTTAGAATCATCGGGCCCTAAACGCAATTTAAGTGATGTGATGAAGAAGTATGAGGCCTGGACTCCCTATGGCGAGAAGGATCGATTATAAAGAGTTGATTTTTAGATCTAGAAAATGCAAACTCCAAAGAAAGGGATGCTTTTGAAAAAAAGGGCAAAAGTTCAGAGGAATCTGACTTTGATCTATTGGAAAGGAAAAAAATACTGGCTGGGAAAAATCCTTGAAAACCCAGAAATCATGACTCAAGGGAAAACAGTCCAAGAACTCATTGAAAATATCAAGGACGCTTATTATCAGATGACTCTGGACGAAATTCCTGCAAACTTTCGCATTAAAGAAATCACGGTATGAAGCGAAAGGAGCTCATAAAGCACCTGACCAAAGCAGGCTGCGTTTTGTATCGGCATGGTTCTCGACATGATATTTATCTTAATCCAAAAAACGGCAAGAAACAGCCTCTCCCCCGACACCCTGAAATTGAAGAGGTCCTTGCCAGGCACATCAAAAAATTTCTAGGCCTTCTATGAGGTTCCTGATTCTTTGGCACTGGTTCTGAACAGGCCGATCAGATCCCCAGGGACCGGCACATAGAAAAAGCGCTCCACAGGCATGACAATTCTCTACCCGCTTACGAGAGGAACTTTCGATGCAAAAAAATTTATTTCCAGTGCTTCTTTTTCCCTTATTTTTTAACTGCCTTGGGCTTAAGTTCCATGCCGAGTTGTTGATAAAGGCCCAGCATATCTGTCTCTTCCCTCTCTTCGACAATTTTGCCATCTTAAATGCGAAACATATCAAATCCATTGAACTCAACCTGATTCCCAGTCGCCTGGATGCCTAGAAATTCTCCTTTGTGAGTTCCTCTGACGGTCAGCCAGGCTATAACCCTATCCCCTGCAGGAAATAATCCATTAATAGTCCAATTGGCATCGGGAAATGCTTTTAGAAACGCCGCAAAGAATTCTATTGTTTCTTTTCTGGTCATAGGTTTGGGAGTTGTAGATGAGTAGTACCAACTATATTCGGGAGTGTACAATTCATCCATAATCTCAACGCTTCCTTTGTTCAGTCCATCAAAGAAACTTTTGACAATTTCCTTATTCTGCTCTTCTAACTTTGCCTGCGCTCTGAACTTCTCAAGCTCTGCTTTTTCAGCCTTGTTCTGGCAGCCAAAAGTAAAACAAAGCAGCAAGACAAGAAAAAGCACAAACAACGGGTTTTTCATTTACCCCTCCTTGATCCGTCGATTATTTTTCGAAGCCGACTTTCTTTAGCAGCTCCTTGAACCTCGGGTCAGAGTGAAGGTTCTTAAACCAAGGTTCGACTTTGATACAAATTAATTGACCGCTGTGCTCTTCATAGGCTTTGGTCAGCCATTCGAAGGCCTTATCTTTTTCTCCCAAGCCTGCATAGACTGCTCCGATAAGATAGGCATCCACATACCGTCTTGCTCTCAAATCGAGAATGCGCCCTAAAAAGGTCCGGGCCTCCTCCTGCCTGCCTGAGACGGCGTTGATCCATCCCAAGAACGAAAAAATCAGTCCATCTTCGAGTGTCGGCCAAATAGAGATAATTTTGCCGGCCTGGCTAATGGCTTCTCCGTACATTCCCTTTTTGGCATAAACCGAAGCTAAAAATAATTGTCCTAAAAAATCGCTTGGATCCATGTCCAGTCCCTTTTTGATCTGGTCAATGGCTTCATCGTAACGGCCCGCTATATAATAGCCAAACCCTCCCAGATATGTATAGGTCACCGGCGAAGCCGGATCAAGTTCTATGGCGCGTTTGAATCCAGCGACGGCTTCCTCAAATCTTCCCATAAAGCTTAGGTATATTGAGTAATGAATAAAGACATCTACGTTGCGAGGACTGAGCTTTATGGCATGCTTGAAATCGCGCTCAGCGCCGGCGAAATCCCACTCGAAAAGCGCTTTAAGATAGCCGAGATAGGCGTGGGCTTCAGCAAGCTCTTTATCGAGCTCAAGGGCTTTTTTTATTGCTTCTATCGCTTTTGGATAGGCCTCTTTGGGAGCAAGATAACCAACACTGTAAATAACAGTATAGCATTCTGCCAGCAAAGCATAGGCCAAAGAGTACTCAGGATCCTTGGCTATAGCCTGCTCGATGTATCCAATGGCCTTATTGAGATCTTCTTCAGTGGTTCTGTAATAAAAATAACGTCCAAGAAGATAGAGATTGTAAGCTTCAAGATTCTCGGTAGAACGCTTCACCACTCGCGCTCGCTCGTCACTCAAGAGCGTGATTTTGAGTTTATTGGCAATGTTCAGGGCGATCTCATCCCATATGCTGAATACGTCTTTGAGCTCCTGATCATATGTTTCCGACCAGAGATGAAAACCGTCTGAGATGTTGACAAGCTGGGCCGTGACGCGAAGCTGGTTGTCTATTTTCCTTATGCTTCCCTCAAGGACTGTCTGCACGTTGAGCTTGCGCCCGATCTCTCGGATGTCTTCAGCTTTTCCCTTAAACGCAAAAGCCGAGGTTCTAGCAGGAACTTTTAATTCTCTGATATTGCTCAGCCGGTTGATGAGCTCCTCGGTCATCCCATCACAGAAGTATTCTTGGTCTCTCTGGGGGCTCATGTCAACGAAAGGAAGGACTGCGACCGAGTTTTTCCATTGAGGGACCGGAAAGGTCTCTTGTGCTGGTTCTTTCAGATGAAGGATCAGATTGATATCTAGGAGAATTGTCAGTGAGAAAACAAGAGGGATCAAAATGAGTTCTGGTTTGAATTTCCTTGGCTTCTCCCGGCCAGCAAACCACCTCCAGGTCAGAGTGCAAAGCAGAGTGCCTATCAGAGTGATGAGCGTTATGTCCAGAAGTTTTTCTGGAAGATGGTAATGAACGACCAGAATCCAGTGGACGATCTCATAGACAAGCCAGCCGCCCCCGACAAACCCCGCCAGGATTTTAATAATTCGCTTCTTTCTCAATTCAAGAAGAAAACCTTTAAGGCCGGAAGGCTCTCTTTCTGTGGCAGGCGGAACTTCCCTATCGGGTGAGCTCATAGTTTCCCTGTTTTCTTTCATAACATATAGCAGAGCTAAAAGTTGAAGTCAATTAAAAAGCATCACCGCCCTGATGATTAATGCCGGCTAAAGTCTTTTGATTATTTTGTTTTTTATCGCACCCCTATTGTCGAACAGCAAGATTTCGATAGAACGCGAGGAAAAAATGACCCGGAAATAGATTCTGTAGCTTCCAGACCTCAGCCGAAAAATATCTTCTTGGCCCTTGATTTTCTTGACATTCCCCGAGAAAGGATCTTTTTGGAGCCTATCAAGCTCCTCCAGGATTATTTCCTGTGCTTCCAGACTGAGTGACTCAATAGCCCGCCTAGCCCTATTAGCGATTTTGCTTATTCGCCAGCTTTCTCCGGGCGAGTTCACGTTTCATCTTCTCGAATGAAGTGAATTGACCGCGCTCAATCTCGCGAATTCCTTTCCGAACCTTTTCCCACTCAGCTGCACTAAGCTCGACCTCACCAATCTCCGCCTTGACCATTTTCCTGATGAACTCCCTAATTTTGCCGCTTTTACTGTAGCCTTTTTCATTGCAGATCGCGGTAAACGCCATATATTCCTCTTCGGGAAGACGAAGCGTTATGCTTTTTTGTCTCATAATCCTGTCACCTCGAAGTTTTATACATTAAATTTAATGCCTTTTAATGCTTTTGTCAAGCTCTCATTTTAAGGAACTACGGGTAAGGACTCGGTATCTGTTAAGAACGGAAATAACGAAAAGCTTGCGGCCAGGGATAGGAAATTTAGCTATTTTTTCCTAAATCATTACCCTGTGCTTATTCTTGCGAGGGGAATCTTCGCTGCTCTGTCGATTATTTCTCAAAGCCAACCTTTTTCAAAAGCTCCTTGTACCTTGGGTCAGAGTGCAGGTTCTTGATCCAGGGATCGGCTTTGATAAAAATCATTTGACCGGCGTGTTCCTCATAGGCTTTGTTTATCCATTCGAAGGCTTTATCTTTTTCTCCCAAGCCGGCGTAGACTTCTCCTATCAGGTAGGCATCCACATAGCGCTTTGTTCTTAAATCCAGCATGCGGTTCAAAAGGCTCCGGGCCTTCTCTTGTTGCCCTGAGACAGCATAGACCCATCCTAAAAACGAGAAAATTTGGACATCTTCGCGCGTTGGCCAGGCAGATAGCACTTTATCAGCCTGGGCAACAGCTTCTCTGTACATTCCCTTAAGGGCATAAGCCGAAGCCAGCCATAATTGTCCATAAAGAATGCTCGGATCCATATCCAAGCCCTTTTTGATCTGGACAATGGATTCATCATAACGGCCCCCCATTTGATAGCCCCACCCTCCCAGATAAACATAGTTCGCAGGCGCGGCCGGATCAAGTTCTACAATACGCTTGAATCCGGCGATGGCTTCATCAAATCTTCCCATTAGGGCTAAATACATTGAGTAAGGAATATAGACATCCAAGCTGCCAGGGTTGAGCTTGAGGGCACGCTTGAACTCGCGCTCAGCGCCGGCAAGATCCCAATCAAAAATCATTTTGAGATAGCCGAGCGAGGCATGAGCTTCTCCGAGCTCCTCATCTAGCTCAATGGCTTTTTTTACTGCCTCCATGGCCTTTGGATAGCCTTCGTTGGGAGCGAGATAACCGATTATGCAAAACTGGCTGTAGCATAATGCCTGACCCGCATAGGCCAGAGCATAGCCTGGATCCTTAGCTAAGGCCTGCTCGAAGTAGCCAATAACTTTATTAAAATCTTCTTCAGCAGAGGCTCTGTCAAGGAAATAGCGTCCCAGCAGATAGAGATTGTAAGCTTCCAGATTCTCAGTAGGACGCTTCACCAGTTTCGCTCGCTCGTCACTTAAGAGCGTGAGCTTGAGTTTATCGGCGATGGTTAAGGCAATTTCATCCTGGATGGCAAAGACCTTGGTCAGCTCTTTATCGAACGTCTCTGACCAAATATGATAGCTATCAGAAACGTTTACGAGCTGGACCGTGATGCGGAGCTGGCTGTCTTCTTTCCTGACACTCCCTTCCAGCACTTTCTCGACATTGAGCTTGCGCCCGATTTCACGGATATCTTCAGCTTTTCCCTTAAACGAGAAAGCCGAGGTCCTCGCCGGGACTCTTAATTCTTTGATATTGCTCAGCCGGTTGATGAGCTCTTCTGTCATCCCGTCGCAGAAATACTCCTGGTCTTTCTGAGGGCTCATGTCAACGAAGGGTAGCACAGCGATTGAATTTTTCCATTGAGAGGCCGGAAAGGTCTCTCGCGCCGGTTCTTTCAAGTGAAGGATCAGATTGATATCCAGGAGAATTGTCAATGAGAAAACCAAAGGGATCAAAATGAGTTCCGGTTTGAATTTCCTTGGCTTCTTGCGGCCGGCAAACCACCTCCAGGTCAGAGTGCAAAGCAGAATGCCTACGAGAGTGATAAGCGTTATGTCCAGAAGTTTTTCCGGAAGATGATAATGAACGACCAGAACCCAGTGGACGATTTCATAGATGAGCCAGCCGCCCCCGACAAACCCGGCCAGGATCTCAATCATCCGCTTCTTTCTTAATTCAAGAAAAAAACCTTTAAAGCCGGAAGGCTCTCTTTTTGTGGCAGGCGGAACTTCCCTTTTGGCCGGTCTCATAACTTCCTTATTTTCTTTCATAACTTATAGCAGAGCAAAAAATTGAAGTCAATGAAAAAGAAAGTTTGCTATACTCTTTTAAACAGCGACTTTAAAGCCCGCTTCCTGGGCAGAGGTGATCATCCTTACGGCCGCGAGAACATCAAGGCTAATCCCCCCGTAGTTCGTCCCCTCAGTCCCACCTCTTGCTGCCTATTTTATCTTTTTTTCGCTGCCGCCTTCAGATACCTTAAGTCGTCAAGGTCTTTCGGTCTATTGATGGCTTCCTTATTCTTTATGAGTTGATCAAGACCGATGAAAAAAACCGGATAAAGGCGCTTCTTGATCTTGACTTTCTCTCGAGTTCTGGATTTCCAGGCTTCTTTGAAAGAAACGCCTGTGATGGAGCTGACCAAATCGATTCGATTTGGCGGAACACCAAATTGGATGATAACACCAGGAGACATAAGTTCATCAGGCGATCGAATTCCCGGGATAGACCCTTGCCAGAATTCATCAAGCGCCCGATAAAGCTTCTGAACGTTGTTGACTGAGGGCTCAAAAAAGAAATCAACGTCTCCAGTTAGTCTGGCGAAACCATAATAAATTACGGCCTCACCCCCAACGATAACGTATCTAACCTTGTGGATTGAAAGCAAAAAGAGGAATTCTTGGATATCGGGAGAAAAATGAGATGCCTTCATTTCGTTTTTTTAGCGATCTCGAACATCTCTCGTATTTTTCCCAAAGACTCTGGATTTAAGCTCTTTGGCAGCCTTTTGCCTCTCCTCAGGGCTCAGACGCACCTGCTGTTTGATGTCCCACAATTCGGCTTCAGTGAAATTATGGGATTTATGAACAACCCTTTTCATGGCTTTCATGAGGGAATCGCCTTGTGGCGGAGTCCTCTGGGGATTCTAACAAAATGGGTATCTGGAAGCAAGACATCTTGACCGTGTTTTTGAAATGAGAGTATGATTCCGGGCGATGGGAATGGTGAAAACCGCAACGAAGATGCGTTTTGCGTTGCCAAGTGTAGAATGCAAAACCTTGTCCCTAAAACGGGATGATATCGGCAAAAGATCGGGAAACCAAAACTTATGTTTGAGGAGGTCATCATGAAGATGCGTACTGCGGTCGTCTGCTCCATTTTGGCGGTGTTGGCTGCCGGCCTGTCGGTCGGGCAGCAGAAATCGCCCATCACGGCAATCAAAGCCGGCCGGCTTATCGATCCGGAGACGGGGACAGCCTCGACCAATCAGCTGATCCTCGTCGAGGGCGAAAGGATCACAGGGGTGGGTTCGAACCTTACCATTCCCTCCGGAGCGACGGCTATCGATTTGTCTCAACTGACGGTCTTGCCCGGTCTCGTTGACGCCCACACGCACATGGCCATAACTTATAAGGAACAGCCTGAGAACAATTATTACTATCTCACCTACATCACGGACTCGACGCCGCTGCGCGCCATTCAGGCTGCAGCCAACGGCATGCAGCTCCTCAACTCGGGTTTTACCGTCGTCCGGGACGTGGGAAACAACGCCCTCTACGCGGATGCAGCGCTCCGCCAGGCCATTGAGCAGGGGTGGCTGCCCGGACCTACCGTGATCCCGTCAGGGCCGATGATCGGCAGCACGGGCGGGCAGTTCTGGCCAACGCCGGAAATGTACAAATACCACAACATCATGTTCCCCGAATACATCGACGCCAACAGCGCGGATGAGATCGTGCGCGCCGTCCGGGAGAACATGCTCTTCGGCGCCCGGACGATCAAACTGTGCATCGACTGCAAGCCCTGGGGCTACTCTGTTGACGATATCAAGCTGGCCATCCGCGAGGCCGCCAAGGGCGGATGCAAGGTCGAGGGCCATGTCCAGACGGCTGACGGCGCACAACGGGCTATCGACGCCGGGGTCTATATCATCGCCCACAACAACGCCCTCACGCCGGAACACCACCGCCAGATGGCCGAGAAGGGCATTTTCCTGGCCGGAACGGACACGCCGTTCACGGTCTATCGGGGCAGTGAGGCCGCGTTCAAGCGGACGGTCGCAAATTTGCGTGACGCCTGGGAAAAAAAGGTGCCCCTCACCTTTTCAACCGATATGGATTACTGGAACGAACGGATGAAAGATCCGAAGACCGGCGAGTGGCTGAGCCGCGGAGAGCTGACCGTCAACTTCCTCGAAACATGGAAAGCAGCCGGCATCCCTCAGGCTGACATTCTGCGGGCGATGACGATCAACGGCTACAAGGCCGCGGATATCATCAGCCAGCGCGGTCCGATCAAGACGGGATTTTTCGCCGACCTCATCGCCGTTGCCGGCAATCCCTTCGCCGACATCGACGCGCTGCGCAACGTGCAGTTTGTGATGAAGAACGGAATGGTGTTCAAGAAAGACG
>CAZLFV010000090.1:0-11578 GCA_964558915.1 uncultured Eubacteriales bacterium | reverse complement strand
GTTTACGATTATTTCGTCTTTTTCTCTTTCCGCTACTATCATTCCTACCATGGAATTCACGCCGTCCCCCGAAAAAGCATCCTTGTCCCCACGGCAGAGCAGGACCCGATCATTCATTTCCAGATCTTCAAAGACCTTTTGCGAAAGCCGCGAGCCATCGTCTACGACTCGATCGAGGAACGGGCGATGATCCAAACCGTGTCAGGCAACGAACCCGTCCCTTCGGACTTGATCGGCGTTGGAACCGAGATTCCCGAGCGCTACTCCGGGGAGGCGTTTCGGCGGAAATATAAGGTTGAAGGGCCATATATACTGTATCTGGGCAGAGTCGATGAAAACAAGGGCTGTCCCAGGCTTTTCGATTATTTCAGCCGCTATAAAAAGGAGACTGGCTCGGAGGTCAAGCTCGTCTTGGCGGGGAAAACGATAATGAGCATTCCTGTTCACCCGGATATCCTCTACCTCGGGTTCGTTGGAGACGAGGACAAGTTCAACGCTCTCGATGGCGCCGACCTCCTGGTGATGCCCTCTTTCTACGAAAGCCTCTCCATCGTCACCCTTGAGGCCTGGGCGGTGGGCAGGCCCGTCCTGGCCAACGCCCTCTGCAATGTGCTTAAGGGCCAGTGCCTGCGCTCCAACGGCGGCCTCTTCTACGAGACCTACCCGGAATTCCGGGAAGCCCTGACGCTCCTTCTTGGCTCGTCCCGGCTTCGCCGTGAGCTGGGCCAGAACGGCCGAAAATATTTCAACGCCAACTATGATTGGCGGATTATCGAGAGTAAATACCTTGCCCTCATCGATAAATTGGAAAAGGAGAAAACGGCCTGATGGAAGTCCATCAATTCGCCACCTCCTTGAGCTACGGCGACGCCATCTCAGACGAGATGATCGAAATCCGGAAGATCCTCCGCGAACAAGGTTATCGCTCCGAGATCTTCACCCGCTTCTTTGACCCCAGGATGGCTGGCGAGCGGCGGGATTACCGCGATTATAAGAAGGTGAGCTCCCCGGAAAATGTGGTCATCTTTCATTTTTCCATAGGCTCTCCCGTATCCAAGATGTTCTTCCGCGTCCCGGACAAGAAGGTCATGATCTACCACAACATCACGCCCCATGAATTTTTTGTCGATACGCACCGCATCCTGGCCAGGGAGTGCTATAAAGGCAGGCTGGAGCTTCGGCTCTTCGTGGACAAGGTTGACCTGGCGCTCGGCGACTCGGAGTTCAACCGCCGGGAGCTCGAAGCTTCGGGATATGCCAGGACGGGCGTTCTGCCCATTCTCATGGATTTTTCGAAATTCGACGGCCAGGGCGACCCGGTCTGGCGGAGACTTTTGGCCGGGGACAAAACGACGCTCCTCTTTGTCGGCCGGGCCATCCCCAACAAGAAGTTCGAGGATATTATTAAGGTCTATTATTTTTATAAAAAATACTTCAATCCTGAATCACGGCTGATCCTGGCCGGAGACCACCGCGGAACGGAAAGATACCTGGCCGGGCTTCAGGAACTGGTCCACAAACTTTCTCTCCAGGACGTCCATATCACCGGACACATCGAGTTTCCCGAGCTTGTGGCCTGCTATGAAGCCGCCGATATCTATCTGAGCTTGAGCGAACACGAAGGCTTTGGCGTCCCCATTCTTGAGGCCTTCTATAAGAAAATTCCTGTCATCGGATACAAGGCCGGCGCGGTTGCGGAAACCATGAACGGCAGCGGTGTGCTGCTCCTCGAGAAAGATTTTATCCGCATCGCTGCCCTGATCGATGTTTTGCAGCGAAATGACGGGCTGCGCCGGGCTATCGTTCAGGGACAGCTCCAGGCTTTGCAGAAGTACAGCCGCGAAAATGTCAGCCGGATTCTCCTCGATTATCTCCGCGAGGTGGCCGGGGCATGAGAGTTGATCAGCTTGTCCCCGCCTTCCATCGGGGCGATGCCATCGGGGACGAAGCCGCTTATCTGCGCCGGTTTTTGAGGTCCCAGGGTTTTTCCTCGGATATTTACCGGCTCACCTGCGACCGGGAGCTGGAAGGAGAATCCAGAGAATTCTCGGCCTATCCGCCGCCGGCGTCCTCTGACGTAGCCATCCTCCATTTTGCTCTTCCCTCGCCCCTGACCGAGGCGTTGCGCCGGCTTCCCTGCAAAAAGATGATCATCTACCATAACATAACGCCCCCGGATTTTTTCCGCGGTTTCAGCGACGAGATGGTCCGGCTGGCCCGCCTCGGCCGGGAAGAACTCCGTGCGCTCGCCCCGATCGTCGACCTCAGCCTGGCCGATTCCCGTTTTAACGCTCGGGAGCTCGCCGACTTCGGGTTCAAAGATGCCCGCGTTTTTCCCCTTTTCGTGGATTTTGCCAAGTATGATCGGCCCATCAATCCGCTTGTCCATAAGCTCTTCAAAGACGGGAGGACCAACATCCTGTTCGTCGGACGCGTCGTTCCCAATAAGAAAATCGAAGACCTGATCAAAGTCGTCTTCTATTACAAGAAATATATCTCGCCCCTGGTGAGGTTGATTGTTGTCGGCAAAACGTCCTCGCTTCCCGCCTATTACCAGAGCCTGGTCCGGCTGGCCGACGATTTCCTCCTTCAACCCGATGAGATCTGCTTTACCGGCCATGTTCCCGACGAGGACCTCTTTGCCATCTACAGAGCCGCCGGCGTTTTCCTCTCTTTGAGCGAGCACGAAGGGTTCTGTCTTCCTCTGGTGGAAAGCATGGTTTTCGATGTGCCCATCGTCGCTTTCAATTCCACCGCCGTTCCTGATACTCTGGAGGGGGCCGGAATCCTGCTTGATGAAAAAAAAGTGGATAGAGTGGCCGAGCTTGTTGATCTCGTCGCCCATAATCAGGACGTTCGGGAGAAGCTGGTCGGGGGCCAGCGTTCGAGACTCGAAAGGTTCAAGGCGGAGGCAAGGGAGCCTTTTCTGCTTGGCTGCCTGGAGAGCCTGGCGAGCAGGGAGCCGCGGAGAAAATGAAAGTCGCTTTTGTCGTCCAGAGATACGGGCAGGAAGTCCTGGGCGGGGCCGAGCTTCTCTGCCGCTTCGTTTGCGAACGGCTTGCTGCGGCGGGCCATGAAATAACGGTCTATACAACCTGCGCCAGGGAATATACTTCCTGGAGGAATGAATTTGCCGCCGGCAGGACGAGCCTGAATGGAGTCGCGGTCAGCCGGTACGAGGTTCAAAAACAGAGGGACATGGATTCTTTTAATGCTTTTTCGAGTTGGATCTTTTCTCATGAGCACAGCCAGAAAGACGAATGGGAATGGCTGGACGAGCAGGGGCCATGCGTACCCGGTCTTCTCGAAGCTTTAGAGAGGGAGGAGGCGGATCACGATTTTTTTGTTTTCCTGACCTACCTTTATTATCCGACCTACTGGGGGATGAAGAGAATCAAGGGGAAGAAGACTCTCGTTCCCACAGCCCATGATGAGCCTCCTTTGTACCTCGAGATCATGAAAGAGGTCTTTGCCGCGCCTTCCGCGTTCTTGTTCAACACCGAGTCCGAGCGAGATTTGCTGGCCCGCCATTTCTCGCTCAAGGGTAAATACCAGGACGTTGTCGGCGTGGGCATCGATATTCCGAAGAAAGTCGAGACCGCGGGTTTTTGCCGAAAACATGGCCTTGTCCCTCCGTTTATCCTTTATGCGGGAAGGGTCGAGCCGGGCAAAGGCTGCCAGGAGCTCCTGGATTATTTTCTTGCTTCGAGCCCGAAGAACCCGCAGCTCAGCCTTGTCCTGATCGGAAATCTCCTGATGAGCCTGCCTTCTCATCCCAGGGTCAAGTATCTGGGCTTTCTCTCGACGCCAGAGAAAAACGCGGCCATGGCCTCGGCTGAAATGACCGTCCATCCCTCCCGTTTGGAGAGCCTCTGCATGGCCGCGCTCGAGTCTCTGGCCGTCCGGACTCCGATCCTCGTTCAGGAGGCGGCCGCACCCCTCAAGGAGCACTGCCTCCGGGGTCAGGGCGGGCTTTACTATTCCAGCGCTCAAGAGTTTGAGGCCGCGCTCGGGCTTCTCGTCGCCGATTCCAAACTGAGAAGGGCCCTCGGAGAAAACGGATATGCCTATGTCCGGGAGAACTATTCATGGCCCAAAGTGATCGGCAAATACGAAAGGCTCTTCCGTCATCTGGCCGTGAAATGAGCGACTAAATGGAAGGGTTGACTTCATCCCGGGTGTGTGTTAGGCATTAAATAGAACGGACAACAGGAATGGCTTTTGTTAATCATATCACCAAGAACCTGGCTCTCAAAATCGTTTACTACGGGCCGGGCCTGAGCGGGAAAACGACCAATCTCCGTTATATCTATTTCAAGCTGGACCCCACCTCGCGGGGCGAGCTCGTCTGCCTGGAAACGGATACGGAAAGGACCTATTTTTTTGACCTCCTGCCTGTCAAGGCCGGGTTGATCGACAACTATCGAGTTCATTTCCAGCTCATGACCGTGCCCGGCCAGATCTTTTATGAGGCCTCCCGTCAGAGCGTCCTGCGCGGAGCAGACGGAATTGTTTTCGTGGCCGATTCTCAAATCCCGCTCCTGGACGCCAACCTGGAGAGCTTTGACAACCTGAGGCGAAACCTGGTCCACCTGAGCATGGACATCAATTCCATCCCCCTGGTCTTCCAGTATAACAAGCGCGACCTAGATAGCCTCATCCCTGTGGAGACGTTCAATAAGCTGCTCAACCCCAAGAGCCTGCCTTTTGTTGAAGCTTCGGCGATCAACGGCATCGGCGTGTTTGAGACCCTCAAAGAAGTGGTCAAACTGACCGTTCCCGGGGTCAAGGAAAAAGTGCTCGGCATCCTGCCTCAAAGGGTGGGTGAGGCCGCTGAAGGCAAGTCTGCTCCAGGAGCCGTTAAAGAAGCGGCGAAAAGAGAGGAAGAGATCGAGTTTGTCCTTCCGGCCGAGGACACGGATGTCCGCATTAGAAAAATGAAGCTCAGGACCCTTGAAGAAATAGAGGCAGAGCTGGAGAAATTGTCCCGCGAGTTTCTGGACAAGCCGAAAAAGCCGGATGCTTCCTGAAGCAGATAAGACACTGCTCCTCTGCTTATTCCTTTCATCATTGTCTTTCCTGATATAACCGGCCTCTCTGGTTCGTCTTTACAGTAAGTGGACAATGCTCATCAAGATATCCAGCGCCGCTCTGCTCGGGATCGAGGCTTATCTGGTGGAAGTTGAGGTAGATGTCTCTCCGGGCCTGCCTGGTTTTGTCACAGTTGGTTTACCCGATGCCGCGGTTCGAGAAAGCAAGGAACGGGTACGGGCGGCGTTGAAAAACTGCGGGTTCGAGTTTCCCTCCCGCAAGCTGACCATAAACCTGGCTCCAGCGGATAGACGGAAGGAGGGCTCCTCGTTTGACCTTCCTATTAGCCTCGGCCTCCTGGCCTTCTTGGAGGTTATTCCGCAGGAGAGACTCGGGGAATATCTGTTCATGGGTGAACTGGCTCTCGACGGCCGCTTGAAGCCGGGCCGGGGAATTCTCCCCGCGACTCTCCTGGCGCTCAGAAAAGGGTTCAAAGGGATTGTCGTCCCAAGGGAAAACGAACTGGAAGCGGCTTTGGTCAAAGGGGTAGACGTATACGGCCTCACCGACCTCGCCCAGGTCATCCGTCTGCTCAACGAGCCGGAAAGCATCCCGCCCTGCCGGCATTCGCTGGACGATATTCTTGCCTCGCCCGCGTATGACGGAGATTTTGGCGAGGTCAAGGGCCAGCAGCATGTCAAGCGCGCCCTGGAGGTGGCGGCTGCGGGATTTCACAATGTTTTGCTGATCGGACCGCCCGGCGCCGGGAAAACCATGCTGGCCAAAAGGCTGTCCTCGATCCTTCCGCCGATGACCTTTGACGAGATCGTCGAAGTGACGCAGATTTATAGCGCCATGGGGCTTCTCCGGGATAAGGGCGCCGTTTGCTCGAGGCCATTCCGTTCTCCTCATCATACTATCTCTGATGCCGGACTGATCGGCGGCGGTGTCATCCCCCGGCCTGGAGAAGTCAGCCTGGCCCATCACGGAGTGCTTTTTCTTGACGAGCTGCCCGAATTCCGCCGCCGGGTGCTCGAGGATTTGAGGCAGCCCCTTGAGGACGGAAAAGTCGTCGTTTCCCGGGCCTCGATGAGCCTGACCTTCCCTTCCTCTTTCATGCTTGTCGCAGCCATGAATCCCTGCGAGGACGTCTTCCGGGGGCTGGCCCGGTCAGAGGTCGATTGCACGGAAGCCCAGAGAAGCCGGTATTATTCCAAGATCTCCGGCCCGCTACTTGACCGCATCGATATTCAGGTGGAAGTCCCCCAGGTCAAGTTCAGGGATATTGTCTCGCGGGGCGAGAGCGAAAGCTCCGAGAAAATCAGGGAACGCGTCAGCCGGGCCAGGGCCCGGCAGCTCGAGAGATTCCAGGGGAAGAGAATCTATGCTAACGCCCAGATGGGGACGAAAGAGATTAAGAAATTCTGCCAGGTTGGCACTGAGGGTCAGAACCTGTTGGAGACGGCTGTGACGCGCCTGGGCCTTAGCGCCCGGGCCTATGACCGGATTCTGAAAGTCGGCCGGACGATAGCGGACTTGGCCGGGGAGGATAATATCAGCCCTGTGTGCGTCTCCGAAGCCATCCAGTACCGGATGATCGATAGGTACTATTGATTAGTTAGCACGCGGCATGGCATTTGCCCTTCGCCGAGTTGACGCGCTTTTCCCTTGGTGTTATTCTTTTAACCAGCAAAGGAACAAGGGCTATGCAATGCCCCAAATGCCATTCTGATAATCCAGACGATACAATTTATTGCGGTAAATGTGCGGCGCCTTTAAAATCCGCTGAAGAAATATCTATTACCAAGACCCTGATAACACCTCCAGAAAGGCTGCAAAAGGGAAGCACTGTTGGAGGAAGATACAAAATCATTGAGGAGCTGGGTCGAGGGGGGATGGGTATCGTCTACAAAGCCGAGGACACAAAGCTAAAAAGAACAGTCGCCCTCAAGTTTTTGCCGCCAGAGCTGACCCATATCCCGGAGGTCAAGGAACGATTCCTGCGAGAGGCCCAGGCGGCTGCGGCGTTGGATCATCCCAACATATGTACTGTTCATGAAGTTGACGAGGCCGAGGAGAAGACCTTCATTTCAATGGTCTATGTAGAAGGGCAGAGCTTAAAGAAGAAGATTGAGTCAGGACCGCTTGAGTTGGATGAGGCCCTGAGGATTGCCACACAAGTAGCGGAAGGCTTGGAGGAAGCCCATAAGAAGGGAGTTGTCCATAGGGACATCAAGAGCGCCAACATCATGGTGACTGAGAAAGGCCAGGCGAAGATCATGGATTTTGGACTGGCCAGGATGGCGGGAGGGACCCTGTTAACAAAGGAAGGGATGACTATGGGGACGATTGCCTACATGTCTCCCGAACAGGCAAGAGGGGAAGAGGTTGATCAGCGCACAGATATCTGGTCATTGGGTGTGGTTCTATATGAGATGCTAAGTGGTCAACTGCCTTTCCAGGGGGAGCGTGATCAGGCTGTTGTGTATTCCATTTTGAATAAGAAACCCAAGCCCATCACAGATTTAAGGGCCGAGATTCCCATGTCCATAGAGCAAGTTGTGAGCAAGGCTCTGGAGAAGAATCCGGATAAGAGATACCAGCACATGGAGGCGCTGTTGGATGATCTGAGGTCCATATCAGAGGGAATAGTGCCCGAAGAGATTAGGGCAAGAGTGAGGAAAGCAAGATTGCTCAGGAGAAAGAGGTTAATTCTTTATGCAGGCGGAGCCGGTTTGACGATCATAATGGCTGTGGTAGCACTGAGCCTGTTTACGAGACGTGCCGAAGCCATCGATTCCATCGCCGTGCTGCCGCTCGCCAATCTCTCCGGCGACCCACGGCAGGAATACTTTGCCGACGGGATGACCGAAGAGCTGATCACGAACCTGGCCAAGATCAGCGCCCTGAAAGTCATTTCGCGGACCTCGATGATGCAGTACAAGGGCAGCAAGAAACCTTTGCCGCAGATCGCCAAGGAATTGAACGTGGACGCAGTGATCGAAGGTTCGGTCCTGCGCGAAGCCGGCCAGGTGCGCATCACTGCACAGCTCATTCAAGCCTCGTCCGAGCAGAACCTGTGGGCGGAGAGCTACCAACGCGACCTGCGGGGCGTACTGGCCTTGCAGGGCGAAATCGCCAGTACGATTGCCGACAAGGTCCGCGCTGCCGTCACTCCCACCGAGCGCGCCCGTCTGGCCAGCGCCCGGCCAGTCAACCCGGAGACCTACGAGGCCTACTTGAAGGCGATGTTCTACTTGTACAAGAAGACGCCCGAGGGTTACGCGAAGGGCCTCGCGTTACTCCAAGAGGCGATCGACAAGAACCCGACCGATCCTCTGCCGTACGCCGGGCTGGCGCTGGCGTACCCGATCCTCTACCACGGCCCGGGTGGAACAGTGCCGCCCAATGAGGGTTTCCCCTGCGCTCGCGAGGCCGCGCTCAAGGCATTGGAGCTGGATGACAACCTCGCCCAGGCCCACCTCGCGCTTGCTGCCATCAAGATGTACCACGACTGGGACTGGCCCGGGGGCGAGCGGGAGTTCAAGCGGGCGATCGAGCTGAACCCTAACCTCCCGGAGGCGCACTCCCACTACGGCTGGTACCTCGGCCTGTTTGGGCGCAAAGACGAGGCGCTGGCCGAGGCGAAGCGGGCCGCCGAGCTGGATCCCTTGACGCCGCTGTACACTGGGTGGCTCGGGTGGAAGTACCTCGGGCGGGACGATCTCGATAAGGCCAAGGTGGAAGCCGAAAAGGCGCTGGAGATCGATCCGAACCTGCCGGACGCGCTCTTTGTCCTCGGGGAGGTCCACAGACGAAGGGAAAAGTGGCCGGAGGCGATCGCTGTCCACCAGAAACTGGCTGGCGTGAACCCCGACTGGCGATACGCCCTCGCCAAGGACTTCGCATTTTCAGGCCGCAAGGATGACGCACTCAAGCTTGTGGCTTCGATGGAGCACCAGGACTACCCGAGGTTCAGCCTGTTCCTGTACCAGATCCAGACGATTCTGGGCAACCGGCAGGAGGCTTTGCGCGCGCTGGACGCGGCCTTTGAGTACCGTCACATCTGGCTTCCCTGGACCATGAGAGATGACCCCTACTGGCGGTCCGACCCACGCTGGCAGGAGTACCGCCGGCGGTTGAACTTCCCGCAGGGCTGAGCTGCGATGCCTTTGACTCCACGCGCTCGCCTGGCTCCGTACGAGATCGTCGCCTTCATCGGTGCGGGCGGGATGGGTGAGGTGTGGCGGGCACGGGGCGAGCGGCTCGAGCGCGAAGTGGCGCTCAAGGTCCTTCCCGCTGATACCCTCACCGACGAGACCGCCCGAGCCAGGCTTTTGCGCGAGCCTCGGATGGCCTCCAAGCTCAACCATTCCAACATCTGCAACATTCACGAGGTGGGTGAGGCGGAGGGCCAGACCTGCGTTGCGAGGGAGCTGATCGAGGGTCAGTCGTTGAGCGCCCTGGATCGCGGCTACGTCCAGGGTGGGTATCCAGCGGCGATGCGCCTGGCAGCGCAGCCGCTCGCATCCCGTTACAGGCAAACCTATGTGCCGACCATGTGGATTGCGGAACTGCATACGAAGGCCGGGGAAAAAGATCTAGCCCTGGAATAGCTGGAGAAATGTTTGGACGCGCGCGATCCAGACGCGCCCTACTACAGTCTTGACCCGATTTACAAAATCCTGCGCTCCGACCCGCGCTTCAAATTAATTATTATGAGACATTTTCCTTGAACAAGGAGATGCTTGAATTTTATTCACGTATTCTCTCTCCCAAATTCTCCGTTTCTTCCTCAAACGGGTCGTGGCCTAGGAATTTAATTATTTTCGGAATCTGGGCCAACGACGGCTCGACCCAGTTCTTCTCCCAGATGTAGATCGTGATGTCCGAAACATTAAACTTGAGGGAAAGTTGGCGCTGCCTATGACCGCATTCTGAAAGTCGGCCGGACGATCGCGGACCTCGCCGGAGAGGAGTCAATTGCCGCCGCTCATGTCTCCAAGGCCATCCAGTACCGGATGATGAATAGGTTCTCGCAGCTCCCTCCTCTATACGGGTGACAAGAACGCCCCAAAAATCACCCCTATAATCATTCCGGGCGGTGATTTATTTCCGCTCGAAAGATTTGTTTAATTATCCCTTCAGTGCATTGGATTATATACGCAGAAAGAAAATCAAAAAGAGCTAGCTAAGATAAGGAAAAAAATGAGAGACGACAAAGGGGATACGGATGGGGTCGCTCAAGACCTCTGCGGCCCACGCTCAGGACAGCGCAAATTGGCCGCGGCCGAAAGGGAACGGCAATTGGCCCAAAGGGTGCTTCAAGACCGAGAAAACATCTATAAGTTCCTTTTGGATCACGCCAAGGAGCTAGTTCTTATCCTCAGCCGCAAGGGAAAAATACTCTTTGCCAACAAAACCATTCTCGGCAGCTTCGGCTATTCCGAAGAAGAAATCGTCGGTCAATCTATCGTCAAGTTCTTAACAAAAGACAGCATCGCCAAATCATTGTTCGCTCTCACTCAGGAATTTCTCGGCCATCCTCAGCCGGATATCGAGGTCAAGGCCAAAACGAAGTCCGGAGAAACAAGATATTTGAAAATGGCCATGGACTCGGCGCCCATTTATGATGGGGACAAAATGATTGCCTTAATGGTCTGCGGCAGCGATATCACCGCCCTCAGGAGAACAGAGGAGGAGCTGGGGGAAAAAGAGCAGCGCTTCAGAGAATTATGGGAAAACGCGCCGGTGGCGTATCATACCGTGGACATCAACGGGATTATCACTGACGTGAACCAGACAGAATTAAAAATGCTGGGATATTCAAAAGAAGAGATGCTGGGCCCGTCGATCTTTGCCTTTGTCCTGCCGGAGCAGCGGGCAGAGGCGCAGAGACGCTTCCGGCAAAAAATTTCCAACCAGAAAATCTCCAGGGCGGAGAACAGAGTCTATTTGAAAAAAGACGGCTCCAGGACTTATGTCGTCATTGATGATGCCCTGGAACGGGATCGTCGCGGCAAAATTGTTGGAGTCCGAACAACGATGGTCGATATCACAGAGCGGAAGGTCGCCGAAGATGCTCTTAAAGAAAGCGAGGAACGGTTTCGTTCTGTCGTAGAACACTCTTATGAAGGAATTATTATTGTCGACGATGCCTACAGACTCATTTATTGCAAAGATGAGATCTCTCGTATCGTGGGATATGAACACGATGAAATCATCGGCCAGGACTTCCGCAAATTTCTCGACGGCGAGAGCAAACAAACTGTTGCCGACTATTATATCCGCAGGCAAAGAGGGGAAGAGAGCCCGCCCCAGTATGAGTTTAATATTGTCAGGAAAAACGGTGAAAAAAGACGCGTGGAAGTTAGCTCCGCCATCTTCAAGGATTCAGCGGGGAAAACGAGGACAGTGGCCGAGCTGATGGATATCACCGAGCGCAAGCGGGCCGAAGAGGCAGTCCGAGAAAGCGAGGAGAAATACAGAACGTTGACAGAGAATGTCAACCTGGGAATATACAGGAACACGGTTGGGCCCAAAGGCA
>CAZLFV010000089.1:0-11705 GCA_964558915.1 uncultured Eubacteriales bacterium | reverse complement strand
CCAGGAGCCATGTTTACTATATTAGAGGTAAACTGGTTATAGGGGATGTTCCGCAGAATTTCGCTAGTCAAGGTGACTGAAGCGGTCTCGGTAGATTTTGTGTCCACGGTCGGCGCTTGTGCGACCACCATGACTTCCTCTTCCACTGTGCTCTGAGTCATGATGATGTCGATGGTCAGGCGGATGGTCGTCTGGAGGCGGATGTTTTCCTGAATATACGTCTTGAAGCCCTGGAGCTGGGCCTTGACTTGGTACATCCCGGGAGGAAGAGCGGGAAAACGGTAAAGACCTGAGGTGTCTGTAACGGCGGTTCTTGTGCCCATCAAGCTCGGGCTTGTTAGAGTCACCGTCACGCCGGGAAGAGGCACGTTCTCCTGGTCAAAAACTATGCCTTGGATTGACCCGGTGTCCTTGGACTGGCTGAAGGCCAGAGGAACAAGCGCCGCCAAAAATACAATCGTCAAAATAAGTGTTTTTGTTTTCAATGCAGCCTCCTTTCTTGGCTTTTCCATTTTGGATATATACGTTGCGGGCTTTTTTATTTTTGACTTTTTCGTGCTTCACCTCCTTTAATGACGCCCAATATACCAATTTTATATCAGCAATTTCCGTGCCAGCGCACTCGCCATTAAACCATTTTGTTTCAATAAATTACATGAACACTCAACGGCCACAATCCCGAAAATCGTCCAAATAAATGGATACTTCAATTTTTTGAATTTTCGGCGCATTTCCCAGTAGGTGTTCGGTACCTCTTTGGGTCCTGATTCAATCTGCCCATTCCGATGAAAATATATCGCTGCGAGATCAGCATTGTCAAGGGCAGTTCCGGATTAGAACGGCATAAATGCAGCGGGCCGGACCGCTTCTTCAGGTCTCACCTTGCTCAGCACTCTCATGAACGTTGCGGAAAAAAGATTGGCCAGGTCGTCACTCTCATATTTGGCCTTAAGGAGCTCATCGATCAGCTTGATCATTTGCTCTTTTCCGGCGTTGCTCCAGAGGCAATTCTCGGTGACAATCGAGAGATATTCTGTTCCCGCCACCTTTTTCGCTTCATCGAGTTTCCTGAAATATGAAGCCGCTTCCTCTTCCTTGCCCAGGACCAGGCCGATCGCTGAATTCGTCTTTTTCACCAGACCGATGACATCATTGTCGGGCAGGCTGCTCATTTCAAGAAAGAGGGGCTTTTTGGTATTCTCCAACAGGATTTTTGTTTGCGCAGCGTCCGCTCCCTTGACCGTTAGAAGAAGGTTGGCCTTGCCTAAGGCCTCTATGACCTTTTTTCCTTCGTCACTCAAACCTTTGTCGCCGAAAAAAAGCCCCGGCTTATCAAGAAAGACAAAGACGACTCCCTGCTTGGAGAAGACATCCGCCCACCTTAAATCGTCCCGGAAGGAGGCGATCCCGTGAAGGCCGGGTAGGACCGTGGTCTTGCGGGGCAGGCGTCCCATCCCCATCATCGTAAAACGGCTCGGCGCGCCCTGGTAGAGCGAGAGCCCTTTGCTGGCCCTAATCTTTTCCAGGCCGTCGAGCAGATTGTTCATCACCTCGACCCTCAAGCCGTCACCGGTTAACCCTTCTTTTGCGCTGACCACGGCCAGCTGGAAATCCACATCCGGGTCCTGAACGTCTTTGTGAGCTTCTATAGCCTTATCGAGCGGAGGGATCTCATAATTGATCACTGTTTCATATTTCCAGTAGTAGTTCGCCCGTCTCTCCGCGATAATCGGTACTTTCGGCTCGGAAGCCAGAATTTCCACGGCTGCCAGGACGAAATCACCGGCTTTCTGCACAACCTCGGGTTTGATCATATCGATGACATCTCCGACCTTGTTGGTTCTGAAATGAGCGCCCTGGGTCATGACGTAAAACCCTGGCACGCCCTTGGAGAGAAAATGGGTGTGGTCTGAACCCCCGGGACCACCGCGGCTTGGAATAACGTTAGCGCTGATCTCCTTGGGAAGACGCGCCTTCAGAAGATCCCAGATTTCAGGGGCATAATAAACCCCGCTGAAATTGACTTTGCCGGTGCCGTGGCCCTCCATATCGAGGTTGATATACGCCACCGTCTGTTCAAGCGGATAGATAGGATTTTCAGTGTAGTATTTGGAGCCGTCGAGCCCCGCCTCTTCTGCAGCCCATAGGGCGAAGACGACTGTTCGCTTGGGCTTGAACTGGCTGAGCTTCATCGTCCGGGCCACCTCCATAACTACGGCCGTTCCCGAAGCGTTATCGTCGGCGCCGTTAAAGACATCCCCGGTCATGTTAACCCCGAGATGGTCCATATGCCCGCCGAGGATGATACACTCATTCCTTAGGTTCTTGTCGGTCCCGGAAATCTTGGCCAGGACATTCTGGGTCGGCCTTTTCTCATCATAGACGGCAGTGATGTTGACGAAAGTCCGGACGCCTGTATCGAAGGATTGAGGCTTTGAGGTCGCCTCAACTTGCTGGAAAAGGTAGCGAAGCTCTGTTTTCAGGTGTTTAAAAATAAAATCAACAACCTTCATCTCAACGGAGATGATGACGAAGTCTGGGTTGTAAACCTCCTTCTTGAGGGACCTGAGAATGTCACGATAGGCCATCGTCGTCTGACTCTCCGCCCGGAATGTCAGGACACCACGCGCGCCGTGATCCTGGGCAGCCTTGACCCGGTTCATGTACCGGGCTTCTTCTTTAAGCGTCTCTTCGAACTTGCGGAGAGTGTCGGCCGAAAAAAGCACCAGCTTGCCTTTGACGTCCACGCCGGAATAGTCATCGTATCCTTTTTGCGGCGCGAAAATACCGTAGCCGACAAAGACAATGTCTGTGGCAAATTGGCCCGACCCGGAATAATTCAGAACCCGCCAATCATCCTCATAGACAAATTCGCGCTTTGTTTTGCCGCTGATGATATCGAGCGAAGCGCCCCGCTCGACCGCATGATATTCAAAGGTCAGGTGCTGGTAATAACTTCCCCCCGGGCCGGCCGGCTCAAGACCCCATTCTTTGAGCTTGGAGACGATGTATTCGGCGGCCATCCGGCCGCCCGCTTCGCCACTCTTCCGTCCTTGCATCTCGTCCGCCGCCAGGACTTTGATGTAACTATAAGCTGCCTGGCCGTCGAAGGACACCTTTTTGTTCTGGGCCTGGGCAGGAGTGAAGACGAGCCACGCGCTCAGCCCCAGACTGATGATTGACCTGAGAATCATGATGGACTCCTCAAGGAAAATTAGGCGCATATATTACACCAAAACGGACCGGGATTAAAACTCCAAAAAAGCTGGTAGAATGAGACTCGATTGAGAGATAATCGGCTGTGTCGAGGAGAGACATAATGAATCATCAGCGGTTCGATTTTGCCAGCGTGGCCTGGGAAAGCCCGGCGCCCGGGCTCCGCTTCAAGGCGTTTGTCGCCGAAGGGAAAAAATTGCGCCTCCTGGAGTTCAGCGATGAACTTTTCGAAAAGGACTGGTGCGTCAAAGAGCACCTCGGTTATGTGCTTGAAGGCCGGATGACCATTGAGTATGACGGGGAGGTCATCGAATACAGGGCGGGAGATGGCCTATTTATTCTGGAGGGGGAGAAACACAAGGCACGGATCGCGCCTGGCGAAAGGGCCTTGCTGGTTATGTTCGAGAAGGCCTGAGAGCCGCGGCTTTATTTGAAGAACGTTTTTCCCAATTCATAGGCGCGAGCCAGGTTTTTCCGGGCCTGTTCTTCGCCTCCTTCCGTCATTCCGCCAAGAATTTCCATGTGGGCTTCCCGGATTCCCACGTTCTGAAGTCGGTCCTGAAGCATGATGCAGCGCATGCTCTGGGCAATTCCGGTTTCGTTGAGTAGTTCGACGGTGTGGCCGGCAGGACAAATAACGAGCGCCTTTTTTGGCTTGACCTGTGAAGTTCGCTCCTTTGATTCGCCATAAACATAGGCAAATCCATAGGACCAGACGCGGTCGAACCAGCCCTTCAATTTGGCCGGGCAGTCGCTCCACCACACAGGATAGATGAAAACAAGCCCGTCCGCGCGATTGACCTTTTCCTGCTCCTCGAGCACATCCTCGGGAACGGGAGCCAGCGGATGGTCCCAATCCATTTCTCGCTTGTACTGCTCCTCATCCATATCAGGTTTGAAATTCAACGCATACAAGTCGCCAATTTCATAGGTGTGATGGGTCTCCGCAAGCCCCGCACAAAAGGATAGGAGCACCTTGTGGGTGAATGAATTTTTGCTGGGGTGGGCAAAGACAATGTAAATATGCATATTTAATGCATCCTGATGAACCTGATAAATTGTAGGAAAACGAAAAAATCTCTGTCAAGCCGACTGACAAAAATGGGGACGGTCCTCATACAGAACCGTCCCCGAACTTCCCTGAACTCGCCTTTTACTTCGCTTTCCGGATAAAGATGCTGCCTTCGTATGTCTTGAGCTGAATTTGCACGCCGCCGCCGTTGATCAGGCCCAATGTCGCTTTTTCGAAGGTAAGTCGGTATCGGCCGCCCTCTTTGCGCTCGTCCTCTTCTTTCTTTTGCTGGCTCGGCGTCAGCTTGATGTCGAAATCGGTGAAGATTTTTCCATCCTCTGTGTCCATTTTCAAGCTGGCTTTGGCGTCGAATGGAAGAGTGATGTCGATGTCGCCGCTCACAGTGGCGAAGGACATTGGTTTGCTCGGGTTGACCTTTCCAAAAACGGCCCTGATCTCTCCTTCATCACTTTCCGCGATAACCGGACCGGAGACATTGTTCAGGTTGATGGCGCCGTTGGGGTTTTCGATTTCGATCTCGCCGTCGACGCGTTCCACCGTGATGGTGCCGCCCATATCGCACTCGAGATGGAGCGAGGTAGAAAACGGGACCTGGATGATCAGGTCCGCCGCCCTCTTCCACGATTCTGTCTCCACGCGGATGACATTCTCTTCCTCCTCGATGGTGAGTCCCGTGGATTCCACCTTGATCGCCTTCATTCCCTTGGCTTTTTCAGCCAGCGCTTTTTCCCTGGCCTTCTGTTCCGGGTCCAGTTCCTCTTCCTCTTCTTCTTCAGCCACTGGAGGAGCAGGAGGTACGGGAGGACGAGGAACCGGAACCACACCTTCTCTGGGCTCCCGAGGTTCTCTGGGTTCCCGCGGCTCTCTAGGTTCTCGTAGCCCCCCTAGCCCCCGCTCTTCTCCAGTCAGGAGCTTCTCTCTCCAGCGGGCTTCGACGATGACCTCTTTTCCTTCATAGCCTCTGACAAGGATGCTTCCTCCGGAGAGTTCCACGCGAACCGTTCCGGGCTTGGTGGGGTTACTGAAGCTGACAACCGCCCGGTCAGGGGGTGTTTCCTGGGCCGGGATCACTATTCCTGCAGCGAGCAGGAGAATGACTAGGACTGCGAGTTTAATCGCTGTTTTCATTTTGTCCTCCTTATGGTTAGAGTTTATTTTCGTTCAGCTGAGCTGGGCAAGGCCCAACTCAGCGCGTTTCTTCACCCGAGGATTAAGCTTCTCGTTTTGAATGAGGATGCGCAGGGCCTCCACCGCCCGTCTTTCCCGGATTTCGACCAGGAGGTCGATCAGCGTAAGTTGGACAAGAGGAGATGTCTGCAGAGCAAGAGAGCGAACGAGTCCGTCTTTGACCTGGGGATGATCATAAAAAAGATAAAGTGCCTCAGCGGCGGCTATGCGGACGTTGGCATTGGAATCGTGATTCAAGGTTTCGAGGAGAGTGGCGATGATCTTCTCGTCCGGCTGCTGGAGTTGAGTGCTCCAGCTCACGCCCATCAGCCTGTCGCTTGGAGACTTCTGCTGCAGGAGAGACATGATCGTCGTTTGGCGCAGATCCTTCACTTCCTGGGTGAGAGCGGCAACTTCGATCTTGGAGGCCGTTCGGGAGCGCTCCGTAAGCAAGAATCCTCCTCCCAGCCCGATGGCGAGAAACAGGATCGACAAAGCGAGTTGATAGACGGGACGTCGGGGCATGAGATTCCCGAGCCAGGCTGAAACCCTTTCACCGATGCTCGCCTTTTGTTCTTCTTCCTCCCCCAGCCCTTCTTTGAAGGCTTCGAGCATCGAGTAAAAACGTTGGCGGAGCGCCGGGCCGGGGAGTTCAAGGCGCAGGACACCGAGCTTCGTCCAGATCGCGCTCAGGCTTTCAAGCTCCTCCCGGCAGGAGGGGCAGGAGGAGAGATGTGCCTGGACCTCGGCCAGAGATTTTTCATCCAGGTCACCGGTCAGATGATCAGCGAATTGTTCTATTATTTTTTCGCAGGTCATAGGGTTATCCCTCCCTGAAGCTGGCAATAGATCTTGCCCAAGTCCTTGATCGCCCTGTGGACAGCAGATTTGACCGAGCCGATGTTGCACCCGAGAAGCTCGGCAATATCCTTGTATTTCATTTCCTGGAAACGGCTGAGAAGGAGGATTTCCCTTTTTTTCAAGGGAAGCTGGTCCAACGCTCTTCTCAGGAGAGCGACATCGATCTCAGCGTCCATTTTTTCGGCCGGGAGAGTTTCGGTGCTCGAGATCTCGGTGAATTGCTCATCGAGGGGCACCTCCGGTTTTTGCTTCCTCAGGTGATCGACGTGGGCGTTGCGCGCGACCTGGTACATCCAGACGGTGAACTTGCTCTGGCCCTGGTAGGTTTTTCTATATTTAAGGATGCGGAAGAAGACCTCTTGAACCAGGTCTTCGCTGGCGTTTCTGTTTCCTGTCAGGCGGAGAAAGAAGTTGTAAAGCATAACTTGGTGCCTCTCAAAAAGAACGGCCAGTTTTTCGACCCTGCCGTCTCTGACCTCTTCCATCAAGCGGTTGTCTGTTGACTGATCCACTCTTCCTTCCTTGCCGGGCCAGTTATTTCCCGCTCATATCTATAGACTTAGGCTCCCTAAAAAGGTTACATGAAAATGCCATTTTTTTATATTTTTATTTGAAAAATGAGCGGATGGAGCTAAAAAAGTGTAGGGTTAAATTTGTAATGCCGGAGCGCCTCTGCCGTTTCCGGTGAAATATTCTCCAGCCATTTTCCGAGGGATTGGATTTTCTCGGGGGCGATTTCGACCTTAGAAACCACCTCTGCTGTCGTTTCTGTCTTCGGGAACCGGTGGCTGTATTTCGCCTGAAAGAGAAAATCAATCATCCGGGAATTTGGGTTGAGGAACGCTCGCGGTTTCACTCCGGCATCCCGGAAAGCTTTTTCCCAGAGGGGGAGAGAATACCCGAAGTGAGTGCAGTTGAGACTCACCAAAAGGGGAGGCCTGGGCGCTGGAATTTTTTGCAGGACTTCGTCCACGCAGGCCGCGATGAGCATCTCTGTCTCATCACCGCCATAGTCTTTCTCGATGTAGCTCTCAAGCTCCGGGCAAGACTGGACGATGATTCTGGCCGGGTCAAAACCCTTTTCGATTAAGTTTGTTTTATGCGTCCCCTCGGAGACGGTCGTGGGGGTTCCGAAGATGATGGCCCTAGAGTCCCGTTCGCCGCCGAGGCCTTGAGCGATCATCTCGACCCCGGCTTCCACGATTCCTACAACCGGGATATTCGTTGTCCGGGAGAAAGCGGTGTCATGATAAAGCACGGAAAGCGTATTGCAGGCGATAAGGATGAGGTCGGGATGGAAGTTCTTCTCGAGGCTTTCCAGGACGGTCGAGAAAATCCGGACCTTCTCTGCCCGGGTCTTGAGACTGTTGTAGCCGCCTTCCAGGGAAAATAGGGCGTTGAAAAAGACGAAATCTACTCTCTTAAAAACGCCGGAGTCCTTCATTCTGCTGAGCGCTTCGGCCATAACAGAGAGCCCGCCCAGGCCTGAATCCGTGACTGCAATCGAGACGTTTTCCTTTTGAAAGAAACTCTGCAGATTCGGACAAGAAGCCTGATGCAGAGCTAACCCCGAGGCCAAAAGAAGGGCAATAAAAATTGGGGCGAGAGAAACTCTTTTCTCGGAGAAGAGCCTTCGGCATTTTTTTCCCGATTGGCTGTTCATTTTCAGTAAAACTATAGCAGATGCGCACCTGCCTCAACAAGTCCAAGTTGACTATTTCTTTATTCCCCAGTATTTTAGTTTGAGAGCGATTTCGCGCCGCAAGGTTTCGTCTCATGAAATGTCCACGCTGCCAGTTTGATAACCCGGCCGAAAGCCGCTTCTGCAATCGGTGTGGAACGCAGCTTATCATTCCACAGGCGCCGGATTCCTTCACCCAGACGGCCACTATCGAGACTCCCGCCCCGGGATTGAGCGTCGGGACCACCTTTGCGCAGAGATATCAAGTCATCGAGGAACTCGGCAAAGGAGGCATGGGCCGGGTTTACAGGGCCTACGACACTGAAATCAAAGAACACGTCGCCCTCAAAATCCTGAACCCCGAGATCGCTGCTGACGAGAGCATCATCGAGCGATTCCGGAATGAGTTGAAGCTGGCCCGCAAAGTCTCCCACAGGAATGTCTGCCGGATGCACGACCTTGGCCGGGCGGAGAACACGACTTTTATCAGCATGGAGTATGTCTCCGGCGAGGACTTGAAAAACCTGTTGAAAAGGATCGGCCAGTTCACAGCCAAAAGAACCGTCCATATTGCCGCGGAGATCACGGAGGGTCTGGCCGAGGCCCACAGATTGGGCGTTATCCACCGCGATTTAAAGCCCCAGAATATCATGATCGACCGCGATGGAAACGTCCGGATCATGGATTTCGGGATCGCCAGGTCGGTCAAAGGACGCGGGATCACCGATACCGGCGTCATCATCGGCACGCCGGATTACATGTCCCCGGAGCAGCTTGAGGGCAAGGAGGCTGACCAAAGGTCGGACATCTACGCTCTGGGCGTAATCCTATATGAAATGGTCACCGGCGAGCCGCCCTTTAAAGGAGAGACGCCGTTGATCCTGGCCATGAAGCACAAGACGGAGAAAGCGCCAGACCCCCGAGAGCGCAACGCCCAGATTCCTGAGGAGCTGAGCCGGCTTGTTCTCCGCTGCCTGGAAAAAGACAGGGAGCAAAGATACCAGTCGGCAGGGGAAATTCTCAAAGACCTGAAAGCGATCGCCAGGCACTTTCCATCCACAGGGGATATCACCGCAGAGATTCGCGAGACTGTGCCATTTCGTCGCAAGATTCTCTGGGTGGCGGCGGCCGCCCTTGTGTGTGTGCTGGGAGCGGCTGCCATCGTCTATTTTCTTTTCATCGGCCCGAAACGGGAACTGCCCGGCGCTCCAAAAACAGCGGAGGCGAAATATAAAAGCTCTATCGCCGTCTTGCCGTTCGAGGATTTGAGCCCGCAAAAAGACCAGGAATCTCTCTGCAACGGGATCACCGAAGACTTGATTACCAAGCTCGCGAGCATCGCTCAGCTGAAGGTCATTTCGCGGACTTCGGTGATGCGCTATAAAAATGTGGAGAAGGACGTCCGGGAAATCGGGAAGGAGCTCGATGTCGCTACGATCCTTGAAGGGAGCGTCCAAAAAGAAAAGGATAATGTCCGGATCAATGTCCAGCTCGTGAATGTCAAGGACGGCTCTCATCTTTTGGCCGAATCATATGACCGCAAACTGGAGAGCCTGTTCACCATCCAGGATGATATTTCCAGAGCGATCGTCAATGCGCTCCGGATTGAGCTTGTCGCCGGCCAGGAGTACATGCTGGTCAAGCGCTACACCCAAAATCCCGACGCTTATGCGCTGTACTTAGAGGGCCGGCTCCATTGGAACACACGGACGGAAGACGGCCTCAAAAAGTCCATCGAACTTTTCGAGAAGGCCGTCGCCATGGACCCGAACTTTGCCCTGGCTTATTCGGGCATCGCCGATGCCTACCTGTTGCTTGCCCGGATGGATATCCTTGCGCCTCGAATGGCGTATCCCAAGGCTAAAGAGGCGGCGGAAAAGGCGCTGGAAATCGACGGCGCTCTGGCCGAAGGATATGCGGCGTTGGCCTTCATCAAGTACAACTATGACTGGGACTGGATGGGCGCCGAGATTGATTTCAACTGGGCCATCGGACTCAACCCGAACTATGCCACCGCCTACCAATACTACGGATCCCTTTTGGTAAGTCTCGGGCGGTTTGAGGAGGCCCTGGCCAAATTTGAAAAGGCCAAGGAGCTTGACCCGAGTTCTATCCCCGTCAGGGCCTCCATCGCCAGTCTTTATCTTTATTCGCGTCAATACGATTTAGCGGCCAAAGCCTCAAAAGAGATTCTCAAAATGGCTCCGGACTCCCATTTTGGACCTGTCTTTCTGGGCGAGGCGGAGCTTGGGAGAAAGTCTTTTAAAAGAGCGCTCCGGAACTTCGAAAAGGGGAATGGGCTGGCTGGTCCCGGTGGGCATTATCTTCCTGATGTTGCCTATGCCCATGCCGCCGCAGGGAATCGGCAAGACGCTCAGAGGATTCTTGACGAGCTAATCCAAAAATCACAAAGGACCTATGTTCCTGCATATTCGATTGCCTATATTTTTGCCGGCTTGGGCAACACAGACGGGGCTTTTGAATATCTGGAGAAGGCCTACGAGGAAAAATCCACCGGGATAATCCTGCTCAAGGTCGACCCCAAGCTCGACTCTCTTCGTGATGATCCGCGGTTCGGCACTCTGCTCGAAAAGGTCGGGCTCAAGTAAATCAAGCTTCGGAGACGTCCTCAAAAGCCTCCGCCTGCAACCGCCAAAATATGGGGACACAATATCAATTTCCTATTTTGACGGTGCCTTATCTTCTATGAAATTCGGAAATTGATATTGCGTCCCCAATTTCACGAAAAAAGAGCCTAAATTCTACTAAATATATAAATTCTATAGAAATAATACAGTTATTTTGGTAAAATGTCGTTCCGAAAGAGGAGGCCGTCATGACAGTGCGCCGTCAGAGCCACGGAATCAGCCGCCGCGATTTTTTTAAAAGTGTCGCCGCCGGAGTCTTCGCCCCTTACCTCGTTTCCTTTCGCCACTTAAGAAAAATCTCCGCCGCCGCTATCCTGAATGATATTTTCTGGGTCAAAAACATCCCCGACTTCCCTTTTTTCGACCCCGCGCACCCCGACTATCATGTCGGCCTGGATTCACTCCTTTACCTCATGGCCGATTCGGGATTGAAATTCTACGGTAGCTCCAAGGGCGACCCGCTCGCCGGGACCTCCGGGCTCATCGCTCCGGATGACATCGTTTTAATCAAGGTCAATGCCCAGTGGAAGCACCGGGGCGCAACCAATAGCGACGTCATCAGAGGCCTTGTCCGGAGAATCCTCGACCATCCTGAAGGGTTCAGGGGCGAGGTCGTTATCTTTGAAAACGGCCAGGGCCGGGGAAGCCTCAACTGCGACACGAGCTCAAGCTATGGCGATTCCGCCGTCCACGCCAACGCCAATGACGAGAGCCACAGCTTTCTCTTCCTGGTGAACAGTATTTTCAGGGACCCGCGCGTCTCGGCGTTCCTGCTCGACCCGGTTCGGGGAATTTTCATCGACGGAAACGACCACGCGACCAACGGCTACCGGAAGTACGAAAATGTCTCCTATCCGTGTTTCACCACGACCGGAGGCCACAGAGTTGAGCTTCGGGAAGGAATCTGGCAAGGAAACGGCTACAGCCAGAACCTTAAGCTGATCAATGTGCCCGTGCTCAAGCATCATGATACGGGCGGTTCAGAAATCACCGCCAGCCTCAAGCATTTCTACGGAGTCGTCTCCATGAGCGACGGCCAGAGCGGCGCCCGCCATTACAGCGGTCTGGGAGAGACGTGCGGCAAGATGGTCGCTTCGGT
>CAZLFV010000088.1:0-11851 GCA_964558915.1 uncultured Eubacteriales bacterium | reverse complement strand
AAGGAGGTTAGGGTCCTAGGAGTCCCGGACCGAGGCCTCGATTTCCAGCTCTTCTTCTGCCTGGGCAGACTCCTTCAGCTCGACATCCCGGTAGTACCTGTAGCCTGTGCCCGCGGGAATAAGCCTTCCCATGATAATATTTTCCTTGAGCCTCCTCAAATAATCCACTTTTCCGTAAAGGCTGGCTTCCGTCAGGACCCGAGTCGTCTCCTGGAACGAAGCAGCAGCGATAAAACTGTCCGTGCTTAGAGCGCTCTTGGTTATGCCTAAAAGAAGCGGCCGGGCCTTGGCCGGTTTGCCGCCTTTCTTGATCACTTTTTCATTCTCCTCCTGGAAAATGAACTTATCGACCTGCTCATCAACGAGAAATTCCGTGTCCCCGACTTCTTCAACCTTAATCCAGCGCAGCATCTGCCGGATGATGGTCTCGATATGCTTATCGTTGATGGTTACTCCCTGGAGCCTGTAGACCTCTTGGACTTCACGGAGGAGGTATTCGGCCAGCTCTTTTTCTCCCAGCACGCGGAGAATGTCATGAGGATTCACCGGCCCGTCCATAAGTGGTGTGCCGGCTCTGACCTTCTCTCCCTCACCCACGCTCAAGTGGGCGCCTTTGGGGATGAGGTACTCCTTTTCACCGCCTTTTTCGTTCGTCACGACGAGCTTGCGGTAGCCCCTCACCAACCCGCCGAACTGGACAATCCCGTCAATCTCTGCAATAACCGCCGGATACTTGGGCCGGCGTGCCTCGAAGAGCTCTTCCGCTCTAGGCAATCCCCCTGTGATGTCCTTGGTCCGGGCGACCTCGCGAGGGATCTTGGCCAAAATGTCCCCAGCAAAGACTTTTTGCCTGTCTTTAATCTCAAGATTGGCTCCCGAGGGAAGATAGTACCTTCTGAGCATGAGCGGCTTTCCGTTTTTGTCTTTTTTGGTCGTGTGGATGATTTCTACTCGGGGCTGCATCCGTTCTTCTTTGGGTTCGATGACGACCTGGGTAATGAGGCCTGTAAATTCATCCTGGACTTCTTCCATGGTCACGCCCAGGACAACATCATGGAATTCCGCAATGCCGGCGTCTTCGGTCAGGATGAAGGTGTTGAAGGGATCCCACTCGGCGAACGGCTGGCGAGCTTTGATGGCCTCACCGTCCTTGACAAACACCCTTGCTCCATACGGGACTTGATAATGCTCAACCTCACGGCGGCGATGGTCGAGGATGGCGATATTCGCGTTCCGGTTCAAGACGACCAGCACGCCTTCTTTGTTCTGGACACCTTTAAGGTTGTTGAACATGATAACGCCGTCGTTCTTGGCTTCAAGCTTCGACCTCTCCGCTCCGCGCATGGCGATCCCTCCCACATGGAAGGTTCTCATTGTCAGCTGCGTGCCCGGTTCTCCGATGGACTGGGCGGCGATAATACCCACGGCCTCCCCGAGTTCGACGAGGCTTCCGCTGGACATATTCCGGCCATAGCAGAGCTGACAAACTCCTCTCTTGGCCTCACAGGTCAGGACGGAGCGGATCTTCACCTTTTCAATGCCTAGGTTCTGGAATTGCTGAGCGATGTCCTCTGTAATCTCCTGGTTCGGCGCAACGATCACCTTGTTAGTATCCGGATTAACCACTTTCTCCAGAGCGATTCGGCCAACGATTCTGTCCACAAATGGCTCGATGATCTCGCCGTTCTCGACGATGGCGGTCACATTGATTCCCTTAAGGGTACCGCAATCGTGCTCATCAACGATCACTTCCTGGGCCACGTCCACAAGCTTACGGGTTAAGTAGCCGGAGTTGGCTGTCTTCAAAGCGGTGTCGGCCAACCCTTTTCTGGCGCCATGCGTCGAAATGAAGTACTGCATGACGTTCAATCCCTCGCGCAGGTTGGAAACAATGGGCGTTTCGAGGATTTCTCCAGAAGGCTTGCTCATCAGGCCACGCATTCCAGCCAGCTGTCGGATCTGTTGCTTGTTTCCCCTAGAACCTGAATCGGCCATAACAAAAAGCGGGTTGAGTTCGTTGCTTTCGAAACTGACCCTCTTCATCTCGTCGATCATGGCAGAGGAGACTTTGTCCGTGACGGCTCCCCAGATCTCGACAACGCGGTTGAACCGCTCACCAGCGGAGATGGTCCCGTCCCGGTAGAGTTTTTCAATATCCAAGACTTCTTTCTGGGCTTTTTCCACAATCGAGCTTTTTTCCTTGGGAATGATGAAATCGTCAATACCCAGTGAAAATCCGGCCAGAGTCGCCTGGTTGAACCCGGTCTCTTTCAGTTTGTCCAGCATCTGGATGGTGGGGGTCAGCCCGACCTTGAGATAAGTATAGAAAACAAGGTTCTCTAGCCCCTTCTTCCTCAGCATGCCGTTGACGTATGGGATCCCCGAAGGCAGGATGCTGTTGAATATGATTCTTCCCGGAGTCGTATCGATCAGCTTGTTCTGGATTTCGGTCACCGGGCAGGTCATTATAGCCTGGTCGTCATAGTAGGTTGCCAGGTTCATAAACGGCCCTTTAAACCTTAATTTCACGCGAGCCTGGAGGCTGATCTCTTTGTTTTCCAAGGCCAGAAGCACTTCGTCGGGAGAATAGAAAATCCGACCCTCTCCCTTCTGCCCTTTCTTCTCCAAGGTCAGATAGTAACAGCCCAAGACCATATCCTGACTTGGAATCGTCAACGGCCTTCCATGAGAAGGCGAAAGGATGTTATTAGTCGAGAGCATCAGCGTTTGAGCCTCGACCTGGGCCTCGACAGAAAGGGGAATGTGCACGGCCATCTGGTCCCCGTCAAAATCAGCGTTAAAGGCCGCGCAGACAAGAGGATGAATCTGGATCGCTTTTCCTTCGATGAGGATGGGCTCAAAGGCTTGAATCCCAAGGCGGTGAAGCGTGGGGGCGCGGTTGAGCAGAATCGGATGCTCCCTCACTACCTCCTCTAGATAGTCCCAGACCTCGGGCCGCTCTGCCTCATGCCACTCCCTGGCAATCTTAACGCTCGGGACCAACCCTTCCTTCTCCAACTTATGGAAAATGAATGGCTTAAAAAGCTCAAGTGCCATTTTCTTGGGCAGCCCGCACTGATTGAGCTTCAACTCGGGGCCGACAACTATTACAGACCGTCCGGAATAGTCCACGCGCTTGCCCAGGAGGTTTTGCCGGAAACGGCCCTGCTTTCCGCGGAGGGCTTCGCTCAACGATTTGAGAGGACGACGGTTGGCTCCCAAATGGACACGGCCTCTTTTCCCGTTGTCAAAGAGAGCGTCAACCGCTTCTTGGAGCATCCTTTTCTCGTTTCGGATGATGAGTTCCGGAGCTTTGAGCTCGATGAGTTTCTTGAGGCGGTTATTGCGGTTAATGACTCTCCGATAAAGGTCGTTGAGGTCAGAGGTCGCAAACCGCCCGCCGTCCAGCCTCACCAGGGGTCTTAGGTCAGGAGGGATGACCGGAATAACCTTCAGGATCATCCATTCCGGGCGGTTTCCCGATTTCTTCAGGGCTTTGAAGACCCTTAGCCTTTTGGCATAGCGCAATCTTCTCTGCTGGGACGACTCTTTTTTCATCAGGCGCCTGAGGCGGTCGGCTTCCTTAGTCGTATCGATTTCACAAAGAAGAGAGTCGATTGCTTCCGCTCCGATCGAAACATCGAACTTGTTCCCGTACTTTTCCTGAGCCTCCTTGTATTCCTCTTCGTTGAGAAGCTGTTTCTCCTTGAGCGGCGTGTCGCCGGGGTCAGTAACAATATAAGACTCAAAATAGAGGACTTTTTCCAGGTCTTTGATTGAAAGATCCAAGACCAATCCGATTCGGCTCGGCGGGCTTTTAAAAAACCAGATATGGGCCACCGGCGAAGCGAGCTGGATGTGGCCCATGCGTTCGCGCCTCACTTTGGACTTGGTGACCTCGACGCCGCATCGTTCGCAAATTATCCCCCGGTATTTCATACGCTTGTATTTTCCACAGAGGCACTCATAGTCATTGATCGGCCCAAAAATTTTGGCGCAGAACAGCCCGTCCTTTTCGGGCTTGAACGTTCTGTAATTGATGGTCTCTGGCTTAGTCACTTCCCCCCACGACCAGCTCTTGATTTTTTCCGGAGAGGCAATGCTGATCCTGACTCTGTCGAAATCGACTTTCGACCTGACTGAAATTGTGGTTGGCCTCGGTTCCATTAGCGTCCTCCTTTCAGAGCCGGGGGGACTTCAATTCCCCAGGGCAAAATCTCGTCTCTTTCTGCCTTTTCCAGTTCCACGTTCAGGCAGAGGCTCTGGAGCTCACGGATGAGAACATTGACGGATTCGGGAAGACCGGGAGTAAAATCCAGATCGCCTTTGACGATGGCCTCATAGATCTTGGCCCGGCCCTCGACATCATCCGATTTGACGGTTAAAAGCTCCTGGAGAGTGAAGGCCGCGCCGTAGGCTTCCAGGGCCCAGACTTCCATTTCCCCAAAGCGCTGACCTCCGAACTGCGCTTTGCCGCCCAGCGGTTGCTGGGTGATTAAGGAATAAGGTCCAGTCGAGCGCGCATGGATTTTATCGTCCACAAGATGGTAGAGCTTCATCATATAAATGTTACCAACGGTGACTTCTTGGTCAAGCAATTCTCCAGTTATTCCATCATGAAGAGGCGTCTTGCCGGATTCGGGCAACCCAGCCTTCTTCAGGATCTCCTTGATTTCCTTCTCCGAGATCCCGTCAAAAACGGGAGTCGAAACCCAGAGATCCAGAAACTTGGATGCCCATCCGAGATGGGTTTCCAATATCTGCCCCACATTCATACGGGACGGGACTCCCAGCGGGTTGAGGACAATCTCCACCGGCGTGCCGTCGGGGAGCCGGGGCATATCCTCCTCAGGCACAATCTTGGCGACAATGCCTTTGTTGCCGTGCCGGCCGGAAATTTTGTCCCCGACCGATAATTTCCTCTTCATGGCGATGTAAACCTTGATGGCCTGGATGACTCCCGGAGACAGCTCATCGCCCTTTTTTATCGTATCGACTTTGTCTTTGAACTCCGCCCGGAGTGCATCAATCTGGCGCCGAACCTTTTTGTCGATATCCTTGATTTTGGCATCGCGGTCTTCATTCTCCTCTAATTTTAGCCTGGCATAATCTTCTGGGTCGATGAGGTCAAGCATCTTCTCGGTCAGCCTCGTGCCTTTAGCGAGGGTCTGGCCGGACATTTTTTGGTCTCTGTCCAGGACCTCGCCTTTGATATAGGATCTTATCCGACGCGCCTTTTCTCCTTCGAGAATGCTAATCTCGTCATCCAGGTTCCGCTTCATCTTGGCGATTTCTTCCTTCTCAATCACTTTAGCCCGCGGCCCCTTCTCGCTTCCCCGGCGAGAAAAAATCCGGACATCGATCACCGTACCCTCAATTCCAGGAGAGCAATACAGAGAGGCGTCCTTCACATCCAGAGCTTTTTCGCCGAAAATCGCCTTCAGCAATTTTTCCTCGGGAGACAGCTGTGTTTCTCCCTTCGGCGCGACCTTGCCCACCAGAATGTCGCCCGATTTCACATAGGCGCCGATCCTCACGATCCCATTCTCGTCGAGGTTGCGGAGAACGTTTTCGGGTACGTTGGGAATATCCTTGGTGATTTCTTCCGGGCCGAGCTTTGTATCCCGGGCCTCAATGGTCTCCTCAACAATATGGATTGAGCTGAAAATATCATCCTTAATCAGCTTCTCGCTCACAATAATGGCGTCCTCGAAATTGTACCCGCGCCAGGGCATAAACGCGCAGAGGACGTTCCGGCCCAAGGCGAGTTCGCCTTTATCGGTACAAGAGCTGTCCGCCAAGATCTGTCCTTTTTCCACTCTATCCCCCTTGCGGACAATGGGCCTATGGTTGATGCAAGTATTCTGGTTGGTCCGGAGGAACTTGGTGAGGATGTAGAGGTCGGTTCCGACATCATGTTCCTTGGCTTTTTCCTTCTCGTCGACCCGGATCAAAATTCTCTCGGCATCGACAAACTCGACGACTCCGGGTCTCTGGCAGATAATCACATCCCCGGATCCCTTGGCCACAAGATATTCAATCCCGGTCCCCACCAGGGGGGCCTCGGGCCGCAGTAACGGAACGGCCTGTCTCTGCATATTTGAGCCCATAAGGGCGCGGTTGGCGTCGTCATGTTCAAGGAACGGAATCAGGGCTGCGGAGAGGGAGACCAGCTGTTTCGGAGAAACATCAATATAATCCACCTGATCCCGGGGAATAGACTTGAAGTTCCCGGCCTGCCGGGCAGTGACGAATTCATTGACGAAATGGCCATCTTTGTCTACGGGCGTATTCCCCTGGGCGATGATGTGTTTTTCTTCTTCCCAGGCGGTCAGGTAGAAACAATGGGGTTCCACCACCGGGAGCTGCCTGACCTTTCCTCTTTTGAGCTGCTCGACGGCCTTGATGAATTCATTTTTTTCGACGATTTCATCGATCTTATAGGAGCTGTCCCCTGGATGCACGATTTTAACGTAATCAACGATCCTCCCGTTGCGGACCTTGCGGTAGGGCGTCTCGATAAAACCGAAATCATTAACTCTGGCATAGCAGCTCAAGGATGAAATGAGTCCGATGTTCGGGCCCTCTGGAGTTTCCACCGGGCAGATTCGGCCATAGTGGGAAGATTGGATATCTCTGACTTCAAACCCGGCCCTTTCCCGGCTTAATCCGCCCGGCCCCAAGGCGCTCAAACGCCTCTTGTGCGTGATTTCGGCAAGGCTATTAATTTGGTCCATAAACTGCGAAAGCTGCGAACTGCCGAAAAACTCCTTCAGCGCCGCAATGACAGGCTTGGAATTGATGAGGTCCTGCGGCATGGCCGAGGTCAGGTCGGCGCTGATGGTCATTTTTTCCTTGACCGTCCGCTCCATCCGGGTCAATCCGATGCGGAAGGCATTCTCGACCAGCTCGCCAACCGAGCGGACGCGACGGTTTCCAAGGTGGTCAATATCGTCGACTGTCCCTTCCCCGAGGCGCAAACGCAGGAGGTACTTAATGACTTCAACATAATCAAGGGGAGAGAGGACCTTTTCGTCCATGGACGTGTTCAACCCGAGCTTGATATTCATCTTCAGCCGGCCGATCCTGGAGAAATTGTACTTCTGCGGGTTGAAGAACAGGTTATGGAAAAGGTTATGCGCGCTCTCCATCGTATGCGGCTCTCCCGGCCTCAATTTCCTGTAAATCTCTGCGAGAGCCTGGTTTGTATCTTTGCGCGCGTCCTTTTTTAGAGTGTTGGAAATGATAGGTCCGATGCGGTCCTGTTCGGGATAAAAGACCTCAAACGGCTCGCCCCGGCCGGCGAGGAACTCAAGCTGGACATCACCGAGCTCTTCATTCGGTTTGACCTTGCCCTTGATCGAAGCGAGTGAATACGCTCCTTGGAGCTCCTTCTTAGCCAGGGAAACCTTGGCAACTCCTTTCTGCTTCAGCTCCTGGATGATCTCTGGAGTAAGCTTTTTCCTGGCAGGCAAAAGGACTTTTTTGGACGAAGGAGGCGTAACGTCGTCAGCCACCGTCTTGCCCGCCAGGTCGTCCGAAAGCTCCCAATACAGTTCGCCGTTTTCGGGCAGGACTTTGTAGACCTTATAGAAAAGGCGGATAATTTCTTCGTCAGAGCCGAACCCGAGGGCCCTTAAAAAGATGGAGGCCAGGAATTTCTTCTTCCGGTCCAGCCGGACATAAAGATTGTTCTTGGTATCGTATTCAAACTCCACCCAGGCTCCCCGGTAAGGGATGATTTTGCCGATGAAAAAGCCCTTGGCTTCGCCCGGGCGGAAGAAAACCCCGGGCGACCTTTGGAGCTGGCTGACTACAACTCTTTCGATGCCGTTAAAAATGAATGTCCCCTTTTCTGTCATCAAGGGGATATCACCGAAATACACTTCTTGCTCTTTAATATGCTTGAGCCTCTTCGACTTGCTCGAGGCGTCCTTCTCCCACGAGATCAGCCGGACCTTCAGCCGCAGCGGGACGGAAAAAGTGTAGCCTTTTTGGAGACACTCATTAGGGCTGTATTTCATCTTCAGCTTGACTCTGTCCCCGCAATGCTCGCAGACAGGAGTCTCAATTTTCCTCATTGCACTGCAATAGGGACAGATCTCCTTCTCGGTCAGCTCGATGTCCGACGGAAGGAGCGTCCCGCATCCCTTGCAGCGGGAGCGTGAGTTTTCCACCCCCTTGAGCCTGCCGCACTTGCACTCCCAATTTCCGATCGAGTAGCTGATAAAATCGAGCTGGGTCGTCTCCTTGAAATCGGAGATGGGAAAGACGTCCTTGAAGGCGGACTGAAGGCCGGCATCCTTTCGCTCCTCTGGCAAGAGGTCCATCTGCAGGAACTCAGCGTAAGACTGCCTCTGGATGGCCAGAAGGTCAGGCATAGGAAATTGCGTCCCGATTTTTGAAAAATCGGTTCGCTCGATGCGGTGATTAAAGCTTTCTTGTTCCTTTTGCATGGTCACTCACGAAAAAAGCATTGATTGATCATTGATCTCTTTGAAAAGAACAATGATATTCATAAAATCCTTGAGTTACTGAAGTTCGACCGTGGCTCCGACCCCTTCGAATTTGGCCTTGATAGCTTCGGCCTCTTCTTTAGTGATTTTTTCTTTGACCGGCTTGGGCACGGAATCCACCAGGTCCTTGGCTTCTTTCAACCCCAGGTTGGTGACTTCCCGGACGATCTTAATGACATTGATTTTCTTGTCTCCAGCGTTCTTGAGAACGACGGCGAACTCTGTTTTGACTTCCTCAGCCTTGGGCTCTGCTCCTGGAGCAGCGGCGGCACCAGCAAAGGCCATGGGAGCCACGGCGGCAGCGCTAATGCCGTATCTCTGCTCAAATTCTTTGATGTAGTCAGAGAGTTCCAGGACCGTCAGACCATCCAGATGCTCGAAGAACTGTTCCTTAGTGAGTTTTGTTGCCTCATCCTTTGTTTGAACTTTGGGCATTTTTACCTCCAACTCTATTTTTTATCTTTTAATTGACTCAACAACCGGCCCATATTCGCCAAGGGGGCTTGCCAAGTCCTTAAAAGTTTTGTCAACGGATAGGCCATGAGATAGCCGATCTTTCCCAGCAATTCCTCTCGGGATGCCAGCTTGCAAATCTCCTCGAATTTCTCGGGGGGGACGAGCTGTCCCTCGAGGAGGCCCCCCTTGAAGGTCAAAACCTTTTTCTGTACGGAAAAGTCTTTGAGCAAGCGAGCCAGCTTCACCGGCTCGTCAGAGGCAAAGGCAATGGCCGTCGGCCTGTGAAAATAATCTCTGAGCTCGCGCGGCATATCCTCTTTGAGAGCCCGAAGAGCCAAGCGGTTTTTGACAACCCTAAACGAGTAGGAGTTCTTGCGCAGGAGCTTCCTCAATTCCACCGCGTGCGCCACCGTCATTTTGGTATAGTCCAGGAGATAGACCGTCTTCTGACTGCTGAAATTCCCCGCTAGCTCTTGGACCAACTTTTGCTTCGTTTCGTGCTTCACGTTCATGCTCCTATTTTTCCAGAATCGCCTCGGAGATCTTCAAGGCAGGGCCCATCGTTGAAGAGAGGGAAATGCTGCGAACGTATTTCCCTTTTGCGGCCGGGGGTTTGGCGTGCATCACGGCTTGGAGAAAGACTCTGATATTCTCAGCAAGCTTTTCTTCGGGAAAGGACATTTTCCCAATCGTTGTATGGAGAATCGCGGATTTGTCGACCCGGAATTCCACCTTGCCGGCTTTAGTTTCCTGAACGGCCTTCTTGATGTCGAAAGTTACCGTTCCGGACTTGGGATTCGGCATCAGCCCTTTCGTCCCGAGGATCCGGCCCAGCTTGCCGACTCCCCTCATCACGTCCGGTGTGGCGATGACGACATCAAAATCAATCCATCCCGAGCCGATTTTTTCGATCAACTCTTCGCCTCCGGCGTAGTCCGCGCCCGATTCTTCTGCCTCTTTGATCTTTTCGCCCGAGGCGATGACACAGATCTTCTTGCTTTTTCCCGTCCCATGAGGGAGAACGACAGTGCCCCGGACCATCTGGTCCGAATGCTTCGGGTTGACTCCCAAACGCATGGCCAAGTCGATGGACTCGTCAAACTTGGCATAGCTCGTCTGCTTCAGAAGGCTGACTGCCTCCTCCAGAGTATATTCCGGCTTGGTGACAAGCTCTTTGGCCTTGACGTATTTTTTCCCTCTTTTACTCACTGATAATCTCCAATCCCATGTTTTTAGCCGTGCCTTCGATGATTTTCTTGGCCTTTTCCAGGTCGTTGGCGTTCAAGTCGGGCAGCTTCAGCCTGGCGATATCCTCGATCTGCTTCATCGTCACCTTGCCGACCTTTTCTTTGTTCGGGGCTCCCGAACCCTTGGCAATGCCCGCTGCTTTTTTGAGAAGATAGGACGCCGGCGGCGTTTTCAACTCGAAAACAAAACTCTTGTCTTTGTAAACCGTAATCAGGACTGGGACGATCGTCCCTTCTTCCATCCGACTTGTCTTTTCGTTGAACTGGCGGACAAAATCCATAATATTGACATTGTGCTGGCCGAGCGCCGGACCCACGGGCGGCGCCGGGCTGGCCTGTCCGGCAACAATCTCCAGCTTGATTCTGGCAACGACTTCTTTGGACATGCTCTGCTCCTAAAGCTTCTCCACCTGAAGAAATTCCAACTCCACCGGAGTGGACCGGCCGAAAATGGTGACCATGACCTTGAGAGTATTTTTCTCGTGATTGACCTCTTCTACGATTCCGTTGAAATTGAAAAAAGGCCCGTCAATGATCCGGACAGCCTCTCCCTTCTCAAAGGAATGCTTTGGCTTGGGCTTTTCCGACGTCGTCTCCATGTGTTCAACGATCTGGCCGACTTCTTCCCGATGAAGCGCCGAGGGCTTTTTCCCTGACCCGACAAAACCCGTCACCTTGGGAGTCTCCCGGACAAGATGCCAGTTCTCATCGCTCATTTCCATCTCCACCAGGATATATCCCGGATAGGACCTCTTGGTGGAGACGACTTTCCTTCCCCCCTTGATCTCAATAACATCCTCGGTCGGGATGATAATCTGCCCAAACTGGTCCTGAAGATTCAATTCGAGCGCTCTTTGGCGGATGGATTCGGCCACGAATTTTTCGAAGCCGGAATACGTATGAACAACATACCAGTTTTTTGCCATTTCCATACCTTTTTATCCAAACAGGGACTTGATCTGCGAAATCAGCCAAGAAAAGACAATGTCCATGAAAAAGAGATAGAACCCAAAAAAAAGCGTGGCCACGATGACGACGATGGTCGTGCTATACACCTCAATGCGGGACGGCCATGTGACTTTCTTGATTTCAGTGCGCACCTCTTTCAGAAAAGGGAAGATGCGTTTGTACCATCTGACTTTTCCTTCCATAGGCAATCTCTCTCCCTAGGAACAATCCTTGTGGGCTGAAGCCTCCTTATGTCTCCGGGGGTGGTGCGTTTCTTCTCTCCTTCAAGCGGAACCAAGGGCAGGTGAGGCAGGACTCGAACCCGCAACCTGCGGTTTTGGAGACCGCTGCTCTAGCCAGTTGAGCTACTCACCTCCCCAACGTTCTTTCCTCTTGTTTCGCCCTGCCGAAGGCCGCCCCTGCCTATTTCACTTCTTTATGGGAAGTGTGTTTGCGGCAAAAGGGGCAATATTTATTCATTTCAAGCCGCTCCGTCTGAGTCTTCTTGTTCCTGGTGGTCGTGTAGTTTCTCCGCTTGCAAGCGGTGCACTGAAGGGTGATGATTTCTCTCATTCTGTTCTCTCTTGCCTTTTCTTTCCAGGCTTACATGTTTGCTTCTTCGGGCTTGAATCTGCTTACTCCATTATTTCGGTCACGCTGCCAGCACCGACTGTCCGGCCGCCC
>CAZLFV010000087.1:0-11980 GCA_964558915.1 uncultured Eubacteriales bacterium | reverse complement strand
ATCTCCTTCACTTTCTGATAGTGCTCGCCATAGCGGTGCTGATGACTCACCACTGTCCTGACACCTGCATCCCGGAGCACCTTGTACATCTCCAGCGCCTCGTTCATGGACAAGGCGACGGGCTTTTCATAGGCAATCAATTTGACGCCCGCCTTAACTCCAGCCTTGATCAACGGCAACCGGATTTGCGGCAGCGTGCAAAAAACAAAAACGTCGGGTCTGGTATCGAAAAGCATCTGGGCGGCGTCAGTGTTGCCATAGGTCACGCCGAATTTCTCCTTGGCCGCTTCCATGCGGCCCTGGTCAATATCGCACAGTCCCACGAGTTTAAATCGCCTATTCTTGGCTAGCGCGTCCGTATGGTGAGTACCACGCTTTCCTAACCCGGCGACAGCAACGGAATAGGTTTCTTGTCTGGCGCTCATGGTTCCTTCTCTATCTGTTCTTTGGCCAGTCGCAAACGGCTTTGATCGTGTACTGAATTTCCTCTTCGGTCAATTCCGGGAACATGGGAAGCGAAATGCAGGAAGAGGCGTTCTTCTCCGCATTGGTCAGTGGGCTGACGAGGCGCGCACTCTTCCCCCAGGGAAACCCGTCCTGCCGATGAATTGCTATTGAGTAATGGGTTTTCGCATCAATACCGTTCTTGACCAGGTAATCCAACATTTTATCGCGGTCGGCCGCGTTCCTGGTTTCGATGACATACAGATGAAAAACATGACGATAACCCGACCGGATATACGGAAGGTCGAGAAAGTCGCAGCCGCTCAGGCCTTCTGAATATTTGTGCGCGATCTCGATCCGGCGGTCGCTCCACTCCTTAATGTGCTTGAGCTTCGCGCTCAGGATGCCGGCGTGCAGGTCGTCGAGACGGCTGTTAAATCCGGCGCTGTGCACATCCCGCTTGCTCGAGCCATGGTTGCGCAGCTTCCGGACCCTCTCATTGATATAGTGGTGGTTGGTCAGGATTCCGCCGCCGTCACCATAGGTGCCCAGGTTCTTTTGGACGATGAAGCTGATGGTCACCGCGTCCGAGAGCTCACAAATCTTAAAATCGTCGCCATGAGCATCGATCGCCTGAGCGTTGTCCTCGACCACAAGCAACCCGTATTCATCGGCAATCTTCCGGATTTCGCGCATCGGAGCGCACTGGCCGTAGAGGTGGACCGGCACGATCGCCTTAGTGCGCTTGGAGATCGCTTTCCTGACCGCTTCGGGGTCGATGCACTTGGTCCTGGGGTCGCAGTCAACAAGCACAGCGGTGCATCCCGCAATCCACATCGCTTCGGCCGTGGCAAAAAAAGTGTTGGCATTGGTGATCAGCTCGTCACCCGTGCCAAGACCGAGAGCCATGAACGTGAGCCAGAGAGCATCGGTTCCGTTGGCGACTCCGATGCCATACTTGGTGCCAGCGTAGGCGGCAAGCTCTTCCTCAAACTTTTTTAACATGGGGCCTTGCACATACTGGCCACTCAGGATGACTTCCTGCATTTTGGCATCAATTTCGTCCTTGATGTTCTGGTACTGCCTGACGTGACCGTAAAATGGGACTTTCATTGCTGCCTCCTCATCATTAGGTTTAGGTCGAGGGACGCGGGACTTGTGCTAATTTATCACAGCCGGGGGCAGGCCGCAACTCAACTGGAAGTCAGGTGAGCTCTGCGATGAGAGCGGCTATTGCAAGAACCCAGATCAGATTGATGGAATAGATCCAGTGATAGAAAAGAGGCCCGGGTTTCCCGTGTTCCTGGGAGGTGATTTTCTTGTACTGGGAGACGTGCTTCGGAATATGGACTCGCAGCCAGAAGAAGCTTACGGGAATCTTTCTTCGGCGCAGGTCATCATAGATTCGAATGATCGTCACGATGTTCCATAACACGCACGCGCCCGCCAGGACGGCAAAAAAGATGCTCAGCTTCATTGGCCTACCTCGGAAGTTCCAGTATTTGCATTATATGTTATTTGGTTCTCGTTTTCTAATTCCTTCATCTCGAATTCTGTGACGCGGCTCTTTTGTAAGCTGGGGTTCTAATATACCGGGGGACTCTCCGGCAATACCGTGCATATTCGTCGCCAAAAACATCGCGGAGATGCTCTTCCTCCGTGAGCACCATCATGTGAATCATGGCAGCGAAAATCATCACCCACCCCAGGGCATACCAAGAAGGCCAGCGGAGAACAACTCCCAGGATCATAAGAGAAAAGGTGACAACCTGGGGATTCCGACTCAAGCCGTAAATTCCTGTTTGTCTGAGCTTGTCCACCTGTTGGCCGCAGGACCGGCGAAACCCGAGATAGGCCATTGACGTCAAACCCAGGACCAACCCAAGGACTATTAAAACCGTTGCGGCGTATGCGAGCCACAAATTCTGGCCCTGATCTCGGCGCCAGAAGGCCGGCCATGAGGGAGGGTTATAGATGTAAGGGAAGCAGAAGAACGGACCCCAAATCAGGCTTTCCAGGGCTGTGGCGATGAACGTCAACCGGCCCCTTTTCAGATACGTGCGCCGGACAATGACGCGGAAGATGATAAAAGCGATGGCAAGAATGAGGAATGCTGATATGAAATATGTCCCCAGCATTTTGGACATTCCAAGCTTCCACTTCATTATTACGTATATTTTTTGCGTGTGCAACCACACCGTTCTTGAGGATTGTAGCTCTATTTCTATGAAGAGGGAGGGGCCTGTCGCGGCCTCCCCCCGGCGAGGCTCGGGAGATGGGGTTCGAAGTCACGCTGCGATTTCCCCCGCGAGGAAATCTTGCTCGATTCGCTCGTCGCTCTCCTCTTCGAGGATCCATGCCCGCTCGTTGCTCATACGGACTTCTCACCACATCATCCCTCACCTCATTCCCCAAGCAGTGAACTGCCACGCCGCCCACCCCTCATTTTGGAGAGTACAGCTGAGGCAAAATTAGTATGCCGGAGTTCTTGGGACAGCGCTCTGTTGATTTGAGCGGGCGAATTTAATATAAAGTGTCTCAGGGTCTTTTCTATGCTCCGCAAAAAACCGCAAATCGCATCTCTCATCCTCCTGCCCTTGATTTTCATCGGAATCTATCTCGCGATTTTGCAGCCGAAGCGGCAAAGCGATCTGACATTTGACCACGGCGCCATCGTCCGCGCGGACATGTCCGAGAAAAGGATCGCCCTCGTTTTCACCGGGCATGAGTTTTCCGAAGGCGGCGAATTCATCCGGCAAGCCCTGAAAAAGAAAAACGCCAAGTGCAGCTTCTTCTTCACCGGGGGTTTCTATCGCGCGCCAGACAACGCCGCCCTGGTCTCTTATCTGATCGAAGACGGGCATTATCTTGGTCCTCACTCGGACAAGCACCTCCTTTATTGCTCCTGGGAGAAGAGGGAAGAGCTCCTCGTCAGCAACGAGGAATTTATCTCCGACATCCTGGACAACTACAAGGCCATGCAGGCCTTCGGTATCAGCAGAGATAGAGCCCCCTATTTTATCCCCCCGTATGAGTGGTATAACGAAACGATCGCCGCCTGGTGCCGAGAGCTGAGGCTTGTCCTCTTCAATTTCACGCCGGGAACCCTGTCTCATGCAGACTACACGACACCCGATATGCCGAATTACAAGTCTTCCGATGAAATCTATCGGAGCATTGTAGATTACGAAAAATCAGACCCTCATGGCCTCAACGGGTTTATCCTGCTCGTCCATGTGGGGACCCATCCCGACCGGACAGACAAGTTTTATCTGCGAATGGATGATCTCCTAGATTATCTCCAGCAAAGAGGTTATGTCATCGTCAGGATCGACGATATGCTCGGAGGGTTGGACTGAACAAAGTTGGACGAGGGAATTGGAGGGAAACATGATCATGGCTCGTTGTTTTGTCCTTCTGCTGACGGCCGCTGGTTTTTTTCTGGCTTCGGCGCACCTTTTTTCTGAGGAGACCGCGCTCATTAAATATTCTCTCGACGGTGATTGGCAGTTCCGCAAGGCCGGCACACAGGAATGGCATCCGGCCCGCGTCCCCGGTTGCGTGCACCTCGACCTCCTGGCAGCCGGTCTCATTCCAGACCCGTTTTACCGGGATAACGAGGTCAAGGTTCAGTGGGTCGAAAACGAGGATTGGGAATACAGGAAGGAAATTAAGATCCCTGGACAGATGTTGAACAAAGAGCATGTGGAGCTGGTCGCCCAGGGATTGGATACTTTTGCCGCAATTTTTTTAAACGGGCAAAAAGTCGGCGAAACGGACAATATGTTCCGGCGCTATCGGGTCGATATCAAATCATTCCTGAAAAACGGAAAAAACGAGATTCTCATCCGCTTCGATTCGCCGGTTCTGCGGGGTAAAACCCTGGAAGCCAGGCTGCCCTACAGGCTTCCGGGCAACTCGCCTCACGTGCGCAAGGCCCCCTATCATTTCGGCTGGGACTGGGGTCCGCGGCTCGTCACTTCCGGCATCTGGCGGCCCCTAGCCATAGAGGCCTGGGAGGGCGCGCGGCTCGAGGATTTCGAAATCTTCCAGGAATTCCCAGAAGACAACCGGGTTTTATTCCGCGCCAAAACGACCATTCTGGCTGATAAACCTCATACGGTCGCCGTCAAGGCCACGATCACCGGGAAAACCAGCCTCTCTCATGGTGAGTCGGTCGGGCTGAAACAGGGCCAGAACATCAACGAAAAAACCTTCAGCATTATCAACCCCGAGCTCTGGTGGCCAGCGGGAATGGGAGGACAAAACCTCTATTCCGTGAAAATCGACCTTTATCGGAAGGGACGGTTGCTCGACTCCGTCGAAAAAAAAGTCGGTTTCCGCCGGCTTGTCCTCGAGCAGAAAGAGGATGAATGGGGCAAGAGCTTCCGGTTTGTCGTTAACGGGGTTCCCTTTTTCGCCAAAGGAGGAAACTGGATTCCGGCCGATTCCTTCCCGCCCCGCGTCTCCCGGCAGAAATACGCGTCGCTACTCCGCGACTGCGTCAACGCCAACATGAATATGCTCCGAGTTTGGGGAGGGGGGATCTATGAATCGCCAGATTTTTACGACCTCTGCGACGAACTCGGGCTTGTTATCTGGCAAGATTTCATGTTTGCTTGCTCCATGTTCCCGGGCGATCAAGCGTTTCTCGATAACGTCAGGGCCGAGGCCGAAGACGTGGTCCGCGAGCTGCGGCATCACCCTTCGGTCGGCCTCTGGTGCGGCAACAACGAGTGCGAAGAAGGATGGTTTTTCTGGGGCTGGAAAGAGCAGCTCCCTCTCAAAGTCTGGAAGGATTATGAAAAAATTTTCGACCAGATTCTTCCCCAGGCCGTCGAAAAATGTGACCCGGCGCGGCCGTATTGGCCGAGCTCACCCCACTCCGAGCAGACGGGAGACCCGCGGTCAGAAATATCCGGGGACATGCATTACTGGGGAATCTGGCACGGGCAAGAACCCTTTAAGGTTTATCAGCAAAAATACCACCGCTTCTACAGCGAGTTCGGTTTTCAATCCTTCCCGCTCCTCGAGACGGTCAAAACTTATGCGCTTCCCGAGGACTGGAACATCGCCTCCCCGGTCATGGAACAACACCAGAAGCACCCGGGGGGCAACCGCCTTATCCTTCTCTATATGCTCGACCACTATCGCCTGCCCAAAAGTTTTGAGTCCTTGCTCTGGCTGAGCCAAGTCCTTCAGGCCGAAGGGATGAAGATCGCGGTGGAGCATTTTCGCAGCCAGATGCCGCGGATTATGGGAGCGCTCTACTGGCAGATCAATGACTGCTGGCCAGTCGCATCCTGGTCTGGCACCGATTATTACGGCACCTGGAAGGCGCTCCATTATTATGCCAGAAGGTTCTACAATCCCGTGCTGGTGGCGCCGATCGATGACGGAAAAACGCTGAGAATATACGGCATCTCGGACCTGGACCGGCCGGTTGACGCCGAACTTTATGTCGGCATTTTCACGTATGGCGGGAAGACAATCCAGGAAGGGAAGTCCGACGTGAGGATCGAGCCCCGCACAAGTCGCGTCCTCTTGAGTAAGCCCCTGGAAGAGCTCAAGCACAACCTTCCGTCGGAGGACGTCTATCTGTATTGCGAACTGCGGAGAGGACAGGCCAGACTCAGCTCGAATCTTTTTCATTTCTGCCCGCTCAAAAGAGTTTCCCTCCCGGACCCGGAGATCCAAGCAAACGTTCTGGAACGGGACGGAAGGCCCGTCGTCCGCCTCGAAACAAAATTGCTGGCCAAGGATGTGTATCTTTCGGTCCTGGGGCTTAAAGGACGATTCGATGACAATTTCTTTGACCTTGTCCCCGGCCGGGCCTATGAAGTGGCCTTCGCGAGCAGCCAGCCGGTTGACCTGACCGAGTTCAAACAGGCTCTCAAAGTGACTTGCTTGAGAGACAGTTATTGAGGTGTCCCGGTGAGCAATAAATTCTGTCCGGTTGTCGTCTTCTCGATCCTTTTTTTAACCTGGACGTGCGCCAAGAAAACGCCGGAGTCTTCTCCTTTGCCTCAGGAGCCGATGAACCTGTCGAAGGTTGTCATCGGCTATTATCCTTCCTGGAAGAAAGACGTCTTTGACTGCACGAAAATAAAATATGAATACTTGACTCATATCGCCCATGCCTTCACCAAGCCTGATTCGGCCGGGAATCTCATCGTCTCGCCCGATTATTATTATCCTGAGCTCATCAGCGAGGCGCACCGCCGCAACGTCAAGGTCATCATGAGCATAGGTGGCTGGGGCAATTGCGAAGGTTTCCCGGGAATGGCGGCGACGTCGGAAACGAGAACCCGGTTTATCAACCAGGTCATGAACTTCCTTATACAATATGCTTATGACGGCGTCGATATTGACTGGGAATATGTATCTAATCCAACCGAGAAGCAGAATTTTGTCTATTTTATCAAGGAACTCTCCGCCGTCCTCAAAGCCCAGAGCCCGCCGCGCCTTCTGACAATGGCCGGCCCGGCCGGCAGTTACTGGGGCCAGTGGTTTGATTTTGAGCAGACGGCCGCTTTCTTCGATTACGTCAGCTGCATGACCTACGACTTTCACGGGCCCTGGACCGACCATTCGGGGCCGAATGCGCCTATGTATTCGTGCGAGAATGACCCCTGCGGCTCTTATAATGACGGCTATAATTATTACATTTCCCGGGGCGTGCCAGGCTCGAAGCTGCTCCTCGGCCTCCCTTTTTACGGTCGGTCTTTTGACTGCGACGCGTTTTACGAAAAATTCACTACAAGTCTTGGCTACGACTATAAGGATGTGATGCCCCTTCTAGAATCGGGATGGGTTTATTTCTGGGACGAGTGTTCCCAGACTCCCTTTGTTCTGAATCCGGATAAATCGACGATTGTCTCTTACGACGACGAACGGTCGATTGGACTCAAGTGCCAGTATGTCCTGGATAAAAAAGCCGCCGGGCTCATCATCTGGGAGGTCAACGAGGACTATTACAACGGGTCTTCTGTCCTCCTCAAGGTTGTGGGAGAGTCGTTTAAAAATAAAGGAAGGGGAGAAAAACAATGAGGAAATTCCACCCCCATACGCCTTCACTCAGGGCCTTGGCTTGCGCCATTCTCGTCCTTTGGGCTTTGGGCGCCGGGTCTGCATTCGGCGGCTCGGGCGATAAGGATTTTTTCCCGGTCTCTGTCTGGTATGCGGGAGGGAAGGCGCGGGCGCCTATGCTCGAGAAAGTAACGGCTGACTCGCCACGGCTCTGGAAGAAAGACCTGGAGCAGATCAAAAGCCTCGGGTTCAACACCGTCCGCTGTTGGGTCGAGTGGACTGCCTGCGAGCCGGAAGAAGGAAAATATAATTTCAGCGCCCTGCGGACGCTCGTTGATTTGGCCGGTGAACTCGGGCTTCGGGTTATTGTCCAGGTTTATATTGATTCCGCCCCGGACTGGGTCGGCAGAAAATTTCCGGACTCTAAGTTCGTGTCATCGAACGGGGTGGCCATCGAATCCCAAGCCGCGCCCGGGTTTTGCTTTGACCATCCGGAAGTGCGACAGAGGATTCTCAGGTTCTTTAGCGAGGCGGCCCGCGTGGTCAAGGACAAGCCCGCGTTCCTCGGGTGGGACCTCTGGAGCGAGCCGCACATCATCAACTGGGCCGAGGTCTATTATGTCGGCGACCTGGACAACATGGAGTTCTGTTATTGCCCTTCCACGCAGGCGAGGTTCCGGGAATGGCTCAAGCTGAAATACCAGACCCTGGGCAATCTCAACAATGCCTGGTACCGGACCTTCGAGAGCTGGGAGGGGGTGCAGCCTCCGCGGTTCGGCACCATTCTGACGTACACGGACTACATCGATTGGAAGAATTTTATTTCCGATAAACTGGCGCAGGACCTGGCCATGAAGGCGGAGGCCGTCAAGTCTGTCGTTCCTGAAGGCGTGACCACGAGCCACTCCGCAACACCCGGCCTTTTCAGCAAGCCGGGCTGGAGCGGGACGCCGGATGACCGGAAAATGGCCGCGAGCGTGGATTATTACGGCGTTTCCCTTTACCCCAAGCATGCCTGGACGATCCGCCCCTGGCCGGTCTTCTACCGGGGCTCGGGAAACGATTTCGCCCGCTCGATGAACCTGGCCAACGGAGGGTTCTATGTCGGAGAACTCCAGGCCGGCTACGGCGTCTTCGGGATGAAGGTCAGCGTTCCTGTTGTGGGCAAGGATCTTCGCGACTGGATGTGGACGGCCGTTGCCTGCGGGGCGAGAGCGGTCAATATCTATGCCTATTATCCGATGAACGCCGGCTACGAGGCCGGAGGATACGGGCTCGTGGAGCTTGACGGGAAAGTCACCGAGCGCGCCGTTGAGGCGGGAAAAATTGCCAGAATCGTCACGGACAACATGGCTCTTTTTCTGAGCAGCCAGCCAGCGAAGTCCGAGGTGGCGATTCTCTACAATCCTCTTTCGCACATGGTGGGCGGCCAGCAGACATACACCGGAGAAGGGCAGCCCATTGGGTATAACACTCTCAGCGAATCTCTGCAGGGAATCCACAGGGCTTTTTTTGAAAGAAATATGCCCGTTGATTTTCTCCATGTCATGGACCTCAACCCGGAAAAGCTCGGCCAATACAAGCTGCTCATCGTCCCATATCCGGTGATGATGTCTCTGTCTGATGTCAGGAAGCTCGTCGCTTATGTCGAAGGAGGCGGCACGCTGGCTGCGGAGGCCCGTTGCGGCTGGATCGATGAGCGGGGCTTTTCCGCAGACATCATTCCCGGAGGCGGTCTGCATGAGGTCCTGGGCTGCCGCGAATCCTATCTCATGCCCATTCAAAAAACCGGGTCGCTCGTGATCAAGGGCACGCATGAGGCTCTTCCGCAGCTTAAGGACGGCGAGAAGCTGGACACGCTTTTCTTTGAGGAAGGATTTGAGCTCCTCGACATCAAGGCGCAGGTCCTGGCCGAATTCGAGAACGGCAAGCCGGCCATTGTCCATGCTCCTTACGGCAAAGGAAAAGCTATGATTGTCGGCTCTTTCATCGGGTCGGCATATTATCATTTCAAGAATCCCACCAACGGCAAGTTCTTTGCCGGACTTTTTGACTGGCTGAAGCTCGTCAGGCCGGTCGAGGTTGAAAGCGCCGAGACGGATGTCCATGTCGAGTCCCGGCTCCTCGAGGGCCCGAACGGCAAGATTCTGTTCGGGTTTAACCGAGGCGAGAAAACAACGCTGGCGAAGTTCGCGGTGGCTGCGGCGGGAAAGAGCTGGAAAGCCAGAAACCTGGAGACGCAGAGCGATGTCCCGCTCGTTCAAAAGGAAGGCCGGTTGTACTTGGAGAAGACGCTTGAGCCCGGAGAAGTCTGGGTCGTGGCCATAGAAAAGAAATAAATGATTCGGCGGAAAAATTTGGGGACATGAAAAATTGGGGACATGAACCAAATTTCTGAATTTGGTATCGTGTCCCCAATTTTTCCCCAATTTTTGAGAGGATAAATTGAAAGTGATAGCAAAAAGAATCTTCTGCGGCGGCATTGATGTCGGCGGCACGAAAATCGCATCCGCCCTGTTCACAAAGGACGGGAAGATGACCAGCCGGGAAAAAGTGCCGATTGAAAAAGGCGCAGCCGATAAGCCTGCCCGCCAGATTATCAGGATCATCCACAGGCTGGCGGCTGAAGCCAGGAAGAGGAACGGAGAGATCAAGGCCATCGGAATATGCATTCCCGGGGTCGTCTTTCAGAAAAGCGGGCTGGTTTGGGCTCCCAACATCTCCGGCTGGGACCACTTTCCGCTCCGCAAGATGTTACGGGAAAAAACAAGAATTCCCCTCGTCCTTGACAGCGACCGCAGCGCCTACGTTCTGGGCGAGCAATGGCGCGGAGTCGCCAGGGGAAAAACGGATGTCGTCTTTCTGGCCGTGGGAACGGGAATCGGAGCGGGAATCCTCGCCGGAGGCCGACTTGTCCGGGGGAGCGAAGACATCGCGGGCGCAGTCGGATGGTTCGCGCTTAATCCTTATCCTAAGCCCGAATACGCGGAGATAGGCTGTTTCGAAGCGGAGGCTTCTGGGGCTTCTCTCGGCCGGAAGGCACGCAGGCTCATTAAGGCCGGAGCGCCGTCAATAATGAAGAAGTTGAGCAAAGGTAATATCGAAAATATAACAGCGGAGACCGTGGTCAGTGCGGCGAAAGCAGGCGACCGCCTAGCCCGCTTTTTGATTGATTCAACCGTCTCTTACCTGGCCATGGGGATTGCCAATATTGTCAGCATCCTCAACCCGGATATGGTGGTTCTTGGGGGCGGGTTGTTCCAGGCAGGCGAGCTTTTACTCAGGCCGATCAGGGTGGAATTCAAGAAGTGGGCCCAGCCGCTCGCGGCCAAAAAAGTAAAGATCGAGCTCTCTTTGCTCGGAGAAAACACGGGGCTTTACGGCGCCGGGAAGCTCGCCTGGGACAGCATTGAAGCTTGATAGAAAAGGAGGTTTCCATGTCAGCGTCGAAATACTTGGAAAAGATCCAAGGCGTTTTGCAGAAAATCAAGACAAAGGAATTGAGCAATATCCAGGCGGCCGCGAAAATCATGGCAAAGTCGATCCGAAGCGGCGGCCGGGTTTATATGTTTGGAAGCGGACATTCCGTCATCCCCGTCCTTGATATCTTTCCCCGCTACGGAAGCTTTGTCGGGTTTTTCCCGCTTTATGACCCCCGCCTGATGTGGTCGAATGTCATCGGCCCGGGAGGGGCGCGGGAGCTCCTCTGGCTCGAAGGCCGGGAAGGATACGCCAAGGTCTTTTTGCAGAGTTACCCGCTTGAGCGGCGCGACTGCCTGCTTGTTTTCTCCCACGGCGGACTAAATGCAGCGCCAATCGAAATGGCCATGGAGGCCAGGAAAAAAGGCCTGAAGATCATTACCGTCTCCTCACACGCCAACCTCAAAGTCTTCAAACCGAAACACTCTTCGGGAAAATACCTTTCCGACCTGGCCGATGTGGCCATCGACAATTGCACCCCTCCAGAAGATGCGCTGGTGGACGTCGGGCAGGTAGAGAAAGTGGCGGCTGGTTCAACAGTCGCTGCGGTCACGATTGCCATGTCCCTCGTTGCGGAGACGGCCTCAGTGCTGGCGAAGACAGGAAAGGTGCCGCCAATATTCGTTTCGCCGAATGTGCCGGGCGTTCCCAAAGGCCACATGGAAGGAGTCTACGAGGCATTTTCCAAGTTCTATTACAGCAGGCGCTGGAAATGAATATCTCCGTTTGCGTTATTTCATGTGGTGCAGGAGGCCGTCCTGAAGTCCCCGTAGCGGAAGGGGGACCCGTCGGCTTTTCCCGACGGGGGGAACCGACGGGACTGGTTCCCCGGGGTGCGGGGGCTAAGGGCGGCCTCCTGCACCACATCATAAAGATCACATCCGGAGCCTTGCAATAACAACCTAAAAAAGGGGACGACAATGGAAACAACAGATGTTCCAGATGAACGGAAACCGGCTGGCGTCCGGTCGCTGATGTCCTCGGCGTGCGCCGGGATTTTTGTCTTCGGCATTGTCATGGCCATCCT
>CAZLFV010000086.1:0-12052 GCA_964558915.1 uncultured Eubacteriales bacterium | reverse complement strand
AAAATCGAGGCAAAGGCTCACAATCGCACATCGCTCGCGAAAAGGTGCCTCTATGAATAAAAAGCTCTTAGAGCCTTTCCAGAAATTCTTCAGCTGATTCACAGCTTCAAGAACATCCATTCCTTTGAATAGGGGACGCTGCTCATCAGCACGCCCTTCTTTTTCGTCACCAGAAGGCAATCGCTCGGGTTGTAGCCAAAGTCATTCGCCGGATCAAAAAGCCCAGGCTCAACACTGAAAGTCATGCCCTCTTCCAGCACTGTCTGATCTCCCAGGGCAATGTAAGGAGGCTGGTGTCCTTCCATCCCCTGTCCATGGCCGACGCGCTGATAAAGAAGCTTCTGGATTTCCTTGCCCTCCTTCACTTGGAATTCGTGGACTTTGTAAGCCACCTCGCCGCATGTTACGCCTGATTTTGATTCTCGCTCCTGAATGCGGACAGATTCCGTAACCACCTCCCAGACTTTCTCACGATGAGCGTTCCACGGCGCTATCTGGTAATAGCGATAACATTCTCCTCCATAGCCTCCTATAGTAACTACGCCAGAAATCTGAAGAGAATCGCCCTTTTTAACTTTATTGTGGTGGAACTGATTAGGATGAGGAAAGGCCGTGCCTCTTCCAGTCCGACAGCCGATACTGATTCTTATGCCCACAGCATTATGAGGCCTGCCATCTCTCTTAATGTCTTGAAGGATGAGATTTGTGCCATATTCCTCAACAGCATGGCGTATTTCGTAATCTGTTGCATCTGTGCCTCTCTTCAAGAGATAATCACGGCCAAAAGCATGGATTTTGCTGAAATAGTTCATGGCTCTCTGAACTAAGGCGATTTCCTCTGGAGTCTTGACCATTCTCATCTTGATGCATACCTGGCTGATATCGACAACCCTAGCCTTAGGAAGGACCTTGGTGAACTTTTTCATCTCAGAGGGGGTAAATTCTGAGTCGAAGCCAATGGTCTTTTCTGCGAAGCCTCTCTTTTTCAGCCCTTCTAGAAGCCATTCGAAAAGGTCTACAGTGTTCCATTTGACAACTTTGCCTTGGTCTGGATAGCCTCCCTGAGCATGAGGGAAGTCATAATAATAGTCCATCTCTGTGCACCACCAGGACTTAACCAGCTCATTATCAAGGCCTGGGCTATACCAGTAAATAGCATCCTCCTTCACGGGAAAGACAACCCAGCAGGGTCTTTCAGTCTTGGTCATGAAATTGCCTGTAAAATAGGTCATGTTCCAGTTGTCCTCAAGAACAACAACCTCCACTCCCTTTTCAGCCACATCTTCTTTTAATCTCTTTACAGTCCTCTCATACCAGCTGAGAGGAAGGCGGTCAAAGCGAGCTGGCTCAGGGTGTTCCGGATTGCTGAGAAGCATTTTTTCCGAGTTCTCTGGTAGAGATGGAAAAGCCGTTGGAGGCTTTTTTGCTCCCAAACCAAAGCTTGCCAGACTTAATCCCAAATTTTTCACAAAATTTCGTCTTGAGATCGGCATAATAACCTCCTTTGAATTATACGCATGAAATGAAAAAGAGAGCTAAAGCAGGATAGCTTTCTTTTTTCAATGTTCAAAGCCTGGATGCACGTTTTCGTCCCAGTCACCAGTAACGAGTAGCAACTTGCCTTTCATAAATATAATTTGCTTTTTTTGGCTCACAAGAGATCACTACTCTTTAAGCTCAGAAACCATACTAGTGAACGCGAGAAAAATATAAGCCGGAAGATGAGGTGTGTCAAGAGGGGAAGAGGGCCTTGTTGACAAATCGTTCTTGCCAGCCGAGAGTAACGGGCAAATACGCCGTCGTTTGGAAAAAAGTAGCAGATGGGACATGAAAACTGCATGTTAACATCTGGAACAGCAGCATGCCAGCCCAAAAATGACAGGTTAAAAGCTGTATGCCGTTAGTCTGAACATAGAGCTTCTACAAGAAGAATCAAGAAACAAACGATATTTTGAGCTGGGATTTACACTTCCCTATAATGGTTGAATGGGAAAATCGAGGCAAATGCTCACAATCGCACATCGCATGCGAAAAGGAATTTCCTGTATTTTCACAAAATGTTGTGTTAATTGCGGCCAAAGAGGAGAAAAATAAACTGCAACAAATCGTTGCTAATTACTTTTTTTAGTTATTCTTAGCCGCAGACAAAGAAAATAGCCAAGAGCAACGCGAAAAAGAAGAGCCTTATCTTCTTTGAGTGCAAATAAATCTCGACATTATACAATTTAAAGAAGCAGGAATAAGAAGCTGCCGGCGCCTGATGATTCAAGCGCCGGCAGCATATCACTTAGCCTACTGTTCGGTGAACGCTCGTTTAGAATCTGTAAACGACTCCAAACTGGACATATCTGGGGCCCATGATACTGTAAACCCTTTGTCCTCGCGAATCTTGGAACCAATTCATGTTCGTCGTGTTGCCGACACTTGTTGACTGATTGTTGTTGAAGAGGTTGTAGCAGTCAAACTGGAATCCAAGTTGGCCTTTCCAGATATTGAATGTTTTCTCAACTCTTATGTCCAGCAAGTGCTGGTCGGGGAGCTTTTGGGAGCCTCTTTTTTCGGCAAAGATACTCACAATGCCCTGCCAAAGTTCTCCAAGTCCTGCCTCCAATGTCCTGATGTATCGAGTATAAGGAACTCCAGAACCGAACTGGTAATAGGCGCTGAGGTTGATACCGAAGGGAGCAGCGTATGTCGTTTGGACTTTGACTAGGTGTTCTCTCTGGAAGTCCAAACGGCCGTAGGCATTGATCATGACATTGGGATTATCATAATATTCACTGAAACCTGTGCTTTGGCCTCGAGATGTGTTCAGGATACCTTCTCCCTTGGACAAGACATAACTCGTCTGCATCGCCCATTGGTGTGACATCCGCTTGGTGAGCTTCAACTCCAATCCTCTATACTTCCGTGCTGTCCCTGGGATGTTCATATAGACAAATCCGAAATCGCCAAAATCTTCGTTCATCTCCCAAAAGACCACGGGCTTACCTGTAAAAGGATCTGTTCCCTGGACCGCATGGTAACCGTTCCATACCATCTCGCCTGTCTCTTTGAATTTGGCAATATCAACATGAGCGCCATCCACATCATCAACGAGGTTCTTTTCCCACTTGGCTATAAATGTTGCCGCGACTGAAAAATCTTCAAAGATCTCCCGCTCAACCCCAAAGTTGATCTCGTCGGCAAAGGGTGAACTGATATCCTTATCAACGGAATTTAAGCCAGGAGCCCACATCGCAGTCGTATACCGGACAGACCAATCGGGATTGAGCCTGGCCCAGAACTCCCGCCGTTGACTAGGATTATTGAACCAATAATAAATCATGATCAATGGGGCATAATACCGGCCATAGTTGGCTCGAAGGACGGTTTTGCCACCGCCAAAAGGATCGTAGCTGATCCCAATTCTTGGCGAAACCATGCTGAAGCTCATCGCCTTTATCGTTTCTTCATTAATCCATTCGCCTGTCCCTTTTCTTTTTTGAGGAGGATAGGAGCCTTTAGCATAGTCATAGCGAAGACCAAGGTTGATGGTGAAGCGTTTCGTGGGAGACCAGGTGTCCTGGATAAAAACACCCGTCTGAATCAGATTATTTTTTTCTTTATACTCCTCTCCAACCCAGGCCCATAAAGGCACTCCTCGCCATAGCTGAATATCCACAGCTTTGAATCCGGGCGGGAATACTCCTTGAAAGTGCGAATCCTGATAGTATCCGTTATCCATTATATCGTAAGCATATTCAAAGTTAAGGCCGCCCTTGATCTCATGGTTACCTAACCAGTCATCGAGAAAATAGGTGGCATCCGTGTTGGCCTGGGCGCGCCTTCTGTAATATTTCCAGTCAGAGCCATAACCTCCCCGAACAATGCCATCATATAACTCAACATAAGGAGGTAAATTATTCCGCGCTAAAATATATTGGTGAAGGGAGTACCAGGAACCTTTTAAGTTGAGGAAAAAGTTGTTGGTAAAGGTTCTAGTCCATTGAACTGTCCCCAACCAAACTGCAGAATTCTCTTTCGCGTTGGCATCAAGGGTTGTCCACCAGCCCGCATCACGATGGTCCCAGTAATATTGCCTGAAGTAGCCCGATGCAACGAGTTTATTTAGCTTATTGATCTGCCAGGTCAATTTGACGAACGGAGCATATGTATCTCTTGCAGTAGGTACACTTTCGGGCTGCGGTCCGCCGATAGTTTCAGGTGCAGGGAAGTTCTGGATATAAGATTGGTTCCTGTCCACATCAAGGCTCGTGAAAAACCAGATTTTGTCTTTCTTGATCGGACCACCCAATGAAAAACCTGGGAGATACTGCCAGCGGAACCCTACGAAAGTTTTCCCTTCGAGAGGAGTTCCTTTGGTGTTGTCTGACTGTAAACTTTTGTCCCTATAATATAAATTGATGCCTCCGCTAAAATTGTTACCGCCGGCTTTGGTGATGACCTGGACCAGGGCGCCTTTGACGGCTCCATACTCTGCCTTCTGGTTGCTCGTTTCAATTTCGACTTCGTCAATGGCGTTCCAGGGGACCGTCTGGTACGGGTCGCCCGTCACTGGATCCTGCATTTTTACGCCGTCTACAACGAACTCGTTGGAGCGGGCATCACTGCCGTGGGAGGTTCTCTCGAACATCCCCGGTGCAGCATTAAAGATCGATGATAAGTCTCTGGGAAGCGGAAGGGAATCAATCAAGTCTTTGGTAAAAGTCGTTCCTGTTTGGGTCTTTTCCAGGTCGACAACAGGCGACTTCCCGACAACTGTTATCGCCTCTTCTAATGCGCCTTGTTCCAGAGCGATGTCCAAGGTGGCGGTATAGCTGGCGCTAATGATAATGTCCTCGCGGACGACTGTTTTGAACCCTTGTAGTTCAAACTTGACCCTGTATTTTCCAGAGGGCAGTGAGAAGAACTTATACAACCCTTTTTCATTCGTGACCGCTGTCATCTCGGGCAGGATCAGCGAAGGGCTGCTTATACTGATCGTGACACCCGGCAGAGGCGCATTCTCTGTGTCTGTTACAGTGCCCGTCAGTTTGCCCGTAGGAATTGACTGAGAAGAGGAATAAGAAAAAACAAAAGCGATAAATAAAGGAATGAGAAATAGTTTTTTAAAGACCATGATTAAACCTCCAATAAAATCTGATTCCAAGAAAATTTTTATTTTTCTGGACTGGCTATCACCTCCTTTTTTAATCGTAAAGTCTCGTAACTTTTCATCTGATTGGGCTTCAATTCTCCAGATACAATAGCTTTCTTGAGATACTGATAGATGGATTTACTGATCGTCTTGGCGAGTTCAAAGGCCTTCTCTTTGTTGCCAATCATGTTCAAAAAAATATATTATGTATTTCATAAAATGTCAATTTAAGTTCGCTATTTGACACCTCCTTGGACTCTCGCATATATTATATTTTCAAGAAAAGGGATCCATTCTGCCCAAGAAGAGGGAGGCATTTAGTAAATAATGCCAAAAAAGAAAATAAAGGAGGAGTTATGATCAGCTGCGACTTAGAAAAACAGGAAGAAAACAAACCTAAGACCAGCCGGAGGGAATTTCTGAAGACATCTGCCCTAGGATTGCTCTTCATGAACTATGGCTGGGGAACCTGGAGCGAGGAGGTTCAAGCCACTCTCTACCCTGACAAGCCCTCACAAGCTTTCCCATTTATAATGGAGAGCGCTCCGGGCGCAGAGACAGTCATCAACGGGAGAAAGTATCTGTATTTCGGCGGCACAGGCTATTTCGGGCTACATGGAAATCCCGAGATGATCCAGACAGGTATTGAGGCTTTCAAAAAATTTGGGACGCACAGCGGCACGACTCGTTCCGGGTTTGGAAACAATCCCGTTCTTCTTGACGTGGAAAAGAAAATCGCCGAATTTTTCGGCGCCGAAGCTTCTGTTTATTTTGTCTCTGGATATTTCAACAACCTCTTTCTGGCCCAGGGCTTGGCAGATCAATTCGACGTAGCTTTCCTCGATGAGACGGCGCACTTCAGTGTGAAAGACGGGATCTTTACGACGCGAAAACCTGTCGTCTTCTTCAAGCACTGTGACGCTGAGGACCTGACAAAGAAGCTGAAAACAGAATTAAAGTCGGGTCAAAGGCCCCTTGTGATGACGGACGGCGTGTTTCCTACGTTCGGAAAGATTGCTCCCGTCCCCGAATACGTCAAAGCCGTGGAACCTTATGATGGTATCATCGCCTTAGATGACTCCCATGCCGTCGGTGTCCTTGGCAAGCAAGGCCGCGGGACTTACGATTACTTCGGGCTTTCGTCCTCTGACAGGCTTTATTTCGCGGGAACATTGAGCAAAGCTTTCGGAGGACACGGAGGGTTCATCCCTGCCAGCGCCAAACTCATCCAGCATATCAGAGACAGCGTCGGAGCTTACAGCGGCGCTAGCCCAACGCCAACGCCGATTGCAGCAGCCGCAGGAAAGGGCATCGAGATCGTCGTCAATCACCCGGAGTGGAGGGAGAAGCTGTGGAAGAACGTTGCACACGCGAAGTCTGGGATAAGAAAGCTTGGTTTCGAGATGAATGATACGCCTGTCCCTATTGTCACCTGGGTGATGAAATCTGCTGATGAAATGAAAAAGGTTCAGAAGGAGCTGCTCAACAAGGGAATCGCTGTGGCTTATCTAAAATATGTAGGCGCCCCGGCTGGTGGCGTGCTGAGGGCCACCATTTTCTCGACGCATACTCCTGAACAGATCAACCGGCTGCTGGAAGAACTGAAGAAACTCGTCTGAAAAGACTGAGCGAAAGGAGTTGCTTATGAACAACCTTAAACGCATTTCTATCATCAACCTTGTCGGTCTCATAATCTTGGTCACTGCTAACTTCCAAGGAATCCCCAGCCAGCATGTCTCAAAGACCTTTGACCCCAAAGTAATCGATGCCCTCGCGGCCGAGAAAGTAAAAGCCGGAGAGTTCGTGGGCCTGTCCCTGGCCGTGATGCAGGATGGTCGAATCGTCCTCTCCAAAGGTTATGGGATGCGTGCGCAGGATAGCGGATTGCCAGTGACAGAGGAAACGATATTTGCCATCGGGTCGATCACCAAGCAGTTCACTTCTGCTTGCATCTTGCTTCTGGCCGAGGAAGGCGAGCTTTCGGTCACAGATAAGGTCGCCAAATACTTTCCCAACCTTACGCGGGCAAATGATATCACTCTCCTCGACCTGATGAATCATGTATCTGGCTACCCGGACTACTACCCGCTCGACTTTGTCGACCGCCGCATGTTGAAGATGATCGCCGTTGACGAGGTTATCCACCAATACGGGACAACCAAGCTCGACTTCGAACCTGGCACTCGGTATTCTTACTCCAACACCGGCTATCTCATTCTCGGCCGCGTCGTCGAGAAGGTTAGCGAAGAACCTTTCGGTCAATTCCTCTCCAGACGCATTCTGAAGCGGATCGGCATGAATCATACATTGTATGAGCCGGACCCAAAGGACACAGAGTTTGCCCAAGGTTACACAACTTTCGCGCTCAGCCGGCCGGAAGCCGCAATGCCTGAGGCAAAGGGATGGATCGCCGCCGCGGGAGGGCTTTATTCCACACCTTCCGACCTGGCCAAATGGGACCTCGAGCTGATGGACGGAAAGGTCCTCATGCCTGAGTCGTACAAGCTGATGACAACCGCGCGAAAGCTGGCGGATGGCCGCTTTTCTAATTACGGCTGCGGCCTAAGTGTGGGGGCTCGCAACGGTGAAAAGTTGCTAGCGCATAATGGTGCTGTCAGCGGCTTTTACGCAACGAACATTATGATGCCATCAACTCGATCTGCAGTTATCATTCTCTCAAGCCTCGAGGCCTCCAATGCGGTTGCCTCGATTAGTCGCCAGATCGTCCTCTCACTCTTGCCGAAGCAGCCGGCAGCTGGCCAAACAGAACTGGCTAAGAAGGAACCTCCTTCGAAACCGGATGTTCCGAAGATCGCCGGCCCGTCCACACTGGATACGGCCAAGGCGTTCTTCCATCGGTTGCAGACAGCTACCGTTGACCGTTCAGAACTGGGCGAAGAGTTCAGCTGGTTCTTGACAGATGCGAAGATCCAGGGCGCAGCCGCCCGGCTCAAACCCTACGGCGACCCGACAGGCGCCAAAATTGAGAGCATCGGTGAGCGTGGGGGTATGGAGGTTTCGACGATCAGACTCGCCTTCAAGTCAGGCGTCCTCAAGACTCTGATGTACCGCACGCCCGACGGCAAGATCCAGCAGTTCTTTATCTCAAAGGGCTAGGCAGGGACGCGGCTTATTTCAGTTTTTTTGATTTCTTTAAGAAATAGTCATACAAAGCGCGCTACAATAGCCATTTTATCCTTGATTTTGTAATGAATCTCCTTGAGCTGTAATTTATCCTTCCCTGAGATGGTTGAATGGGAAAATCGAAGCAAAGGCTCACAATCGCACATAACTCGCGAAAAAGAAATTTTGAGGGATGTCCTCATTGTTACCGAGCCTGTGCTCATAGCTTTCATCATGACCTTCCTAATCCGCGAACTCCGGGCAGACCACTACTCACTTGGCAAAATATTTCCAAACAATTGATCGACAATTATTATTCAATTTACTATATAATTATCAGATAATATCGCGGAGGAAAAAGATGAGGTTTGTCTCTGTAAGAGAATTGAGAACGAAGCCGAAAGAGGTATGGAAAAAAATTAAGGAAGACGACATCATCATCACCTCCAACGGCAAGCCAATTGCCATCCTCTCGGGGGTAACAGAAGCTTCTCTCGATCGCGAGCTCCGCGCCATTCGCCGTGGTCGTGCGCTCTTGGCTCTGGAGAAAATGCAGAAAGTTGCAACAGCACGCCGGCTTGATCAATGGACAGAAAGCAAAATTGAGGCAGAAATCAATGCCATTCGCAAGAGCTGGCGGTCATGATTGTCGTTCTGGATACAAATGTTGTTGTCTCGGAAATCTTGAAGCCATTCAGCTCTGCCGGTGCAATCCTACGCTTGACGGCCGCGGGAATCATCAGGCTGGCATACGATACTCGGATTCTGTTGGAATATACAGAGGTTTTGAGCCGACTGGAATTTAGCTTCTCTGAAAATCTGGTCCATGATCTCATCAATCAGTTTCAAGAAGAGGGATTGGCGGTTGTCGGCTCTCCCTTGCCGTTTCGACTTCCCGACCCTCATGATGAACCTTTCTTAGAGGTCGCCTTGGCCGCTCAGGCCTATGCTCTTATCACAGGGAATAAACGACACTTTCCACAAAGAAGCCACAAAATGCGAATCCTTTCTCCAGCAGAGTTCATTTCTGAATTCAGTTCAAAAAGGCGCTAAAACTTCCTTAGCCTCTTGAGGTTATGGATATTAATGCTGAAAGTGCCATCACGGCGGACTGTGCCTCCCTTCTCCGTCAGAATCTCAATATCCGACTTAACTTGACGCTCGCCGCCCAGGGTGATAACTTTTAACCAGTCGTGCCAAGATCGGAGTTAAAAATGAAGGAATTCGACAGAAGATATTTCCTGAAGCTAGCCACAGCTGGATTAGCCGGGCCGATTCTGGGAAAAATCTCGAGGTCTACACCGATGGCAGAAAAAAAAGAAATCGTGCTGACTGATAACGCACTCAGGATTCATCGAGCCGCAATTGTGGTCGACGGTCACAACGATCTGCCGTTTAGGATTAGACTCAAGGGTCTCTCTTCTCTGGAACATTTGGATTTGATGACCTATCAGCCTGATTTCCAGACGGACATCCCCCGTCTGTTGAAAGGCGGCGTCGGGGCGCAGTTTTGGGTGGCCGACGGGTCCCAGGCAAAATGCATAAAAGGAAGATCAGGGCTCGGGATCTGTCTGGAAGAGATCGATCTGATTCACAGGATGGTGGAGAAATATCCAGCCGTGTTCGAGATGGCTTATACCGCGGATGACATCGTGCGTATACGGGCCAAGGGGAAGATCGCTTCGTTGATTGGCGTCGAAGGCGGCGCCGCGATCGAGAATTCTTTGGCAGTGTTGCGCTCGTTTTTCAGGCTTGGTGCCCGTTATATGACTTTGACATGGCGCGACACTATCGATTGGGTGGATTCAGCCACAGACCTGGGCCGGCACGGTGGCCTGACAGAGTTCGGCGAGCATGTGGTTCTGGAGATGAACCGGATGGGTATGCTAGTCGATATCTCCCATGTGTCGCTGGACGCCATGCGCGACGTTCTGAGGATCAGCCGGGCCCCCATTATCGCCTCACATTCGTCCGCTTACAGGCTCGCCTCGACTGACCGCAACGTGCCCGATGATGTCCTCCGAAGTATGGCCGGGAACGGCGGAGTTATCATGGTCAATTTTGATCCTGGCTCTTTGACACAGGAAGGGGCGAAAACAGTCCGGCCCTTCTGGGACTATATGCGCAAGCTTGAGCAAGATCCCACCCTGACCGAGGAGAAAGTCTGGGAACTGGCCATGAAGTGGGATAAAGAGCATCCGTATCCGAAGTGCTCAGTAGAAAAAGTCGTCGATCACATCGAGTACATCGCCAAGACCGCCGGCCCAGATCACGTCGGCCTCGGCTCGGATTTCGACGGCATTGCCTTCGGGCCCTCCAAGCTCGAAGACGTATCCTACTTCCCCTATATCACTCAGGTGCTCCTCGATCGTGGCTATGGAGAAAGGGAGATCCACAAAATCCTCGGAGGCAATTTTCTCCGCGCCTTTCGAACGGCTCAGGAGGCTGCAGCGAACCTGGGCCGATAAAAGGAATTTCCTATATTTTAAGCAAGGAGTCTGATCCGATCATCATCTTTTTGTTATAATGGGCCGCAAAGGACATGATCAAGAGTGTGGCCCATCTTTACCGCCGGGCCTACAGCGGCCTGCCCCGGGAGGCTTGGTTTCTATTTGCCGTCAACCTCGTGAATTCTTCTGGGTCGATGGTCATTTTCTTTCTTTCCCTCTACTTGACGCGGAAGATCGGATTTACACCTGCGGAGGCGGGCCAAGCTCTTAGCCTTTATGGCCTTGGCTCGCTGGCTGGAGCCTATCTGGGCGGATGGCTTTCGGATCGCATTGGCTCGACTTCTGTGCAAAAGCTGAGTCTTGTCTTCTCTGGAGGATTTCTCATCAGCCTCGGCCAGATCCGGTCGCCTTGGGGCCTCTTGCCGCTCCTCTTTCTTTATGCGGTCGCGGCAGGTTCGCTTTTTCCGGCCAATGCCGCGTCCGTGTCGAGAGTCTGCCCTCCCGAACTCCAGGTCAAAGGCTTCGCCCTCAACCGCCTAGCGAATAACCTGGGCGTCACCATCGGCCCGGCTGTGGGCGGAGTTCTGGCCCTCCGGGACTACAAGCTCCTCTTCTGGGCGGACGGTCTGACCTGCATTGCCGCGGCCTGCCTTTTCGCCTTGATCTGGAAAAGGCCCGAGCATCATCTCCGCGCAGTGGAAGCGAAAAAGGTATCGCCTTGGGAGCGTACCGCCCGAACACCCTGGCGTGACACACCCTTTCTTCTGCTCATGCTTATTGTTATGGTCTGGGGCGCGGTGTTTGTCCAGCTCCTGTCAACGTTTCCCCTCTATATGCGAGACATCTACAGCCTGGCCGAAGACCAAATCGGCCGGCTTCTGGCCGTAAACACAATTCTCATCGTCACGCTGGAGATGGCCCTCATGGAGTTAATTCGGAAGCATTCCCAGACGCGGATCATCAACCTGTCATTCCTCCTCCTCGGCCTAGGTTTCTCGCTAATGCCCCTAGGCCGTGGGTTTGCTTATGCCGCCTTCACTGTGGCAGTCTGGACGTTTGGCGAAATACTGAGCATGCCCTTGCTTGGAGCGCTTGTTGCTGGACGCGCCGAGCCAGAGAATCGAGGCCGCTATATGGGGATTTTTAGCTTCGCCTTCTCGCTGGCGTTTATCATTGGGCCAGCGGCCGGGGCCGGCGTCTATGGCCGTTTCGGCGGGGATACGCTTTGGTACGGATGCGGCGCTATCTCGATCATCCTGGCCATTTCCTTCTCCGCGCTCAAGCGGTCTTTAGAGACTTCTTGATCCGTCACTTCCGATAAACGCCCGTATTTTCCACT
>CAZLFV010000085.1:0-12280 GCA_964558915.1 uncultured Eubacteriales bacterium | reverse complement strand
AATGGCGGGGCCGACGAGACTTGAACTCGCGACCTCTGGCGTGACAGGCCAGCGTTCTAACCAAACTGAACTACGACCCCGCCTGAGGGCAACTCAATTATATTCGGATCGGTCGTCCGTTTCAATCCCAGACCGAGGGTCTCCCAAGCCGCACTGCGGATATTATTTCTTCTGAAATCCCGCCATATTCGGCGCTGCCTTATAATTGAGTTTTCCGATATGAATAGCGTAAATTAGCCGAGAAACCAGTCCCTTTTTTATTTCAGCGTCAAAAGAATGATCCCGGACACGCCCAGAACGATCCCAAGATATGCGACCGGCTTAATCCGTTCCTTAAAAAAGTAGATCGAAATGAAAACGGCTGCGATGATCGGGCCGGCCTGAATGACCGGAAAAACTATGGGCTCGAAAAGCCGGGGCAACGCTTTGAGGGTGAAGAAGTTGCCGGCCACGCTTCCGGCCGCGGCCAGGGCCCCGAAAGAAAGGACCTTTTTAGGCACCTTCACTTTCCTAACGGCAAAAAACAGAATGAAGACAAGGGTGCCGGACAGGAAGGCCAGGAAAAGATAGAACCAGAAGTTGATAGCCGCTAAGCGGGCGGCCGCAGCCTGGGAGACCTGGGGAATGCCCGTCAGGAAAAAAGAGGCGGCCAGAAAAATGATCCATTTCAGGTAAAGGCCGGTTTTCCGGGTTTCCGGCGTTGAGCCCGACGTTGATATCAGGATGATGCCGGCGATTATGGAGATAATGCCGAGCGCGATCAAGGGGGTGACCGGACTCCTCCAGATAAGGATGGAAAAAACCACCGGGTTGAGAAAGGTCATGGTGTATATGGAAATGGTCAGGGCATAGTTGCCGATCCTTAGGGCGTTGAGAAAGAAAAAATAGGCCACAGCCCCGCCGACGCCTCCGGCCACTGCCAGCAACACAACCGGAGTTGAGACGTGAAGCGGCTGCCTGGCAAAGGCCAGGAAAAGAAGGCAATAAACTGAAGCCGCAGAAAACAACGAGCTGGTGAGAAGCGGTGAAGAGTGCCCTTTCATGCTTCCCAGTTTCATGACGAAATTCATCACCACGTAACCCAGGATGGCCAGGGTCAAGAAGAGCCAGCCCATGAAGTCTTCTCCTCTCAGAGCCTTGAAAGAAGCCTGTCGCCCGCATCGAGCAGCACGGATTCAACGCTCGGAGCGAACCCGAAAGCGCCGTAAAACTTGGGCGCGCAATAGCAGGCGTAATCACCCGGCGTCTTGAAGGCTTCCTCGGTCGGCAGATATCCGACGTCTCCATTGGCGTAGCCGACCGTCATTAAGGCGGGCCACTTGGAGCGCAATTTGAGCCCGATGCCGCAGAAAACCTCGCCGGGCAGAGCAAGTATTTTCATCCCGCCGACGGCCATGGCCTGGACGGGCACATTCTCCATCCAGGGCGATCGAAGAAAAGAGTCATGGACTTTCTCTGCCCTCTTCCGCCAGAGCCGGACGATCCGGGAAGCATGGGGAAACTGCCTGTTGGCGTCAAGGGCGGCCTCAGTCTCTTTGTCCAAATCCTCTTTCGGAAAGACTGAAAGCGGAAGCCGGATCCTTTCCTCCGCGGCGGCCAGCTTCGGTTCCGGCGCCCAGGCAGCATATTTCATTGATTTCAGGGCACGGTGCGCGATGATCCGGCCGCAGAGCTCGTAATCCTGCTTGGTATTCCCGAGACGGCGGTTCATGTAACACACCGGGTCAATGTCGCCGCAGAATCCCTGAAGAACGATGGCCCGGTTTCCGGTTTTTTCGATATCCCTGACTGCAGCGCCCGGCCAGTCGGAAGAGATCTCTTTTGTCGGACCGAGGGTAACTGCATGACACGCATAGTTCAGGAGGAAAATCGCCCTTTTCTTCTGAGTGAATATTCCCGTCCGGAGAAAACAGTCGATCTCCGAAAAATCGTTCAGCCGGCGGTTGTAGCCGATCGGCTCCACGGCCTCTTCATGAAACCCGAAATCGGCTTCTTGGAGGGAAGCACGGGCTTTTGCCGCGGCTTCCAGAATGGCACCCGGCAGCATTCGAACATAAGCAGGATTCAACCTGCCCAGGCCGGGAAGCGGCTGGACGGCCGGGCCGGAATGCGTATGAATGCACGAAACCAGGATGTTGCGCGCGGGAATCCGATGGTCTTTTGCCAGGCGGGAGCGGATCTTATCGGAAAACTCGACGGTCACGCCGAGAATATCAATGCTGATCAATAAAAGGATATTCTCGTCACCGCTGATGCAGAGCGCCCGCACCTTGAGGTCATCACGGACAGTGGTGGCACGGCGGTCGAGATAAAACCCGAACCCGGACAGGTCCGTGCCGAGCGGAGGGATGATCTTTTTTTCTCCGTAGCCAGCTTGGAGAGAGCTCATGCGTCCCTCCTTAATACGAGGTCGAGGCTTTTCAGCCAGAAGTCGGCGTATTTTTCCCAAAAAACGAAGTTGCATCCCCAGTGAGGGGCGGGGTCGGAGGTGAAGGCAAAAACCCGTCCCCGGCCGACCTGAATTACGGCAGCCAGGGGATCGCCAGTTTCACTAATTTTGAGAAGGACATTGCCTTCCGGCCTGGGGAGCGTTTTGTTGTAGCCGAGGAGCGGCGGGAGCGTTCTGAAATCGAGGCCGGGATAAGCTTTCCTGCCGGCTTCAGTGACCTCGGCGGAAAAACCTTCCGTGCTTTCAACCAGGTCTTCGAAGTCGAGACAGCGCACGGGCAGAAGTTCAGCCAACCCGGTTCGGCCCCATCCGCCCTTGCCCTGCTCTCCGGTGAAAGAATACCAGCCACCGAGGAACACGGCCGCCTTGCCGGCTTTGACTGCGTCTACGGTCAGGCGAATGCGGTCCGGGAAAGTGAGGATCTTTTTGCCGAATTTCTCGCGCTCGAAAAAGCTCGGAGCCAAGTGAAAAAGCTTGGCGTCGATGTCACTGAAAACGAGTGCGTCGTGCTCGTCAAGGATCTTTTCATAATCGCCCGGACCAAGCCTGTTGTAAAAATCCCAGGCCGGAACCGAAGCGACAGCATGCCCGCCGGATTCAAGAGCGTCCTTCAACCATTGACCGTAGTTGAAGATATCGAGTCCCTTGGGAGAGTGGTAAAACGGCGTTTCCGCAAAAACGGGCCCGGTGAGGACCGTCCAATCGCCCACATAGTAAATCTTGGCCATTCCAAGCCCTCCTTGCCCTTTCATTCTATAAAAAAGCGCGGAGCTTGAAAAGCGCCCGAGGAGGTGCGGTTGACTCTGCTGTATTTTTATGCTATTTCCTCTCCGCCAGAACCGGGCCCCGGCGGCTCGTTCGTAGAAGGTTTTTCGATTGAAAGGAGAGGTTTTTCAGGATTTCTCATGAAACTGAAAAAAGAGCTACTTATTCTGGTCGACGAAAACGACCGCTATGTCGGTGAAATAGAAAAGGAAGAATGCCATCGCGATAAGGGCCGTCTTCACTCCGGTTTCTTGGTCATGGTGACGAATGCCAAAGCCGAGCTGATGCAGGCTAAAAGAAGCGGGGAAAAGAAACTCTGGCCGCACGTCTGGGATGGGACGGTCGCCGGGCATTTTCACAAAGGAGAGGATCGCGCGCAGGGTGCCAAAAGGAGGGTCTTTGAGGAAATCGGCCTGGAATGCCGGGACCTCGAATTTCTTTTTAAGATTCACTATCAAGCGACATTCAAAGACATTGGGTCTGAGAATGAGATTTGCCATGTCTTCAGGGCGAACGATTGTAGGGCGGGGGAAATCGCGCCCAATCCAGACGAGGTCTCTGAATACAGATTCTCCACCATCGCCAGGCTCAGAAAAGCGGTAAAAGCCGCTCCCGGAGAGTTCACTCCCTGGTTTTTGGTCGCCTTTAAAAAATTGACCGAGCTTTCATGAAATCACTGGAAAAAGTCTTCCCTGGCATAAATGCCGCTGTGAATAGATCCCACCGGTCTCTTCGTCAGTTTTATGCCCGTCGTTCCTTGAAGGCTTGGAAAAGACTCCTGCGTTATTATTATCTCCGCTATGTCCTGCGACAGCCGGTCCCTCTCATCATGGATGTCTCCGTGACTTATCGCTGTCAGTGCCACTGTGTTCACTGTTGCGCTGAGGCCTTTCGGGGGTCCAGGGCGGCCGATCTGACGACCGAAGAGCTCAAGAAGTTGATCGATCAGGCCGAACGATTAGGAGTAATGCAGGTCGTTTTTTCAGGAGGCGAGCCGTTATTGAGAAAGGATATTGTCGAGCTCGTCCGGTATGCCCACGACGCCGGGATGATGATCCGGCTGAACACGAACAGTCTTCTTCTCAATCCTCGAATCGTGTTAAAACTCAAGAAAGCGGGCCTGGATATTTGTGCAGTATCGATCGACGACGCCGACCCGGAAGTCCACGACAAACTGCGCGGCGTCCCGGGCCTTCACAAGAAAGCTCTCTCGGGGATCGCACTGCTGCGCAAAGCCGGTCTTTTCTTTAATATCCTGACTTATGCCTCAAAGAGGAATGTCACGGCAGGACTGGAGAAAACCATCGCCTGGGCGCGACAGCACGGCGTTTTGTCTGTCCTGGTTTATTTTCCCGTAGCGGTCGGCAGATGGGAAGCGAAATTTGATCAGGCGCTCGACGCAGAAGAACGCGAGAAAGTTAGAGAGCTCCAGGACTTCAGGACCGTCTATATGGAACTTCCCACTGCCAATGCTCTTTGCTACACCTACGAGAAATCAATTTTTTATGTGAGCGCGTACGGCGATGTCACTCCTTGCCCGGTCGTCCCCTATACTCTGGGCAATATCCGGGACCAATCTCTGGAGAAGATTTGGCGGCGCTGGACCGATCGTTTAAACCTTGTCTGGAGAGGAAATTGCCCCATGAATGATCTGAGAGGCCGGGAAGAATTAAAAACGTACATTGATTCGTTGCCGGGAGCAATAAGTTGAGCCAAGGGAAGACTTGGATTGAAGACCTGATCGCGGACCTTGTTCTTGGCGCTCCCGAAAACCGGCTCGACGATTTTGGCGGCCGACCCATTTTCGAACGGCCCATGGTCGGAGTTGCGGATGGGGATGACAATTTGTTCAAAACCTTCAGCCGCGTAGTCAGCTCGAAGCACTTGATGCCCCGCCAGATTCTCAAACTTCACTCGGGAAAAAGCAGAAATTTCAAAGATGTCCGCGTGATCTCCTGGGCGCTCCCCTTTACGGCCGAGATAAGACGGTCAAATCGAGGAAGGATCTGGCCTTCTGTCCTGTATTCGGTTGCCCGCAACAACGGCGGCGCCTTGAACTTTCACCTGAGCCGGCGCCTGACTCAAATCATGCAGAAAAAAGGAATCACGGCTGCAGCGCCCGTCCTCCTCCGGAAATACGACGCTTTCCGGGACCGGGTGTACGTTATGAGTTCTACATGGTCGGAACGCCATGTGGCTTATGCCGCCGGACTCGGCCGTTTCGGGCTAAACGGAAGTTTGATCACGCCGGCGGGGAGCCATGTCCGCCTGGGTAGCGTGGTCGTCGGCTATCCTTTCGAAGCAACCCGACAAGACCGCAAGGATTACAAATCGCCCTGCGTTAAAACTCATGGAGAAGACTGCGGGATATGCATAAAACGGTGCCCGGTCAAAGCAATCACTGGACAAGGACTTGATAAACGGAAATGTTACGAGCGCAGGCAGGCTATCCGCGAACTCTTGCTGGAGAAATATTCCAGAAAGTATCAGCTTATTCCGGCTCCGATTACCCAGAGCGGCAAAAAATACCTGGGCTATTCCCTCGGCTGCGCTCTTTGTCAGTGCGGCGTGCCGTGCGAACGCATAGACCCCTATCTTCGCAGGAAAAAGTAACACCATGCTGGATATCAAGCTCAAGCTTAGGCCCGGCCACACGAGTGAAAGAGCGTGGATGGAACCCTCGCCGCTCCGAACTCTTTTTTGGCATGTGACTTATGCCTGCAACTATCATTGCGGGATCTGTTTTACGGACTCGGGAAAACATCATCCGCAGGAGCTCAGAACTCAGGAAGCGCTTGATTCGGTAAGGAAAGCACACGAGGCGGGGATTCGCGATGTGCTCATCTCAGGCGGCGAGCCATTCCTGCGCACAGACTTGATCGATATCCTCAGCTATATGGGAAGCCTGGGTATCAGCGCGCGCATTGCCTCAAACGGCAGCCTGCTAACGGATAGTATCCTCCAGAAATTGAGCCAGGAGACACTGACCAAATCATTCCAGATCAGCCTGGACACCGTTGACCCGGAGATTTACGCGGAATTCCACGGCGTTCCTCCGGGCACTCTGGAGACGGTCCTGGCCAACCTGGACAGGATCCAGCAGGCCGGGTTTCATACAACTGTTTCCGTCCGGCTCATGCCTCAAACGTTCGACGGAATACCACGGCTTCTCGATTTGGCCGCAAAAAAGGGATGGGCAACAGTGACCATCCATCTCCCCGTTAACACAAAGCGCGTTCGCGGAAGTTACAGGCAAGAGGAGGATGTCCTGTCGCTCCTTGCTCTCGTCTTTGACCACTTTTGCGAGTTGCCGGAGCATTGGCTCATGGAAACCTATATCCCTTGGGCCGAATATCATCCGGTCATCCGGAAGTTTGCGAAAAAAATCACGATTGTTAACCGCGGCTGCCGCGCCGGCCGGGACAGGCTGACCCTCAGCCCCACAGGATGGCTCTCGCCCTGCGTTTGTCTGGATGTCGAGGAGGCTTACGTCGGGAATATCCGTCGCGATAATCTTGAGAAAGTCTTCCTAGATTCGCCGGCTTGCGACATGCTCAGGCTTCCTGAAAAATACGGAATCTGCACGGACTGTCCGCACGTCCCAAAGTGCGGCGGCGGCTGCCGCGCAGCTGCCTTTGCGATATCGAGACAGCTAGATGCTCAGGATAAGTCCTGCCCTGTCTGGAAGCGGAGATCCGCGAAAATGCGGGGACACAATACTTAATTTTTCCCCCTATTTTTTGCCCCACAACTTAATGTCGTCAAAATAACCCGAGTCGTCGAAGGAACCAACTCCGACGAGCCCATGGCCGATGGTTTTATCGACCGCCGTCAGAATAGGTGTTTCCATGTCATCAAGATAAGCTTGGATCCTGCCGGTAGCCTCGTCGCATGTGACTTTGAAGGTGTGCCAGTCGGTCTCCGTAAGGCGACAGACTGATTTTCCCGCCGGCTCCAAATCGATCTTGATACGGTCTGCGCCATTCACCAACCCGATGATGTTGTGGGATTCGTCGCTGCTGGCCGAAAAATGGACATAATAAAAATGCGTCGGGTCCTGAAAATGGAAAAACACGCACATGTCGCGATGCGGATTGGAAGGCTCCGTCCTGCATTTTAGGCGTCCCATGAAAACAAAAGACGTCACATCCTGGCCGGAGAGGAGAGACCAGGAAGTGGGGGCGCGCACTTTCCCCTGCTCACCGGGAGCGATGAGATCATAAACTATTGATCCTTCATGCTTTATGACCTGCCAATTGTCGGGTAAATTGGGCTGCCAGCCGGCCGCTTTGCCATCCTCAAAATCAAAGCTGGCGAGGAGAGGCATCTCCGAAGCGTTCTGCCCAGCACAGGCGAGGCATAAGCAAAGAGCAACAAATAAGACAATAAGGCTGATGGAGAAAACTCCTCTATCTTTGGTCATAATTATCGCCGCCGAATTAGGTCTCCTTGCTTTATGTTGTCCTTGCGAGCGACCTTTGGGAGCGAAGCAATCCGACGAAGTCGTCGCGAGGCATCAGAGATGGCGTGGCGATCTCAGTTTGAGATTGCTTCGTCACGTCGTTCCTCGCAATGACTCATTACTTAATGCGTTCATATCAGTTAAAGCAAAACTTATGCCGACCCTCTTTTCGCAACGACATTCTTAGTGCGTCTACTTGAGTTAATAGAAACTAAACTCGCATCCCATCCGTGTAATCCGGATGCATCCAAGGGAGTTGCTTCCCCCTGAAAAAAGGTTCGAGATGCGCTTTGATCCCCTGCATCTCTTCGGCGGTCATCGGCTGAAAATTCTTTAGAAGCTCGGCGTTTTTCTTCACCACATCGAGGCTGTCCGTGCCGATAACAGCCGCGTGGACATACTCAAGGCTCAGGGCATAACGGATCAGCTCCGCCGGCGAAACATCCTTGACCTGCTCCCTCGGCCGGATCGTTTTGATCACCATCACCCCCATCATTCTTTTTGCCGCCGCCGGAATCGCGCCTCTCTCAAAATCGCCCTGGCGCTCTTCGTAATGGTTGAGGGCGATGAGAATGGTGTCAAAATCGTATCGGTTGAGCGCAGCGGTCATGGCTTCGGCCGAGAGATGTCCGGAGAACCCGATAAACCGGGTCACCTTTTCATCCTTGAGTTTCTGGAGGACCTTGAAGACGCCGTCCTTGGCCCCGATTCTCTCCACGTCTTCGAGAGATTCAATCTGATGGATCTGATAAAGGTCAAGGTGGTCGGTCCTGAGGCGCTTCAGGCTTTGATCGAGCTGCCGCATGGCCCCGTCGTAAGTCCGCTCCTCGACTTTTGAAGCCAAGAAGACCTCGCGGCGCCGGTCTTTGAGCACGAGGCCTAACCGTTCCTCGCTGATCGTCTTGCCAGAGCCATAATTATTGGCCGTGTCCCAGTAATAGAAACCGTAATCCAGCGCGCCGGTGAGGATTTCCACGCTCTTCTCAGGATCCTGGACAGCGCAGAACCTGCTGCCGCAGCCGATCCCGATCCTGGGCACAGCTACCCCTGTTTTCCCGAGAATGCTTGTCGGCAGCCCTTTGGCATCGCAAATGGAAGCTTGACCACTGCTTTTTCCTTTGGCGAATGAAGCTACCGAATTCAGGCCGCCCAGGGCGGCTGCCGCTGCTATCGATTTTCTGAAGAATTCCCGCCGGTCGATCCGTTCATTCTTCATGACAAACCTCCTTAATAGAGGGACTTAGTACCTAATTCGCTATTCGAGTATTAGCATAATATACATTTTTATGAAAGAAAACAGCTGCAACTCGGAACTATGCCTACATATTTCGCCTTGAGTGCCCTTAATTCAAGAAAACAGGAAATTGATATTGTGTCCCTATTTTTTGTATGATTAGAGCAAATGTTTGGCCCCGGGGATAGGGTTCAGCATTACGAAATCATCAAGCTCCTCGGCAAAGGAGGCATGGGGGAGGTCTACTTAGCCAGGGACTCGATCCTCGACCGCAAAGTCGCCCTCAAATTCCTTCCTGATGAGCTCGAAGGCGACTCAAGAACCCGTGAACGGTTTTTGCGTGAAGCTAAGTCCGCAGCGGCCCTGGATCACCCGTTCATCTGCAAAATTTATGAAACCGGGCAATATAAGGGCAAAGCTTATATTGTCATGGAGTACGTAGAAGGTCAGACTCTCAATGAAAAAATGCAGAAGGCAAAGCTCCCCCTAAAGGAGGCATTCCAAGTTGCACTGGAAGTGGCCGAGGCCTTAGAGGTCGCCCACAGCAAAGGCATTGTCCATCGAGATCTCAAACCCTCCAACATTATTCTTACTCCTCAAGGACACGCTAAGGTCATGGACTTCGGACTGGCTAAGCGTTTTCTTCCCGGCGGAGATGATTTACTCCAGACCCTAACACTTTCGTTTACGGGCGAAGGTGTAATTGCGGGCACCGTGGCTTACATGTCGCCTGAACAGGCCCGCGGGCACACTGTGGACGGCCGGAGTGACATTTTTTCTTTTGGGATTATTCTTGACGAAATGGTCTCCGGGGAACACCCTTTTTCTAGGCCAACACCTGCGGAGACGTTGTCTTCCGTGCTTAGAGATTCTCCTCCTCCCGTTAGAGTCACCCCGAAAAGCGCAAACGCCGGTCTAACACAAATACTGCAAAAATCTTTGGCCAAGGATCCTTCCCAGAGATATCAAAAAGTTAACGAACTTCTCCTGGATATTCGAAAATTGCAGAGCCAGATGGCAGTTGGCGGGCCAATTTTGCGAAGGTGGGTCAAGATAGCGGGCAGCGTGCTTCTGATCCTCGTTATCTTTAGCGTCTTTTGGAAGGTTCTCCTGGGGCCAAAAGAAAAAACTCCGGCTGCAGCACCTAAAGCAATTTCGGTCCTCGTGGCCGATATTCAAAATCTCACCGGTGATCCCGATTTTAATGATACGCTGGAGCAACCTATGGGAATCAGCCTGGAAGGAGCTCCATATATTTCGGTTTATAAACACTCTCAGGCCCACGCCGTGGCCAATAAACTTTCCCCTAGCGTCGATGGACGGTTGGACTCTGAAAGGGCACTTCTGGTCAGCCGCAGAGAGGGTATCAATTCTGTCATTCAAGCTTCAATCAGCCGCAACGACAAGGGTTATACAATAAATGTCCAGGCTCTGGACCCCGCTACCGCCGCGCAGATTGCCAAGGCCAACCAAAAGATCAAGACAAAGGCCGAAATTCTTCAGGCAACGTACAATCTGGCAATCAAGCTTGCATCAAGACTGGGAGGAATTCCGCCCGAGTCGGTTAAAGCCCTGAGCCAAGAGACTTTCACAACTTCATCTTTGGAAGCCATGCGGGCCTACTCCCATGCACAGGAACTGTCAATCGAGGCCAAAGATGAAGAAGCTATCAGGGAGTATGAGAGAGCAATCGCCAGCGATCCCGATATGGGACGGGCTTACTCCGGCCTGGCTGTAGTCTACTGGAATCGCGGCCAGTCCCAGGAAGCTGAGAAATACTACCAGCTAGCAATGGGCAAAATCGACCGGATGACGGAACGGGAAAAGTATCGGACCAGTGGAATTTATTACCTCTTTAAACAGGACTACCAAAAGGCGATAGAACAATACACGGTGCTTGTAAATAAGTTTCCTTCCGACGCTGCAGGACGTTCCAACTTGGCCTTTGCTTATTTCGGGGCAAGGAGAATGACCGAAGCGCTGAAATTCGGGCAAAGGACGGTGGAAGCAGAACCCAAGGATACCACAGCCCGCTATAATTTGGGTTGGTATGCTTTGGGGGCGGGCGACTTTGAGATGGCAAAGAACGAGGAACTCAAAGTGCTTAGTGAAAGCCCTGACTATGTAAAAGCCTATATTGTCATTGCCCTGTCTGAACTAGCGTCAGGCCATAACTCAGAAGCGAACGAGGCCTATAATAAGCTAGCGTCTCTCAGTCCTTTCGGAGCCTCTCTTGCTGCAGGGGGACTGGCTGACCTATCCGTCTATGAGGGGAGACTCGACGACGCGATGGCGATTCTAAACAAGGGCATTTCCGCGGATTTGAAGGACAAGCGGACGGATTATGCGGCCGACAAACTCCTCATCCTGGCCGATGTATTCCTGGGGAAAAATCAGAAGGCCAAGGCTGTGGAGTGCGCTGACAAAGCTTTGACGGCAAGCAAAAATGAAGATATGATATTTGCTGCGGCCCGAATTTTTTTGCAGGCTGGGGTGAAAAATAAGGCAATATCTATTAGGGACGAACTCGGCAAGAAAGTGCAACCTATCAACCAGACCTACGCGAGTCTCCTTGAAGGCGAGATTCGCTTAAGGAAGGGCGACGTGCCTGGCGCGGTTAGGCTTTTTCGAGAAGCCCAATCTCTCGTCGACACCTGGCTCGGACGCCTCTTAATGGGATATGCCTTACTCGAAACGGGTGCGTTTACCGAAGCTTATACAGAATTCGACCTCTGCTTGAAGCGTCGCGGGGAGGCAGCCTCAGTCTTCATGAACGACCTCCCTTCTTACCGCTATTTCCCCCAAGTTTATTATTATTTGGGCCGAACTCAAGAAGGGTTAAAGAGCCCTGGCGCCACAGAATCTTATCAGATGTTCCTCAAAATTAAGGAAAAATCGAGAGGCGGTTCTCTCGTCGATGATGCCAAACGGCGCCTGACAACTCTCACCTTTCCTTAAAGCTCCATTGGTGTGTCTGACCCGGCGCAGCATCTCCTTCATTTCTTAAGACTTACGTGAGGGCGGCACCAAGCGAGATTGCAAGTGAGAAATTTTCCTCAAGCTTGGTGGAAAACAATTACATTTTTTCCAGGGCGGCGATGCGCTCTTCTATCGGAGGGTGCGTGCTGAACAGCTTGTTGACAGCCCCTCCGATGTCCAGGAGCGGGTTGACGATATAGAGGTGCGCCGTTGCTTTGTTCGCCGCTTCAAGAGGCTCCCTGTCCGCCGCAAGTTTCCTCAACGCCGAGGCCAGGCCCGGAGGATACCGCGTCAGCATCACGCCGCTCGCATCAGCTAAGAATTCCCGCTTCCTCGAGACAGCAAAACGGATCAGCTGGGAGATCAACGGAGACCTGTCTCTTATACACAT
>CAZLFV010000084.1:0-12304 GCA_964558915.1 uncultured Eubacteriales bacterium | reverse complement strand
CCGGCGCGCCTTTGAAATCGGCCTGATCAACAAAGTCGTGCCCCATGAGGAGCTGGATATGAAGGTCGAGGAAGTCATCCGCCTTCTTCTGAGCTCCGGCCCGGAAGCCATCGCCAGGTGCAAGGAGCTGCTTCATAAGGTTCCGTCCATGACCGAAGAAGAGGCCAAGGCTTATACGGCCGAGATAATTGCGCGGCTTCGGGTCAGCCAGGAGGGCCAGGAAGGCATGGCCGCTTTCCTGGAGAAAAGAAAGCCCAAATGGGTTAAAGAGTAGCGAATGTTCAAGAAAATCCTGATTGCTAACCGGGGCGAGATCGCTGTCCGGGTGATCAAGGCCTGCCAGGAACTGGGCATCGCTTCTGTGGCGGTTTATTCAGAGGTTGACCGGGCCAGCCTTCATGTCCAGATGGCTGATGAGGCTGTTTGCATAGGCCCTCCGCCGGCCGTGGAGAGTTATTTAAACATGGGCAGAATCATCCAGACGGCTCATGATAGGGGGGCAGAAGCAATCCATCCCGGGTATGGCTTCCTGGCGGAAAATCCCGAGTTCGCGCGTCTGTGCGAGAAAGAAAAGGTTGTTTTTATCGGGCCGAACTCGCGGGCCCTGGAACTTGTCGGGGACAAGATCCGCGCCCGAAGGACCATGGAGAAGGCCGGCATTCCCATCATTCCGGGGATGAAGAGTATTCCCAAAGACATCGGCGAGTTCGACCAGGAAGCCCGCAAGATCGGCTATCCGGTTATGATCAAAGCTTCGGCCGGCGGAGGCGGCAAGGGCATGAGAATCGTCTATTCTGAGGACGAGCTCAGGCCTTCGCTCGAGGCCGGAATGCGGGAGGCCAAAGCCGCTTTCGGGGATGAATCGGTCTACCTTGAGAAATATATCGAAGAGCCCAGGCACGTCGAGTTTCAAGTCCTGGCCGATAACTACGGACATATCGTCCATCTATTCGAACGCGAATGTTCGATCCAGAGGCGCCACCAGAAAATTGTCGAAGAAACCCCTTCCCAGGCCCTTGATCCTCAGCTCAGGCAGAGAATGGGAGACATAGCCAGGAAGGTTGTCGATGTTTCGGGGTATAACAACGCCGGGACGGTTGAGTTCCTGCTCGATAAGCACAAGAATTTTTATTTTCTTGAGGTCAATGCCCGGCTTCAGGTTGAGCATCCGGTTACAGAGCTGGCGACGGGAGTCGACCTTGTTCATCAGCAGATCAAAATTGCCTCCGGAGAGAAGCTTTCCCTGAAGCAGGAAGAGATCAGGCAGCGGGGCCATGCCATCGAATGCCGGATCTATGCTGAAGACGCCAGCAGCAATTTCCTCCCCTCGTCCGGGAGAATCCTTTATCTCAAGGAGCCCAAGGGGCCCGGGGTCAGGCACGACTGCGGCGTTTACAGCGGCTCGGAGGTCCCAATCTACTATGACCCTATCTTGGCCAAGGTGATCGTCTGGGCCGAGACGAGGGAATCCGCCTGCCAGAGGATGAAAACTGCCCTTGATGATTATGTGCTCCTGGGGATCAGCAGCACGGTCGGCTTCCTGAAGGACGTCATCTCTCATCCCAAGTTTGGGGAGGGAGCCACGACCACAGGCTTCATCAAGAACTATTTTGAACAATGGAAACCAAAGGAGGCTAGCCAGGAAGCCTTGCAACTCACGTTGGCGGCGGCCGCCTTTGATGACTATTGCCGCAGTCAAACCGTGGCGCCCGCTTTCGGCTTCAGGGAAAAAGAGACGCTTTCGCCGTGGCAGTCCCTGGGAAAATGGAGAATTGGGGAAAAGGATTAAAATGGAATACGAGTATTCTCTGAATAAGGCCCTCCACAAAATCGTGCTGGAGAAAAAAGGGGACCGGTTCATCCTTCATTATCGCGAAGGGTCTTTTGAAGCTGATATCAAGATTATCTCAGACAATCTTTATTCCCTTCTTATTGAGGGACGGTCCCATTTAATCTATATCGCCCGGGACAAGGAAAAGAAGTATATCTTTCTCGACGGCCAGTCCTGCATCGTGCAGATGCCTGGACAGGAAGGCAAGCGCTTCGACACGGGAGAGGAGCGGGCCGATCAAGGAAAATCGATGGTGACAGCGCCCATGCCTGGGAAGGTGATCAAGATTAACGTTTCTGAAAAAGAGGCTATAAGGAAGAATCAAACCCTGGCGATCGTCGAAGCCATGAAAATGGAAAACGAGATTAAGTCCCCCATCGAGGGACAGGTGAAAAGAATATTCGTCCGAGCCGGAGACCTTGTCGACTCGGAGAAGCCGCTTTTGGAGCTCGAGCCCAAATAGGCTCGGGGCGTGGGGGTTATAATATTGGCATATTTCATGCATATCATTAATTTTCAGGCTTGAAAGAAATGCAACTTTTTGGATTTTCCGATAGTTTTAAGGGTTGAGTATGGATGAGCATGAGCTGATTCGCCAGGTCCAGGAAGGAGATGAAGCGGCGTTCGGCCAGATTGTTACGGCTTATAAGGATAGGATTGTGAATTATCTTTACCAGTTCACCGGTGATTATCAAAAGGCAGTAGAATTGGCCCAAGAAACGTTTGTCCGTGTTTATTTTAAGGCCGGCCAATTCAAGCCAATCGCCCCACTTTCTTCCTGGATTTATGCAATCGCTTCCAACCTGGCCAAAACAGAGATGAAGAAGGTCCGGCGGATGCCTACCGTTTCCCTGGATGATATCGCCGCCCACGAAGTCGACGATAATGCCTATTCGGAGGACCCCGTTGATTCCGGCCTGCTCAAGAATTTGAGGGAGGCATTGGGCGCACTCCATCCACGCTATCGCCTTCCCGTCATCCTGAAGGATATGGAGGGGTTCTCTCAGGAAGAAATCGCCCAGATTCTGAAAAAACCCGTGGGGACGATTAAAGCCAGGATCAGCCGGGGTCGAAGGTTCCTCAGGACCAGGCTGGAAAAGGCCGTGGCCGGAGGAAAATCGGTTTCATGACAACGAGGAGAGAAGAAATGGAAGAAATGGATCTCTTAAAAAAACTGGAGAAAGTTAAGGCTCCCCCTTATTTTGAGCAAAAAGTCATGGCCCGGGTTTCTCTCAGGAAAAAGACCGAAGAGCGCAGGCCCGCAGCCTGGCGTTTATCCCTGGCCGGCGCGTTCGCCACTCTCCTAATCGCTTTTGTCCTTTTAAATGTATTCGTTTTGCAGAAGAAAGCTCCGGTCGGAATCGCCCAGATGGAGAAAGGCGCCCCCGCTCCTGCTAAAACCGTGACGGCCGAGTCCGGGCAGATTATCCCTGTTATCGAGACTCTGGACTATACGACAGAGGTCCGCAGCCGTTCCAATGAGGTGGAAATGATTTATCTCTTGGAACAGGTTTCTGATACGACATCCCAAGAAATCTTATACTAAGGAGGTATATACTCGATGAGAAGAAAAGCTAAATTCAGCGTAGGTTTGATGGCCATCTTGCTGGTCCTGAGCTTGAGCTTTGGAGCCGAGCCCAGGGCTCTGGGTTTGGATGAAAATACGATCGAGGATGTTGCCAGGAAGGTTTTTGCAAGCGTTGTCAAAGTGGAAGCAGGCTACGGAATCGCAAAAAAGATCGCCATGGCCAGGCCTCTCCCTTTCAAAAAAGTGGCGACCGGCGTGGTCATCGATAAAGACGGCTATATTGTCACTACGGCGCTGGTCTCGTCCCGGGATGATGAAATCTATGTCACCACTCCCGACGGCAAACGCAGTCAGGCCCAGTTTTTGGGAATGGACCCCGAAACAAACCTGGCTCTCATCCAAGCCCAGGGAGCAAATCTCATCCCGATCGCAACAGGAAAGGCCGAAAGCCTTGTCCCGGGTTCGTGGGTTGGAGTGGTCAGCATGTCGCCCGAGAACACTCCCTCCGTAACTCAGGGCATCGTCAGTTCCATTGCTCCTGACAAACTGCGCCTGAATGTCTGGGTGACTCGGGGAGCGAGCGGAAGTCCAGTGGTCAATAAAGAAGGCCAGATGGTCGGGTTGCTCCGGGGGATCTATTCCGAGGACCAGCCGGTTGTCTTCGAGTTCAGAGAAAGGGAGGTCGTCGGCTCAGGATATGCTTTCAGCCGGGGCGAGGCGCCCTCATCGGGTATGGCCCTGGCTGTCCCCGTAAATATTGTCAAATCGGTCACAGCTGAGATCAAGGAAAAGGGCAAGGTCAGCCGCGGCTGGATGGGGGTTTCCATATCTGAGAATGAAGAAGGGCAGGTCGAAATTATCCAGGTCGAAGAAGAAAGCCCAGCCGAGCTGGCCAAGCTTAAGAAGGGAGATATTCTTCTCAAGCTTGACGGGAACAAAATAGCCAGCGCCCAGGCATTCGTCTCTGATGTCAGGAACAAGAAGCCCGGCCAGGATATCACTCTGGAGGTCGAAAGGCAGGGTAAGGCCATGGATATCAAAGTGAAGTTAGGCGAGTATCCGGAGAGCGAAGCCCAAAGGGAGTTGGCTGTACGCTTCCCGCGGCTTTTTGTTCCTCCAGCACCTCGCGGCGAAATAAAAGAACCGCCATTGCCCGAAACGCCCCGCGCTCCTCTGCGGAGGGCCTGGCCGCAATGGGAAAAGAGGAAATATATCGGAGTCTATCTCGAAGCGATCAACAAAGAATTGCTGGACTTTTTTGGGGTCAAGGAAGAGAACGGGCTTCTCGTCAATCGTGTGACCAAAGGCGGACCGGCAGAAAAAGCCGGAGTCAAGGTCGGAGATGTGATCGTCCGCATGGACGGGAAAAAAGTCGCGAGTGTGGACGAGCTGAGCGCATTGATTCAGGACAAGAAGAAAGGAGATAAGGTCAAGCTGGATCTGGTGCGGGACAAAAAACCGATCTCTCTTGAAATCGAGGTCGACGAGGAGGAAAACCCGAGTTTGAGTTTTTTCTACGACTCCTTGGTTTCTCCTGAGTATTGGAGCGAACTCAGCAAGGACTTCAAGACGCAATATGGGAAGTCGCGCAAGCTTTATGAAAAATACAGCGTTGAGGAGCAGCAAAAGCTGAAGAAGCTCAGCGAGGAGCTCAGCAAGAAAAGCTCTGAGATCCTACTCAAAAGCAAGGAATGGCAGAAAGATTTGAAAAATATACAACTCAGAAACCGGGTTTACTATCGAGTCTGAAAGAACCTGGACCGGAGATTCAGCTCCTGTATCCATTCTCGACAGGGGTCTTGCCGGTTGGCAAGGCCCCTTGTTTTTTATTCAGCCTGAAAGCCATTTCCTGAGATAGGCTTCGAATTCTTCTTCGGACAGCCGTCTCTTGTTGAAGAATCCTCGGCCCCAACGCTGCTTCAGGGCCTCATAGAGAATGATTCCTACAGATACCGAAAGGTTTAAACTCTGGACCATTCCCAGCATCGGAATCCTAATTTTGTAATCTGCCAAGGCCAAGGCTTCCGCCGACACCCCTTCCGATTCGTTCCCGAAAACAAGGACAAGAGGCTGTGTGTAGTCCAGTTCCGTATAGGGGAGAGCGTCCTTTCCCAAGTTTGTTACGGCAATCCTAAATCCTCTTGCTTTCAAGGGCAAAAGACATTCACTGATTGAGCTACGGATGTTTATTTCAACCCACTTTTCGGCGTGTGTGGAGATGGCTGTGTTGATGTTGAGCGAGTCCGGACTTGGGGATACGATATCGACATACAGAACTCCGGCGGCGTCACATGTCCTCAGGACAGCGCTTGCGTTGTGCGCAATGGTGACTCCCTCGAGCACGATCCGCAGGTCGGGCTGGCGAAGGGAGAGGAATCTCTTGACTTTCTCAATTCTTTGGGCTGTCGGCACTGGAAACACTATAACAAAGCGTTTTTATCGATTCAATAGGCAACAGGGAACCGGGGCAATCTTATTGGGTTGACTTTATATTGACAGGACACGAAAATAATAAAAAAGGGAGGGAATAGTTGCAGCTGCAATAAAAGGTAGGATTGGCGGATGATTGGTCATTCAGCGGGCACACCAGAAAAAAGATTTTTTATCTTGCGAACGATCGTGCTTATGCTTGTGGTATTGGCCGGGCCGTTGATCTTCGCAGATTTTTCGGCATTTTCAACGCAGGCATCAGGAGGCAGGCAATCGGCAGTGAGCACCAATCTTAACATACTCCTTCAAATGACGGCCGACTACTGCCGTAAGCTGGAAAATGCAGCCTTCGATTTCGTCTGCCTGGAAGAAATCAAAGAAAGGATTGATCCTACGCTCGATCTCAGCGTGACCAGCGTGCTGCCGCCCGCGGATTTGGCCTTCATAAAGCGGGCCAGATCCGATTTTCTCTTTTGGGGGCGGATAAAGAAGATCAACAATTCCTATGTTTATGATTATCAGTGCATCCGCTCTGACGAGGAGATTCGCGAGGTCCGGAGGCTTCTCGAGAAAAACGGGAAGAAAATGAACGTGCCGAACGCGAAGCTCGAGACGGCAATTATAGTTTATAAAAATGTCCTCTTCGGGCCGGCGAATGTATTCAGTGAGCACTCCCAGCCGGCCTATGATTTTAGAATTGTTGGAAAGGGGAAGATCGAAGGACGTTCTGTCGTCATTGTTGACGCCACGCCCAGGGCCGGCGCGCCTGAAACGAAAAATCTCTACGGTCGAGCTTGGATCGATGCCAAAACCGCCGACATTTTAAAAATCCAATGGAGTGAGACTCGGATTGATCACTATGACATTTTCCGGGAGAGAGGAAAGAGATACGGACGGCAGCCTCGCATCACCTTGCGGTCGGAATTCCTGGTCGAAAAAAATGGCGTCCGGTTCCCCAGCCGCCTGTTCGTTGAGGAAGCCTACATTAACGTGAAAGGGAAGGCCTCCATCCGGTCCGAGACGACTGTTGTTTACAGAGACTTCAGGTTCTTCACAGTTGAAGTCGAGATTAGATAGAAAGAGGCATTCTGCCCCTTTATTGATTTAATCAATTTCAGGCCGTTTTTAGAAATATCAAGAAAGAAGGTGATCGGTCAAGCCTTGTGCTATGCCATGCTACCGTTCCGGCTGGAGTTTGGCGCGCGACTCGAAGACCGACAAACGTTGCTCCAGTCGTGAAGCGAGTGCCTGGTCTCCCTGGGTGCGCGCGATGCCTAGAGCTTCTGTAGCTGTGGCTACAGCGTCCCGGCTGTGTCCTGCCGCATCCTGCGCAACGGCGAGAATCTCCAGCGCGACCGCGTTGCTGCGGCCGGCGAGTTGAACTACGCGCTCGGCGATCGCCAAGGCCCTTGCTCCATCCCTGACCGACGCGTCACTCGAATTCGCAAGGATCGCGGACAATAAACCGAGCACCGCTACGTCGTCCTTCACGATCTGGAGCGACTGCTCGAGGTGACGGACTGCCAGTGAGTCCTGCTGGCGAACGGCGTAAGCCTGGCCCAGGAGGCGATGCGCCTCCGCATCGTCCGGCCTCGACGCAACCTCTTGCTCCCATAACGTGATGGCTTCGTCCAGCCTTCCTTGCTCGGCCAGTGTCGATCCCAGCTTGACGAGCGCTAGCGGATCGTCCGGATTGAGCTCGACCGCGCGACGCAGGTTCGTTTCCGCGTCCATTAGGCGGCCGGCGTTGGTGAGCACTTCACCGTAGGCCACCCGGGCGCGCTGGTTTTCGGGCTGCTTCTCGACTGTGTCACGCCACAAGCGTTCGGCGCTCGAGTAGTCCTCGTTCCTGGCGCGGGTGCCAAGTGCAGAGGCAATGACGACCGCACCGACCATCAATGCCGCGATCGCAGAGGCAGTTTGGCCGCGCGCGCGTGCGTTGCTAATAAAACAACGCAGCAGCCCGTTAACACCGCTCCAGCCGCCGATGACGATGCACGCCACCACAGCCGCCAGTGGTAGATACATCCGGTGTTCTGCCGCGATCTCGGTCACGATGGGAAGCACGCTCGATGTCGGCGCGAGGATCAGAAAAAACCAGGCGCCTGTAAATCCGGCTGGGATGCGTCGGATCACCGCGACAGCAGTCAGCACTGTGAGCGCCCCGAGAAGAGCCGCCGGCACCACGACAGAGGAGATCGATGCTACAAGTGGCCATGTATAGAAAAATACGAGTGGTGAAGGCATCAGGGCAAGACGCAAGTAATGCGTGATGACCTGGGTTTGCGTCAGTAAGTACCGCCAGATGATGTCCGGAGCGAGATTGATAGATGGTCCGCGGTACTCGCGGAATAGGATTGCAGCTAGGATAATCCAGGTAGTTGCCAGCGCTCCAAACAGTGTCCGGCGCACACGGTGATCATTCTTTTCGCTAAAAATCCAGTCCCATAGCGCTACGATGAGCGGCGCAGTCACCATCGCCTCTTTTGTGCCCATGCCGAGTGCGCAACTCACGATCGCGCCGGCAGCCCACGTTCGCTTGTGCGCTCCTTCGCGTGCGCGGATCGCGCAGTAGAGGGTCAGCATGTAGAAAAGCCCCATCAGCGATTCCACGCGTTGGACCACGTACGTCACTGCGGACGTCTGAAGCGGGTGGACCAGCCAGACGACCGCCACCGCGAAGCCCAGCCACGTCGCGGATGACCCGAATCGTGAGCGAAGCCGACCGGTCAGCAAGGTTCGCCGAACGACTCCAAACAGAACCAAGCCTGAGGCCAGATGGATAAGCAGATTCAGAAGGTGATAGCCCCAGATATTGCGAAGGAACAGCGCCGCTGTTCCGGGTGGTGCCTTGCTGCCTCCGGGATCGAAAACCTTGCGCGCGTCGGCTGGTGCCAGTGCGTAGTTCACCGCGAAACTGAAGTTAGCGATGGGGCGTCCCGCCACTGTCGATGCTGTGGGCGGTGACAATGGAGTCGATATCGGCCAGAGGGTCCGGATTGTCGGGTTGCGGACAATGGCCCGGATGTCGTCAAGGATGAGGACGCCTTGAAAGCTGGTCGAATATGCCCAGGCGGCGGCAATCGCGAGCAGGATCGCGAGGACGAAGATGGGCAAGCTGCGCGTCGCGCCCATTCTCGGCGTCTGCCGCGAAATTGGCCGGCGTTTTTTCCGTCGTTTCGAGGCCACGTGTCTCCGATGGATCAGTTTGCCTCATTCCATCGGTGGGGATGATAAATCGGGGCGTCGTCGGAAGTCAAATTGAGTTGAAACCGACAGAAAGGGGACAAGGAGCCGCGGAAAAGCAGAAGGCGGCAGATCTATCGATTCAATAGGAAGATTTTGGCGGTGAGAATCAGCCAGAAGACAAGGCCGCCAACAAGGGCCCGATATTCTTTGTTTTGTTTATAGAGAGACCAGCTGAACCTGGTCCCCGAAGGAATGCTCCGCTTTTTCAAAGAAGGGAAAAAGGAAGGCACCGTCTTCTTATATTCCTCGTACTGCTCCGGAAAAAGCTGCTTCATCCTGTCCCTTTCCCGACGGATGATCAGCGGATAAAAGGCCCCAAAATAGACCACAAAAAGCCCCAGGGCCCACCAGGAACGAGCACCGACAACGATACCGACGCCTATAATCAGACTTCCCAGATAGAGCGGGTTCCGCGAAAACCGGTACGGGCCGGAGACGGTTAGCTCTTTTTCCTTTTGCAAATGGCCGGACGCCCAGGCCCGGATGGCCAGGCCGATGACCGAAACAAAAATGCCTTCAGCAAGGGCCAGCCAGGTCGGCCGGGCAAGGATGATGACGGCTATGGCAGCAATCCAGCCGACTCTCACCCGCCATCTGTTAAAGAGTTCTTTAACCCGGGGATTCATCATAGCCCCAGCCATATTTCCCGGACTGCGCGCGCAGCCTCTTCACTGCTGATTTTGTTAAGGCAATCCAGAGTCGAACAGCTCGTTTTGTAGCAGGGGTTGCAGTCGAGCTTACAAAATACTATTTTATCCCGCCCGAGGAAAGGTCCGTTCCGGCGCGGGTTAGTAGGCCCAAAAAGGCCGACAACGGGCACGGAAAATGCACACGCGGCCTGAAGGGCAAAGGTATCGCCGCTGACAACCAGAGAGGCTCTTCTGACAAGGGCGAGGACCTCTTTTATTGATAAGAACGGCGCCAACGGCACCCCCGTCTTTTCCTCCACGGCCAAAGCAAGCGCCTTTTCTTTGTCGTCTCCCCAGAGCAGCAGGGGGAATGAATCGTCGAAACAGGCCCGGCTGATGAGCTCGGACCATTTTTCCGGGAACCATCTCTTCGTTTCCCAGGCGGCTCCCAGGTTATAAAGCAGCAGTTTCTTTTCGTCTCCGTGCCCGATGCCTCGGAGTTTCTCCTCTACGGACTCGGCCACTTTATCAGGGATGACGATCGGGAACTCGAAGCCTGCTTCTTCAATTCCCAAACAGGTGAGGAGTCTTAGGTTTTTAGCTATGACATGCGTTTCTTCCTCAGGAAGAGGGGCCGGTCTTTCTGTGTAGAAGAGTGAGGCGAGAGGTTCTTTGCAGTTCTTCCCGCGGAACCCGATCCTGCGCCGTGACCGCGAAAGAAAGGCCAGCAAACCTGATTTGATCAACCCCTGAAAATCCAGGGCCACCTGGTCACGTCGCCTGACGTTTTTCAGGCTTCCCAGCCAGTCCTTCCTGTTTATGACAACGATTTCGTCGAGCCCCTGGACCAAGTCGAGGATTTCCCGGCCTTTCTCCTCCACGGCCCAGGATATCTTGGCCCCGGGAAACTTACGGCGCAGAGCCGAGAACGCGGGCAGCGTATGGATGATATCACCGAGAGAGCTGAGCCTGATAATCAGAAAGGTGTCCATGGATTCCGACCTTTTCTGCTGCCGCTTTTTTTCATCCGAGAGGCAATCATTTTGATGATCTTAGAAGTCGAGCGAACCTTGGGCCCGCCGGCGATGGCCACCTTCCCGCCGTACTTTTTTACCGTGTCCTTTTCTGGCACTGTCTCTTTAGTATAGTCGGAGCCCTTGACATGGATGCTCGGCTGCAGGGCAAGAAGGACCTTCTCCACGTTGGGGTTTCGAAAGATGGTGACATAGTCAACAAAGGAAAAGGAGGCAAGGATTTCTGCCCGCTCGTTCTGCGGCAGAATTGGCCTGAACTTACCTTTTAACTTCCGGACCGACGAATCGCTGTTGATGGCCACCACCAAAATATCCCCCCGGCCCTTGGCTGCGCGCAAATAGCGGATATGGCCGACATGGAAGAGGTCAAAACAGCCGTTGGCCAGGACAATCGTCTTGCCAGCTGCCTTTTCTAAGGCGATAATTCTTCGTAGCTCGGGAAGAGTTTTTAGCTTTTCCAATTTAACAGGAGATGGCCTCTTTGAGTTCCTCGGCCGTCAATGTCGCTGTGCCCTTTTTCATGACCACGACGCCGCCGGCATAGTTCGCCAGCTGAGCTGCCTCCTGGAAATTGGCGCCGCTGGCCAGAGCCAGAGTGAAGGTGCTGATGACAGTGTCTCCGGCTCCCGTGACATCGACAATGTCGGTCGTGCCGTGAACGGGGATGAGAAAAGGAGGCTTTCCCTTCTCGAAGAGAGCCATCCCCCTGGATCCCCGGGTGATAAGAAGGGCGGGCAAACGGAGCTTCTTGCGGAGAGTGTTGCCGGCGCGCTTGAGCAGCGGAATGCTCTCTCCGATTTCCATCTTTAAGGCGTTTTCGACTTCGGGCTCATTGGGCGTTGCCACGGTAGCGCCCGGGAATTCGAGGAGACGGAATCGAGAATCCACGGTGACGGGCCGCTTTACTTTTCTGAAATCAGCCGCGAGGTCATTAAAAACGTCACCTTTAACTGTAAGATAGTTGTAATCGGAAATCAGCAGCGCCGAGCATTTTTCTTGAGCTTCCTCGAGACAGCGCCGGAGACTCTCCTTGATCCGGCCGTTTTCAGGGATTTTGAACTCGCTGTCGATCCGCAGAATCTGCTGTTTGCGCGTGTTCTCCTCGCCCGCGAGTATCCGTGTTTTGATCGGAGTCGGATACTCTTTGAGCCGAAGGAGGCCTTTTGTTGGAATCTTCAGGCTGCGGAGGATATCAATGATGATCTCGCCCGAGTCGTCCTGTCCGATGACACCGATGGGAACAGGATTGGCCCCCAGGGCTTTGAGGTTGAGGGCCGAGTTCCCGGCGCCGCCAAGGGAGAACTCCTTTTTCTGGTAGGTCAGGATGAGGACCGGCGCCTCCCTCGAAATCCGCCGGGTCTTGCCGTAGACATACTCATCCAGGATAAAATCCCCCCAGACGGCAATTTTTGTGCCGGAAAATTTGTCCACGAGACCGAGCAAATGTTGCTTTTTTTTGTCCACGGGAGTCACGCCTGATTTTTTTATCAGAAACGAAAGAAAAGGTCAAATCGCTGGCAGTCCCACGAAGCATTTTCTACTATGGGATTTTTATGATGGATGCAAGAGGCTGCCCTGAAGCCCCCGTAGCGGAAGGGGGACC
>CAZLFV010000083.1:0-12311 GCA_964558915.1 uncultured Eubacteriales bacterium | reverse complement strand
GCCGTGTATGCATCGATCGCCGCTGCAGCCGCGGGTCGCTGGCCCCATGCAGATAATCCCTTGCGCCAGGAAACATTTTTCGGGGTCCATGATGACCTCATGAGGGCGTTTTATTTCTTTGATGACCAATTTTTCAGGTTTGGTTTTATTTCTCTCGCAGTCATCGCAGCAGGATTTGTTGGGCGAAAGGACGGCACCTTTGGCCGGAAGCTTTCCTTCCAGGATTGCTCCGACGGCATTGAGGATCAGCTCCCGGTGGGGTGCACAGCCGGGAAGATAATAGTCGACGTCGATAATCTGGTTTAAGGCGTAGACTGTATCGAAAAAACCGGGGAGAGTAAGTTCGTGGCCATCTACTTCCGTTTTTTCCTGCGGTTCGGTCCCTGCGGCGTTATCCGTGGAAAAAGTCGTATGATAAGCTTTTTTAAAGATGGTTTCTTTATTCCAAAAATTGCCCAAACCCGGAATTCCTCCTAGATGGGCGCAGGCGCCGAAGGCTACGATGAGCTGAGATTTTTTTCTCAGCATCTTGGCCATCTCTTCCTGTTCCGTCATCCGGACTGCGCCGTTGATAAAGCTTACCGCGATTGACCCGTCTGGCATAGCTTCAACATCTTTTCTCTTGATATCCAGGGCGACCGGCCAAAAGACAATATCGACTGCAGCTGTGACTTTAAGGATATCCGGGCCCAAGTCAACGACGGCTTCTTCGCATCCGCCGCATGATGAGCACCAATAGAAAGCGACTTTAGGCTTAGGACCGCTCATGCTTATCTCCCCTCTCGTTGAGATTCAAAGGACCCAATTTTTTGATTTGCGCGGTGAATTCATTGCAGACCTGCTGGAATTTTATTCCTTCGGCTGCGGATACCCATTCCAGTCGGAACCTCTCTTTTTCTATGCCGAACTGCTCTAGCACTCTAGACAGAAGCTTATAACGCCTCAGGGCTTTATAATTGCCTTCCTGGTAATGGCAGTCTCCCGGATGGCAGCCGGAGATCAAGACGCCGTCCGCTCCTTCCTTGAAGGCTTTCAGGACAAATTGAGGGTCGACGCGGCCGCTGCACATCACCCGGATGATTCGGATATTCGGGGCATAGATCATCCTTGCTGTGCCGGCCAGGTCTGCGCCAGTGTACGAACACCAGTTACACAGGAACCCGACCAACCTGGGCTCAAACGTTCCTTCGTTCATCAACAACCTCCTTCAGTTCTCTCAAACCAAGAAGATCCCTTCAATTTCCGCAAAGATCTGGGCATCGCGGAAGTGTTGCTGCTGGGAAGCGGCGCTCGGGCAGGCGGCCACACATGTGCCACAGCCTTTACAGAGGGCGTCGTTAATGATCGATATGCCCTTTCCCTTATCATATGTAATCGCCGTGAACGGACAAAGCCCCACGCAAACCTGGCATCCGGAGCAAAGCTCTTCGTTGATCACTGCCGTAACAGGCTCAAGGGCGAAGATGCCCTTGTCGGCCAGGGCCAAGGCTTCCGCCGCTGCTCCTCCGGCTTGGGCAACCGTATCGGGAATGTCGCGTGGAGCCTGGCAGGCTCCGGCAAGGAAGATGCCGTCAGAAAAGGTGGAAACCGGAGCCAGCTTGGGGTGCCGTTCCAGGAAGAAGGTGTCCTGGCTGCAGGAGATATTGAACATCTTAGCTATCTGGTTTTGGTCCAGGCCGGGCTCAAGGCCGGTGGCAAGAACAACCATGTCAACGGGGATTCTTCTCACTGTCCCGAGCAGCGTATCCTCCACGCGGATGATGAGTTTCCCTTCTTCCTTTTCGGTCAGGCCCATGTCCGTAATGTCGGAGGCCCGGCCGCGGATAAATTTTGTCCCTTCTTTCAAAAGCCGGTGGTAAAATTCTTCATACCCCTTGCCGAAACAGCGCATGTCGATGTAGAAATCGTAGACATCGGCCTTCGTTTTTTCATGGATGAGGTGGGCAAACTTGAGCGAATACATGCAGCAGACCCGGGAGCAGTATTCGTTGTAGTGCTCGTCGCGGGAACCCACACAATGGATGATCCCCACGGCTTTGGGTTCATCTCCATTAGCCAGCTTAATTTTTCCCCCTGTGGGGCTGGAAGCGTTGACGAGCCTCTCAAATTCGAGGGCCGTGATGACGTTGGGGTACCGGCCGTAGCCGTAAGCAGGAATCCTCGAGGCGTCGAAGGATTTAAACCCCGAAGCCAGGACGATCGTCCCCACATCAACTTCGATGACCTGATCCTGCATATCGTGGTTGACCGCCTCCCGGTCGCAGACCTTGGCGCAAACTTTGCATTCGCCCGTCTTGAAATGAATGCAGGCCTCGGTATCGATAAACGGGACCATGGGCACGGCCTGGCGGATGGGGACGCGGATGGCTGTCGTCGGCCCGAGATGGAGCTCGGAATGGATCACTTTTCTCCCGTATTTGTCTTCGCAGGTGATGGCGCCGGTCGGGCAGAAATAGGCGCAGGCTGTGCAGCCGATGCAGGCTTCTGACGGCTCGCCGAACGGCGGCGTGACCTTTCGGTCGGTCCCTCTGTCGACAAAACTGATGGCGGAAGCGCCGACGATTTGCTCGCAAGCACGGACACACAGACCACAGAGGATGCATTTTTCGTTGGGATCCTTGACTTCGAAACGCGTCCCTTCAATCCCGAGTTCCTTGGCGAGATGCTGGATCGGCTCGGCGGCCGGAGCGCGGGCCAGGAGCATCTCGACGTTGAGGCGTCTGGCCTGGAGGGTTCTTTCGGATTTGGTTCGGACATCCATCCCATCCTGGACTTTGGTGTTGCAGGAGGTGACGAGGTCCGTTTTCCCGCGAAGCTCCACTTCCACCAAGCAGACTCGGCAGGCTGCATAAGGCTCAACTACGGGATGATAGCAAAGAGTCGGGATCTTGACATCGTTTTTGGCGGCGGCCTGAAGGATAGTCTGGCCTTCTTCCACCGCGATCTTTTTTCCGTCGATTGTCAGATGAACCATCGCTTGCCTCCTTAATCTACGTTCACGGCCCCGAAATTGCAGACGTCATAGCAGACGCCGCATTTAATGCATTTGGATTGATCAATGCGGTGGGCCTGATTCTTGGCTCCGAGGACAGCCTCTGAAGCGCAGTTGCGGCGGCAGACATCGCAGCCTTTACCGGCGCTAAGGCATCGCTCCTCGTCTACGGTATAAACATTGAGTTGGCGGCAGACATGGGCCGGGCATTTCTTGTCGCGGATGTGTGTTTCATATTCGCCCCGGAAATAGCGCAAGGTCGTCAGCACGGGGTTAGGAGCCGTCTTGCCCAAGCCGCAGAGCGCTGAATCTTTGACTGCATGCGCCATATCTTCGAGCAGCGCCAAATCCTCCCATGTCCCTTTTCCTTCGGTGATTCGGGTCAGGATGTTCAGCATTGCCTTTGTCCCTTCCCGACAGGGTGTGCATTTGCCGCAGGATTCGTCCTGGGTGAAGGAGAGAAAATAGCGGGCGACATCCACCATGCACGTATCTTCGTCCATGACCACCATGCCGCCCGACCCCATCATAGATCCGGCTTGGGTCAGACTTTCGTAGTCGATGGGCAGGTCGAGCTGCTCTTTGGGGATACATCCTCCTGACGGTCCTCCGGTCTGGACCGCTTTGAAGCCCTTGCCTCCCGGAATTCCCCCGCCAATGTCATAGATGATCTCGCGCAAGGTGATGCCCATCGGGACTTCGACCAGGCCCGTGTTGTTGATCTTCCCCACGAGCGAAAAGACTTTCGTTCCTTTGCTTGTGGGCGTCCCGATAGCCGCATACCATTTGGATCCGCGGTCGATGATGATCGGGACGTTGGCCCAGGTCTCGACGTTGTTGATGCAGGTCGGCTTTCCCCAGAGCCCGCTCTGGGCCGGATAGGGAGGCCGCGGCCGTGGCTCGCCCAGCCGTCCTTCGACCGAGGCGATGAGAGCGGTTTCCTCGCCGCAGACGAAAGCGCCCGCGCCGCGGACGATCTTGATGTCAAAATCGAATCCTGTGCCCAGAATATCCTTGCCAAGGAGGCCGTAATCGCGGGCTTGTTCGAGCGCAATGTTCATTCGCTTGATGGCGAGGGGGTATTCATTCCGGACATAAACGAATCCCTCGGCCGCTCCCACGGCTTTGGCGCCGATCGCCATACCCTCGATGACCGAGTGAGGGTCAGCCTCGAGGATGCTCCGGTCCATGAAGGCTCCCGGGTCCCCTTCGTCACCGTTGCAGATGAGATATTTCCCTCCGCCGTTGGGGCTGACGGCGCTTCGGACTATCTGCCATTTGAGTCCCGTAGGGAAGCCAGCGCCGCCTCGGCCGCGCAGGCCCGAAATACTTATCTCCTTGATGATCGTCTCAGGGGTCATCTCGGTCAGGGCTTTTCCCATTGCCTTGTAGCCGTCGCGAGCGATGTATTCATCTATTTTTTCCGGGTCAACGAGGCCCCGGTTGCGCAGGGCGATGAGCACCTGTTTTTTGAAGAAGTCGATATCGCTCAGAACCGGAATAGGCATTTTTTCCTTTGGCGGCGTGTACATGAGCCTCCGGACGGGCCTGCCTTTGAGGAAATGCTCTTCGACGAGGAAGGGAATGTCCTTGACCGTTAATTGCTGATAAAACACATTCCCCGGTTGGACAACGAGCAGCGGGCCGCGCTCACAGAAGCCGTTGCAGCCCGTTGTGACGACCAGGACCTCGTTATCCAAGCCTTGTTTCTTGATTTCTTTTTCCAAGGCCGCCTTGATCTCGAACGAATGGTTGGAAACGCAACCCGTTCCGGCGCAGACCATGAGATGAACGCGGTAGGTTTTATCTTTTGCTGGTTCCGGCATCTCGTCGCCTCCTTAGTAATCTGTTTTTTCGCTGCCGATGCCCAGAGCATATTCCGGGACGATCTGGCCGCCGAGAACGTGCTTTTCGAAGATCTCTTTGATTTTCTTTTCTGTGAGGTCGACGTATTTCACCGGCGGCTGACCGGCGACCTCGACAGTCGCCATCGGCTCCCGGCTGCAAAGTCCGGCGCACCCGGAGTTTGTGAGGAGGACGTCTCCGATCTCACGCTCCTCAATCTCCTTTATGAGCGCGTTCATGATGTTGCGTGCACCAGCCGCGATCCCGCAAGTCCCCATGTGGACACAAACTTTGGCGCGGAATTCTCCCCCTTCCCGGATGGTCGTGAGCCTTCTTGTTTTTTCCCTAATTTTAGCGAGGTCTTCAAGCGTAAGTTTGGGCATCTGGACCTCCTCACTTTTTGTATTTCTTAATCACCCCGGACACCTTTGTCTGGGTGATCTTTCCATGAACGTCTTCCCCGACCTGGACGACAGGAGCGAGGCCGCAGCAGCCGACGCAACGCACGGGATCGAGGCTGAACTCGTGATCTTCCGATGTTTCCCCCGATTTGATCCCCAGTTCCCGCTCGAACTTCTCGAGCACAAGCTGCGCGCCTCGGACATGACAGGCCGTCCCAAGGCAAACATGGATCGGGTGCTTTCCTTTGGGCTTGAGGCTGAACGCTTTGAAAAAGGTCGCCAGGCTGAGGACACGGCTAAGCGGGATATTGAGCTCTTTGGAGACCTGAATGAGCACGTCCTTGGGCAGGTAGCTGAACTCCCCCTGAATGTCCTGGAGAATGGCGATCAGCGCGCTTTCGTCGGCCTGGTACTTGGTGAGGATCTCAGAGACTTTACCTGGATTCATTTTTCCTCCTTAATTGCTCTAAGCCTTGGTTTATATTTGTCTTGAGGATTGTGATCACTTCCGGAGAATAGATCGGGATGCCATCGAGCTGCCCCTTGATCTCTGTCGTATCCAGTCGGTATTCCTTGTCGTCGATTGTATGCGTATAGATGATATCCACCTCGGGATGACCCATTATCAACGTGATGAGGGTCTGGGCGATATCGCCAAGAGGTTTGCGGTCGATGTGGCTGAGTTCAAAAATCGCCAGGACGCGGGTACCCTTGCTCTCATCGGACTCGATAGTTAGGCGGCCGTTGGCGGCCCTGGCCGCTTGGGCGAGAAGCGGCAGGCCGAGGCCGACCCGCCTCGTTGTCTTTGTCGTCACGAAAGGGTCCAAAGCGTGTTTGAGCAGATCTGGGCTCATTCCTTTTCCGTCGTCGCTGATTTGAAGGACGAACCGGTCTTGGCTCCGGTTCTCTTCCAGCCGGATTTCAATCATCTTCGCCTGAGCCTCGATTGAGTTTTCGGCAATATCGAGAATATGGAGTGATAGATCCTGCATGCGTCTTCCTAATTCAAAACCTTTCTCCCTTCCCGGTTCAGCAAAGCCATTCTGATTTCGCTGACTGTCCCTTCGGCCAGCCAGAAAGAGGTTGAAGCCCGGCCGATCTCGTCCAGGCTATGGGCGTCGGACGAAGCGGTCAAAGGCCAGCGGCCCCCGAATCGTTGCTGCGCTTCTTCGCGAGAAATTGCCGCGGATATCTCCAGGGCGTCGATCGAAAGAGAATCCGGAATAAACCCAAGGTGGCCGATGATGCTAAATCCTTCGCGGTCCACATGAGCCGCGATGGCCAGCCCGTCCAGAGAATGAATGAGCGAGACGACTTTTTCCAAAGCCAGAGTGGACGCGCCAATTAATAGTTTTGTATTGAATCTCTGGACTTCTCCTGCCGCGTTGACTACGACTTGAAGGCCGAAAGCTTCTTCGTTGTTTTCACCGGGAAGATGGCCATAAATGATCTCCTGGAGTCTGAGAGCCCCCGCAGGTTTGTCGAATAAGCCGAGAATATGGACTTCTTCGTGGGACGTGACTTCCATTCCGGCGAGAATGCTGATCGGAAGGTCCCTGGCGGCGTCCTTGAGAGCCAGGACGTTCTCGGCGGAATTGTGGTCGCAGATTCCGACAATCTCGAGATTCTTTTCCTGAGCCTTCCGGACAATTCCCCGGGGGGACATCTCCAAGTCCGCGCAGGGAGAGAGGCAGGTGTGGATGTGGAGGTCGGCCTTAAAAGCTCTCAACATGCATCAATCCTCATGCTCCAGCAAGGCATGAATCTTCCATGAGATTGTGAACGCCGAGTCGCCCGTCACGAGCAGAGGAACCTTCTCCTCCTCCGCCGACTTCAGCGTCTCCGGTTCCGGCGTCCGGTTATTCACCAGAACGATGGCGGCCAGTTCTCTGAGTTTGGCCACGGCGACGATGTTCTGGTGAGTCTGCAGCGTGATCCAGATATTCCTTGGCCGGGCGTTAGCCATAACGTCACTGAGCAGGTCGCTCGCATAGCCGCCGCTGACTTCGATGTCCAGCTTATCCGGTGCCGTTAAAACATTAAGACTGAGTTTCTCGATGATGTTTTTGACCTTCATGTTTTTCTATCCTTATAAAAACGCAATCGTCGGTCTCCGCCTGACCCAAGACCACATCCTCAGCGAAGGTCAGGCAATCCGGAGATCCGCAGGCGCCGCAATCGATTTTGGGCAGCAATTTGTAGACCTCGTCCTTTTCTTTGCGTTTTTTGATCGCTCGGCTGAGGTCCTCATCCAGGGGTGTGAGCGGCCGCGGCTCGATCTTTCTCTCCAGGAAGAAATATTTCTCGGCGTAGAGTTTTCGGACCTGACGAATATCGGGACAGGCCTTGATCTTCTCAAACTCCAGGGTTTCGATCAACTTGAGGATTTTGTTGTGAGAGCTATAGACATTTTCCACCGTCAGCGATCCGCCGCAGCATCCCTGGGCGCAGGAATAGGCCTCGACGAAGTCGATATCGCGCAGCTTCCCCCGCTCGATATCATCGAATACTTTGATGATCTCTGTCAGGCCTGAAACTGCCAGGGAATTCTTCAAACGCAGTGTCCGGCTCATGCCCCCCACCATAGCCCAGCCCATACCCAAGATGCAGATGCTCTCGAGGGCTTTTCGGTAGCTCTCTTTCTCGACGCCCTCCATGGCGGAGAGGAGGGGACCGTAGACATCAGTTATGGAGAGAGCTCCGTCGAGATGCGATTTTCCTTTTTCGGCGGGCTGTTTGATTGAGATCATCTTGACCGGACAGGGAGTAATGTAGAAGGCGCCGATTTCTTTCTCGGGCAGGCCATATTGCTTGGCTTTTTTTTGCTTGATGTTCTTGGCCGCGATCTCCCGGGGGGTGTTAATTGGGATGATCAGGTCGATCAGCCCGGGATACTTAACCTGGATGAGGCGGACGATCGTCGGGCAGACGTTTGAGATGAGAGGTTTCGGCCCACGGTATTCACGCAAGTATTCCTGGATGGCGAAGCTCACTTCGCCGCAGGTGTAGGCAAGGTCGAAGGCGTCGTCAAAGCCCAGCTTTTTGAGGCCGCCCAGGATCTTGCCGGGGAGGATTTCGCGCCCGAACTGGGCATAGAGGGCTGGCGAAGGAATAGCCACGGTGTGCCGGAATCGCGTCAGCTCGCCGAACAGGTCGGTCTGAGGAACTATCGCCCCTGAAGGACAAACGTTGATGCACTCTCCGCAATCAATGCAGCGCTCCTCGATCTTGGTGGCCTTGCCGTTCCGGACCCGGATGGCTTGGGTCGGGCAAATCCGGAGGCACCTCATCCGGCCGTGGCATTTTTCTGGATTTACGCGGATGGAATGGTAATATTGACTCATTCTTTTTTCGCTTTGTTCAGATAGAGAACGATGTCGAGCCGGGTTCCGATCCCCACTTCGGAGACGATCTCGAATTGGTCGGCATTCTTCTTGATATTAGGCAGGCCCATGCCGGCGCCGAAGCCCATTTCCCTCATGGCGTTCGAGGCCGTTGAGTATCCCTCCTGCAGCGCCAACCCGATGTCTGGAATTCCCGCTCCTTCGTCCTGGACGATCATGCGGATGGATGCTGGCGTCAAGGACACTTGGAAATGTCCTTTCTGCGCATACATAACCACGTTCATTTCAGCCTCATAGGCGACGATAGCGGCCCGGAGAATGATTTCCGGTTCGATGCCGATCTCTTTGAGCAAATCCTTAATCTGGATGGAGACCCTTCCCGCCCGGTTAAAATCTCCCCCGGTGATCTCGAACGTCTGAACCAGTCCATCGTCCTCGCTCATTGTTTCTGCTTTTCCCGGCCTGATACTTCGGTGATACCAGGAAGACCCTGGCTGAAGAGAAGGCCGCAGGTCCGGTACATCATAAATCTTGTCGAGAGGATTGGAATTCCCTTTTTTACGGCCAGTGCCGCCCCCTCTTTATCGGGCTTCTTCCCGCGCACATAGACAATCGCCTTGGCCCCGATGATCTCAGCTGTGCACACAGACTGAGTGTTGGACAGCCCGGTGATCAAAAGCAAGCCCGGCCGGCCGAAGGCAAGGACGTCGCTCATGAGATCTGAAGCCCCGGCATATTCGATCTCAGTGTCCAGGCGGTCCTCACCGCAGATGACTTCGGCCTGGAGAAGTTTCTGAATATCCCTGAGATTCATCTCATTGCTCTTTTTCGACTCTCTTGATGATGATATCTCCCTTCCGGATGATTCTCTCCGAAGGCGTGACCGTCGTCGGGCAGTTCTCCCAACAGGCGCCGCATCCGTTGCACTTCTCGATATCAACGTAGCGGGCCTTTTTCTTGATCTTGGCTTTGAAATTTCCGACGTAGCCGGATATTTCCTCAATTTCACTCCAGGTGAGGAGCTCGATATTTGGATGTTTTCCAACCTCGCTCATCTTGGGCGTGAGGATGCAGGCTGAGCAGTCGAGGGTTGGAAAGGTCTTGTCGAGCAGAGACATGTGTCCGCCGATCGACGGCTGCTTTTCGACGAGATAAACTTTTTTTCCCGAGTTGGCGTAGGTCAGGGCGGCGTGGATTCCGGCGATGCCTCCGCCGACAATCAAGACCTCGGGCCTGACCGGGACCTCTTTCTTGGTCAGAGGGTCATGAAGGGCGACGCGGCGCACGGCCGCGGAGATGAGAGCCTTAGCCTTCTTGGTTGCCTTTTCCGCGTCTTCGGTAACCCAGGAAACATGCTCGCGGATGTTGGACATCTGGAAGTAGAATGGATTCAGCCCTCCCTCCGCCGTGGCGCCACGGAAAGTCGGTTCGTGCATAAGAGGAGAGCAGGAGGCAACGACAACCCGGTTCAAGTTATGAGCTCGAATATTTTCCTTGATTAGCTCCTGTCCGGGGTCGGAGCACATGAATTTGTATTCTTTGGCCACGATGACGTTGTCCAAACGAGAGGCAAAGTCTACGACTTCCAAGACGTTGACTTTGCCTGCGATGTTCGTCCCGCAATCGCAGACAAAAACTCCGATTCGAGGCTGGCCGTTTTGATTCATCTCTGTCCTCCGTTTCCGATTTTCTCCCACATCGGCTTAAGGCCGATGATCGAACGGGAGAAACCGAGGTCTTGCTTAGAAAGGCCCAATGCCAGCCCGAGGAGCTGGCTGAAATAAAGGATCGGCATAGTCACATTCTCTTTATATTTTCTGACGATCTTGTCCTGCAACACTTCCAGGTTGAACTGGCAGAGAGGGCAAATCGTCACCAGGACATCCGCACCTTTTCGTTTGGCTTCTTTGAGCAGGATGTAATTGAGGCGCAACCCGACCTCCTCAATCGTCCCTGTCAATGAGCCACCGCAACAGCGGGTCTTTCCGGAATAATCGACAGGATCGGCGCCGACTGCTGCCATTAGCCTGTCCAGCGAGGTGGGATAGTCGGGGTCATCAAAATCCGTGAAGGGCCTGACCAATTGGCAGCCGTAATAGCAGGCGACCCGAAGCCCGGTGAGCGGCCGGGTCACCCTGGCTTTGATTTTCTCGAGAATATCTTCCTCGACCAGGACCTGCAAGGGATGCTTGACCTCCACTTTGCCCCCATAACCGCAGCCCGCTTTTTCCAGCGCATCGAGAGTCTTTTTCGCCTTCTCGCTGCCGCTGGCCAGGAAGTTGTTCGATTTCTTGAGTGTCAGGAAACACCCGGCACAGGGGGCGACGATATCCTTTTCCAGCTTTTCGGCGAGCGCAAGGTTCCGGCCGCAGATGGCGGCCGCCATGGTATCGTCCACAGAAAAATAAGCCGTAGCGCCGCAGCAGTTCCAGTCTTCAAGCTCTTGGAGAGGCATCTTGATCTCCCGGAAGACGGGGAGAATGGACTCTTCGTAGTGCTTGGAATTGCCTTTTAAAGAACAGCCGGGATAGTAGACATAACCGTTCTTCATGCTCCCTCCTTTAAAGCTTTTAAGAGATTCCACAGTTGTTTCTTGTTCTTAATGGATTCTTTCTTCAGGCTCATCCGGCCGGTTTTTATGAGCTTCAGCCCCAGAGGGGCCATCTTCAACAGGCCGAGGGGATTCCGGGACTTAAGATAGAGTTTGAGAATCAGCCAGAGCTCGGAATTGCGGCCATTTTTGCAGATGATCTTGGACATTTCCTTATCCAGGACGGGGATGGCAAACCGGGGAGGATAGACACGTTCCTCGATGGCCTTTCTCTTGAGGGCATACATGACATCGGTAATCTTGATCTGGGCCGGGCAGCGGACCTGGCAGGTGTAGCAGGACGGGCACAGCCAGATCGTGAAACTGCGCAGCGCTTCGTCCTTGAACCCGTTCTTGATCATGGCGATGATCTTCCGCGGCGGATAATCCATATACACCGACATCGGGCATGACGAACTGCAGGTGCCGCACTGGATGCAGCGGTCGATCTCGTCGCACCCGGACATCCTCTTGATCGTGCCCAAGAATTGTCCATCCAACTCTTCTTCGTACTTGACTCTTCTCCGGATTTCCATGAATCCTCCTTGGTCAGAAATAGTATCTATGTCGGGAGAATGGGAATAGGCCCAAGAAAAGACGAGGGGCGGGATAGGCTGTTGCGGCTTGTTTAATCAGCGCCATGCTTCAAATCAACGCCAGAAACGAAAATGTGCAATTATAAGACAAGGCGGACAAACAGCACGGATTTGAGACATTCCTGCATCAATCAAACTATGCTGTAACTATAAGAACTATAGGAAAAATATGCTTTATCTTATAATTACAGCTCATTCTAAAAAATAAACGATTCCCTTGTCAATATGAAAATAAATGTTTGTTTTTTTAGCTTGCTTTTTTGCTTGCAAAAAAAGTAAAATTTGGGCAGAATATTAAGACAATCAATCGGAAGGAGGAACCATGAGAAGAAAAGTTTCTATCCTCGGTTTCATCGCTCTCATTATTGTCCTCGGCACTTTCCAGAGCTGCACATCGCATCCCGAGCAACAGCTTTTAAGCGCATATTTTCATGCCGTCTCCCTGAAGGATACGAGCACGATGTCCACAATGGCCTTGCAGCCGGAATCGATCGACGCGGAATCCTGGAAAATCGTTGCTGTTAGCCCGGTCGAGACAACCGC
>CAZLFV010000082.1:0-12467 GCA_964558915.1 uncultured Eubacteriales bacterium | reverse complement strand
AGATCTAGTACGGTCTCGTGGGCTCGGAGATGTGTATAAGAGACAGGGCCATGGCTGATATTTATAAAAAAGAAAACAACCTCTCCAGCGCGCTGGTTCATATAAAAGCGGCTGCGGCCAGCCGGCCTGACGATACGGGAATCCTGGAACGCTACGCGGCAACGCTTGCCGAAGCAAAGCAGTATGAAAGAAGCCTCGAAGTTTACGAGGAAATCCTCGAGCTGGACAAAAATAACAAGAAGGCCAGAGACCAGATCGAAAGCCTCAAGAACAGGCTCGGGATTTACGAACTCCCCAGCCGCTATAACGAGATTCCCCTTCAGGAGGCCGTGACCCGCGAGGACGTGGCCGCACTATTGGCTGTCAGGCTGAAGGACTTTTTTCCTGAACTGACTCCTCAACCGCCCATTATAATAGATATTTCCGCTTCCTGGGCCTCCAAGTTCATCCTCAAAATCACCTCCTTGAATCTTATGGAGGTCTACGCCAACCACGGCTTTCAGCCAAAAAAAATTATGACCAGAGCAGAACTCGCCGAAACTGTCTTTCGGGTTATCAACTACCTCAAACAGAGAGGACATCGGTTTATATATCAGATCCCTCTGGAAAGAATCAGGATCCCGGACGTCTCCCCTGACCATTTCTACTACCAGCCGATCAGCCAGGTCCTCTCCTACCAGGTTATGGAACTCTACCCGGACAAGACATTCAAGCCTGACCAGCCCGTTTCAGGCCCGGAAGCGATTAAGACGATAGACATCCTTATCGCCCTGGCCAAATAGTCAGAATGGATACTCAAACCAGGGAACGCCTGCTGACTATTCCGAACATCCTCACTCTAATCAGGATAGCCCTTGTCCCGGCGTTTGTTATTATGGTTTTACAAAAAAAGGGCTTCGGCTCTCTGGCTGTCTTCGCTCTGGCCGGACTGACAGACGTTCTCGACGGGCTGACGGCGCGGCTCTGGAAACTCAAGACCAAAATCGGCACACTGATCGATCCTATCGCAGACAAGTTGCTGTTGTCCACGGCATTTATTCTGCTGACATTCAAAGACATGGATCTCGAATATATGATCCCACTGTGGCTCACAGCTGTGGTTGTTTGCCGGGACCTGCTCATAATCCTGGGAGGAGTTGTACTCTATCTCTGGAAAGGCAGCAAAGATTTCCCCCCATCCGCCTTCGGAAAGCTCAGCACAGTCCTTCAAGTCGGGACTGTCTTCCTCGTCCTCCTGGCCAATTACGTTCGGTCCTCATCCTGGAGCCGCTTCTCCTTCCTGTCTTCTCTCTCCTCACCATCCGTTCTTCAGGCAGTTTTCCTCCTTGCCCTGGCAGCCACCGTAATCTCCGGAGCACACTACGTCGTTAGAGGAATTCTGATGACTTTTCTTGCTTCCGAGAAGGGCTGAGGTCCTTTTTTTGCTTTCGGCTCCATGATCCCGCTTTTTCCTATTTTTCGTTCGGGCGGTTCGGCAGGAAGTTCTCCATCACCCAGAGTTCAGGCTGCTTGAGTGAAGGACCCTTCGAGCTGAAGGCCAACCGGGTCCCGTCGGGATCAAAAGTCAGGTTGTAAAAACCCCACATTTCGATGTCGAGCTTCTCACTATCCCCTCCCTGGACGGGAATGCGCCAGAGCTGGCTTTTTCCCTCCTCCTTGGGGTCGTGCTTGGGAAACAGGATGGACTTGCCGTCCGGCGTCCACGTCGTCCAGGCGGGACCATTATGAGTATCTTCAAAAGTGATCAGGTCTCGCCTCTCCTTGCCGTCGGCCGAGATGATCCGCAGCGTCCTTCTTTTTTCCTCCATTCCCCTGTAGTTCATCACGGCCAGCCACCGCCCGTCCGGAGACCGCGAAATATTGAACCTCTCGGCCCAGCTCGGGGCGCGGTACAACTCCTTTTCGCTCCCGCTTTCAATGTCACGGACAAGGAGTTGACTGAGTTTTTGCGAAAAGGTGTTCAAAACATAGAACACCGCCCGCCCGTCTTTTGACCAATTAAACTCCATGATTGTCTGATCAAGACGCGCTGCCTCACATTTTTTGATCACCCGGACTTCGCCCGTTTCGACATCGATCGCGGCCAGGAGACTGTGCGCACTTCGGTCGTTGCCGTCAAAGGCCCGGGCAAGAAGCGTCCGGCCGTCGGGCGACCATTTGAGGCACATGAAATTGTACTCCGGCAAGATTTCCCTCTCTCGTCCGGAATCCAGTGAGCGGATGCAGATAACGAAGCGGGCAGCGAACCCTCGTCCTCCTCGATTGGAGACGTAAGCAAGCAGCCGGCCGTCAGGCGAGTAGGCCGGCGAATGGGATTCGTTCCCGAGATGGGGGATCGGTTCCTGGGGAACTCTTACAACTTGTCCCGTTTTTGAGTCGAGTTCGGCGATGTAGAGGTTTTCCTCGGGTCTCCCCGTAGCATAGAAGAAGCTTCCCTCGGCGGTGAAGCCCAGAGGCGCGATGTTCCCGGCTCCCTCAGCCAGCATCACGGCGGCACCGGCGGCTCGTCCGTTCGATACAGGAATCATCCAGGCGTCGGTGCTTCCCCGGCGGTTGCTGGTGAACAACAGGTAAGCGCCGTCCGGTGTGAACCCGATGAGATTTTCGTTGGCCGGATGTTCGACGAGCGGAATCTCCTTCAGGTCTTCGACGGAGAGCAGAATGATGTCTTTATTAAAAGCGTTTCCTCCAACGGGAATGCTATAGGCGACAAAGCGTCCGTCAGGTGACAGGTCCATATCGAGGTACTGGTTGTAGGCAAAGCTCCCGAGATCCAATTCTCTGAGGACTTGGACCGAGCCGTCTTCGATGCCGATTAGAGAAATTTTCCCGACCTTATCTCTCCAGTCTCGTCCTGTTTTCCCGGGAGGTATCACGCTGTGAAGCACCAGAATCCGCTTGCCGTCAGGGGACCAGGCATAGGTTATGGTGAGCTCATTATCGGGCACCTGGTAGATCGTCCGGGGCGCCTGTCCGTCCAGGCCGACAACCCGGATTCCGACGAACCCGGGCTCTTTGTCCCAGTCCCACCAGTCGTAGACGATTTTCTGCCCGTCGGGCGACCAACGGGACTGAAAGGCCTGAGCTCTGGATTGAGTCCAAGGGCCTTTATCCGTGAGCCTTTTTTCTTGGCCAGTGGCCACTTCACGCACGGCCAGGTCCCCCGTGTTCCAATCCACGAAGGAGACATACTTTCCATCCGGGGAGACCGCACCCAGAAGTTGACCCTGGACCTGCCCGAGTTTCTTGAGGGTGAATTTTTTGTTCGCTTGTCCACCTGCGGCGCCCTCCTGCACGCCGCTCCCCATGGGCAGGACGGCCGCGATCATGAAGAGCGCCACGAGGGCGACAGCCGCAGTCATGAGCTTCCGCGTGCGCCATGTCTTCTTCTCCAGCCATCTCAGCCGAGCTACCAGCCGGAAGGGATCCTCGAAGACGCCCAGCAGACCCATCCCGGGCTCGGCCGTCTGGGTCAGGAGTTCCCTGGCCGTGTTGAGAAGGGTTTCACGATATTTCATAGTTTTCTCCTTTAAGACATTGGCGATGGTCAGGTCGCAGCAGATCTCGCGGACGTGCCTCATCTGCCTCCGCGTCCAGACTAGCAGCGGGTTGAACCAGTAGATGATCTGGAGCAGAAGACAGAGGCCGTGAAGCCAGAGGTCGCCGCGCTTGAGATGGGCCAGCTCATGGAGGAGGACGTGTTCGGCGTCTTCACGCGAGAGGGAATCCAGGTAGCTGGCCGGGAGGAGAAGCACCGGCCTGAACATCCCGTACACGGCCGGGGCTTTCGCGTCTTTGGAAAAGACGATGGCCGGCAGCCGCCCCAGTTTAAGGCGTTTTGTGGTTTCGACAAGAAGTTCGAAATACCAGACGGGGATCACCTTTTTTTCAACCTGCTTCTTATGCCAGCGACGGAGCGTCGAGATTCGGACTGCCAGGAGTGCGACAAAAACCCCCATGCCGAGAATCCATGCCAGCATGACAATCGCTTTCCATCCGAGCGCGCGGCTTGGAGTCAGCGAAGAGGACTCGCCCGGCTGCGTTTTTCCGGATTGTCCGGCAAGTTCGCCGGCCGGAACTGCGGCTGTCTTGAAGGCGGGGATGGATGGAGCCATCTGGAGGGGTTCGGCGGCAGCCGGCGCCCGCAGATAGATGCCGAGCCGCTCCTCGATCCTGGCCTGGACCAGGGGCTGCCACTTAGAGATCAGACTGCTCGGCATGGTCCACGTCGGAGGAATGACGAGCTTGATGAGGACAAGAAGCCAGAGAGTGTAGCGGACCTGGGGCCAAGCCCAACGGCGGAGAAGAAAATCGAGTGCGGTGACGATTAGGATCAACAGGCTGACCTGCCAAAACATCGGACCCATCCAATCCCACCAGGTTTGGGCGATTTGATTGATTGCGACGATCATGGTTTCCCCCCTTTTTTGGCTTCCTCGTTTTGCAGGATCTTGGCCAACTCCGCGCGTTGTTTATCCGTAAGCTTCCGCTCCTCGGCGAGGAAATTGAGGAGGGGCTCGACGGCCCCGTCAAAAGCCTGGTTGAGAAAAGTGCGGAGAGCGGTCCTGCGGGCCTTCTTCAGGCTGACCAGGGGTTCGTAAACGCTCGTGTTCCCCCGCTTTTGCTCGCTCACTGCGTTTTTCGCAGCCAGCCTGGCCAGAAGTGTCTTGATGGTCGTGTAAGCCCACTGGGTCTCGCCGGAAAGGTTTTCCGCGATTTCCCGGGCCGTTGCCGGATATCGTTTCCAGAGGGCGTTCATGATTTGCCATTCCGCGTCGGTGAGTCTCATCGGGCCTCCTATCTTCTACATCTGTAGTAAATATACGACGCTTGTAGAAGTTTGTCAAGTAAAATTTTAAATTTTTTTTGGCGTAGCCAGGAACAAGCCTGCAAAAAAGGGGACGGTTCTCTTTTTTTGATAATCTCGAGATGAGGAAAAATAGAACCGTCCCCATTTTTTCCTTGACGAAATCTGGACTCACTCTTGACATAATCTCGATTGATAAATCCTCCAGTTAAAGATAAAGTAAAAATGGGTTGGGATGAAAATGATCTCGCTCCGGTCCCGGGGGCATCCTTCTCGAAATGTAGCTATCCTCTTTTTGTGCGTGGCGGCGGCTTCAGTCGTTGCGCTGGTCTGGATGGGTGTGCGTCTGGTCAAGCAGGATCGCGCGCTCGAAGCCAAACAGCTGGAAGAACGGCGAGAGGCGGCCGCGGATCGCTTGACCTCTTCATTGGAGCAGGTCCTCTCGGAGGAGGAACGCAAACTCGTCGACCTCCCAAGTTTGGATTTCCGCCTGTCGGAAAAAGATGTCGTTTGGATAGTTGTTAGCGACGCGGAAGTCCAAGCCTGGCCGGATAACGCTCTCCTGTATTACCCAGTGATTTCTCCAGGCCGGGAAGCGCCAGCGGGCTTTTTTGCCGAAGCCGAGAAATCCGAATTTCTTGATCATAACTATAGCCGCGCAATCATTGCGCTCCGCCCCTTCTCTAAGGCCGCAGATCCGGCCATAAGGGCCGGCGCGCGGCTCCGGCTGGCGCGGAACATCAGGAAGGCAGGGGACCTGGAATCCGCCCTTAAAGTCTATGATGAGATGGCCAAGTCCTCTGATCACGGAATCTGGGTCTCTGGAGTGCCCGCTGACCTCGCGTCACGTCGCGCCCTCTGTGTCCTGCTGGAGGAACTCGGCCGCCAGTCGGAGCTCGAACAGGAAGCCAAAAATCTCTGCGATGATTTGAGAAGCAGACGCTGGCGTCTCGACCGGGCATCATACCTTTATTACCGCGACCAGGCAGCTCGATGGCTCAGCCAAGAGCCGGAATCCGACGCCGACCAGCAAGCCTTGGCGGATGCTGTTATCTGGCTTTGGGAGAATCGTCAATCCGTAGCTGATGTCGAGCGAGGTTTCGCCGGCCGCAGGTCGTTCCGCCTTCACGGCACATCTGTCACCGTCCTCTGGCGGCAATCGAACGATCGATTATCGGCCGTTGTGGCCGGCCCCGGCTACCAGAGGAGCCAATGGTTTGATCCGCTCATCGGGCGAGCCGATTTCAGCGGCGTTCGCGTCGGCATTCACGATTCGGATAAAGCGCTAGTTTACAGAAGCGAGCTGGCCGCCTCGGGTCCAGTGACATCTCGTCTCGGTACCGTGACCGGCCTGCCTTGGGACATCGCCGTGGTCAACGCCGACCCGGAGGCGATCCTCGGCCAGTTCGCGCAGCGCCGCCGGCTGATGATGATGGGATTGGCGATGCTGGCCCTCCTCGTCATCGCCGCAAGCTATCTCATCGGCCGTGCCGTCTCACGGGAACTGGGGGCCGCACGGCTTCAGTCAGATTTTGTCTCCGCCGTTTCGCATGAGTTCCGGACTCCCCTTACCTCGATGCGGCAGTTCACCGAGATGCTGGTTGAGGACGAGGGCCTCCCGCCGGAAAAGCGCCGGTTATTTTACGGCGCCCAGGACCGCGCCACTCGCCGGCTCTCCCGGCTCGTGGAATCCCTGCTCGATTTTGGCCGCATGGAGGCAGGCGCGCGTCCTTACCGGCTCGAACGATTGGATGCCGGACGGATGGTCAAAGCCACGGTGGAGGAGTTCAAGCAGGAGACAAATCCCGCTAATCTGGTGATAGAATGCGCCGTCCCGGACGAGGGCCCCTTTGTGAAAGCCGACCGGGAGGCGCTCGCTCAGGCGCTCTGGAATCTTCTGGACAACGCGGTCAAATACTCCGGCGACAGAGCGGTCATTCATATCGAAGTGGAAGCCGGAAACCCGGTTGCCATTCGGGTGCGGGATCAGGGATTCGGCATTCCGCCCTCCGAGAGAAAGCGGATATTCCGGAAATTCGTCCGCGGCTCGAGCGCCAAGGCCTGCGGCGTTAAGGGCACGGGCATCGGGCTGGCCATGGTCAAGCACATTGTAGACGCCCATGGTGGGAAGGTCATTGTCGAGAGCGAGCCCGGCAAGGGCAGCACCTTCACCATCCTGCTGCCCAAGGGAGATTGAGCTAATGCCGAAGATTCTAATTGTCGAAGATGACAGGGACATTGCCCTCGGTCTCGAGGAAGACCTGACACGTCACGGGCACCAGGTCGAAACGGTCGGCGACGGCGAGCAAGCTGTGCGCCGCGGCAAAGAGGGAGGCTGGGACATGATGATTCTCGACCTCATGCTGCCGCGAAAGGACGGGTTCGAGGTCTGCAGAGAGCTGCGGCAAGCCGGCCTTAGGATGCCAATCATCATGCTGACGGCCAAGACGCACGAAGCCGAAAAAATACTCGGCCTTGAGCTTGGAGCCGACGACTACATCACCAAGCCGTTCAGCCCGAGAGAGCTGCGCGCCCGGATCCAGGCTGTGCTGCGCCGGGGGGCGGGCGAATCCCAGGGCGTTTACCGGTTCGGAGACTGCGAGGTGGATTTCGACCGCGGCGAAGTCCGCCGTGGCGGGATGCCCATAAACGTAAGCGCCCTGGAATTCCGTTTATTAACGGCCTTCGTTCGCCATCGCGGCCGGGTGCTGAGCCGTGATCAGTTGATTGACGCCGCATGGGGCCGGGAGACCATCGTCACCGACAGGGTGGTGGACACGCACATCCTCAACCTGCGCAAGAAGATCGAGCCGAAGCCGGCGAAGCCGCGCTATATCCACAGCGTCCGCGGCATGGGCTACCGCTTCGAGGGTGAGCAATCTTAACAGACTCTGGACACAGCCTGGATATGATTTGGATATCGGGCCGTTATTATGAGAGCAGGAGGTAAGGTCCGATGAAGAACACAACAAGGAAATCGATAGGTGTTACTTTTCTAATCGCAATTCTGGGCGCTCTGCTATTAGTTGCCGGAATCGCCCGCCAGGCCGAAGAACCCGGTGTGCTGCTCCGGGCGGCCATAGAAAAGGAAGAAGTCGAAGGTGATCTCCCGGCCGCCATCGAGCTTTATAAGCAGATCGTCGCAAAGCACGGCAAGAACCGCGCCATCGCCGCACAGGCCCAGCTGCGCATCGGCCTCTGCTACGAGAAGCTGGGGCTGGAAGAGGCGCTCAAGGCCTTTCAAAAGGTCGTTGATAACTATCCGGATCAAACGGACGCTGTCAACTTGGCCAAGGAAAAGATCTCCGTTTTTCTCCGAGCCCGGGCCCTTATTGAGAAAGGCGATCGAGAATTCAAAATCACGAAAGTCCACATGGATAAAGGCCGGCAAGGCTATTTTTCTCCGGACGGGAAAAAATTAGCTTTGATCGATCAGAAGGGAAATAACTTGAATATATGGTTAAGGGAGATCGTCAGCGGCAAGGAGGTTCGTATCCTGAGCACGACGGGCGATCTTCATGACTCTTGGTGGTCTCCGGATGGTCAGTGGATCACCTATATGAACGGCACCAACAGCGTCGTCATTCTTCCTGCAGAGGGAGGACAAGCCAAGACCATTATTGAAGGCCATCCCATAGTCCAAGCCGGAGATGATTACATATGGCCCATGGGCTGGACTTCGGACAGCAAGAAACTCGTCGTCCAAGATTCAGCCAGAGGTCTGTTTGCTGTGCCAGCCTCTGGGGGAACGTGGGAAGAGATATATAGGTTTCCGGACCCCAAAAAAGCAAAAGAACGTGACGAATGGCTGACTCTGTCACCTGATGGAAAGCTGATCGCTTTCCAGTCCACACAGGGCGGCAATCAGGATATCTATGTCATGCCTGTCCAGGGTGGTGAGCCTGTGCGGATTACCGATGATCCGACAAACGACAGCTGGCCTTTGTGGTCTTATGACGGCCAATGGCTCGCGTTCGATTCGTCCAGAAGTGGCCGCAATGAAACCTGGGTGATCAGAATAACGCCTGACGGCAGGCCGGGAAGCCAGCCCATTCAGGCGACAAGGGGAGGGGGAGGCGGCGTCTGGACGCAGGATGGCAAGATCGCCTACTCGACAAGTAAAGAGATCACACATATTTTCACAGCCAATGCCGACGGCAGCGGTGAAGTCCAGTTGACGAAAATTAATAATTGGAACGTCGGACCCCGCTGGTCGCCCGACGCGAAGACTATTGCCCTTGCCACGGTGACGGGAGAGGGGATGCAGGGACGACCGGCGGTCTGGACAGTGCCTTTGAACGGAGGAGAAGAAAAATTCTTGGTTCAAGGACATTCTCCCGCTTGGTCTCCGGACGGAAAGAAGATCGCTTTTATGCCCTTCACGGGTTATCCCTCAGCTCAGGCGATCATATCCATTATCCCGGCGGAGGGGGGAGAGGCCAAGGCAGTGATGAACTATGATGGAGCCATAACGAACTTTGATTGGTCACCGGATGGCCGATCCTTCGCCTTTTCTTATTGGCGGGGAAAAGACGTCAAAAAACCCATTCCGGACTCCCGATTGGATATTGAAGATATCTACATAATATCCGCGAACGGTGGCGAGCCGAAAAGATTAACCCAAATGGATAACAAAGGATTTCGGTTCACTTCCCCCCGCTTCTCTCCCGACGGAAAAAAGATCGCCTTCAGATCCCTGGATTACGTAGGCTTTGAGAAGGGCCGTCTCAGTGAACCCGTTAGTATATATACAATGGATATCGGAGGAGGAGAGCCCGAGCTCGTCACCAATGAGTTCGAGCAGTGGTGGTTTTGCTGGTCTCCGGATGGCAAGAGCATCATTTTCCCCAAACAGGAAAAAGATTCCCCCGGGCCTTACGGAGCGGACCGTAGACTTTATAAAGTTTCTGCCGAAGGAGGAAAGCCCGAAAAAATGAATATTATGGGGATGATGCCGGATTTTTCTCCAGACGGTAAAAAAATAGCCTATTCCCGGCTTTCAACATCCGGTATTGAATTTTGGCTGGTGGAAAATTTCCTGCCGCCCAAAAAATAAATGGAAAGGCGGGCGCCGTTTCCTCCGCACATAATACAAAGCAAATATGGGGACGGGTTAAGCGCACAGGGGTTCGTCCCTGAGCCCTATTTGATGTTCCGGTCGATGAAACCCTTCCTCAAGGTCATCCAGATGATTTTCAGGTCAAGACCCAGCGACCAATTTTGAATGTAATAGAAATCGTATTCGATCCTTTTTTCAATGGACGTGTCTTGCCTGAGCCCGTGAACCTGGGCCCAGCCGGTAATCCCCGATTTCACTTTCTGTCGGAGCATATAGTTGGGGATCTTCCCGGCGAAATCCTTGACAAAGGAGGGCCTTTCCGGCCGGGGCCCGATCAAGCTCATCTCCCCTTTCAGGACGTTTATGATCTGGGGAACTTCGTCAATGCTGAACTTCCTAAGAAACCGGCCGACTTTCGTTACCCGGGGATCATCCGGCCTAGCAAACACGGGTCCCGTCTCCTTCTCGGCGTCGCAAATCATTGTCCTGAACTTGATCATCTTGAACGGCCGTCCGTCGAGCCCCATCCTTTCCTGGCGGTAGAAGACAGGGCCTTTGGAAGTGAGCTTAATCAAGACAGAAACGATCAATATCAGGGGGGATAAAATAACCAACGCCAGCGCAGAGACGACCAGGTCCACGGCTCTCTTGACGACGCTTTTGAAACCCTTCAGAGAGACGTCGTCGATCGAAATCACGGGGAAACCGTCCAGGTCCTGGACGTTGGCCTTGAGCGTGAGGAGCTGGAAAACATCCGGGATGAGCCTGATGTTGACGACAAACTTGCTGGCCGTCTTGATCATCTCCAAAATCTTGCCGTAGTTGCTCAGGTCGAGAGCCACAAAGATCTCGCTGATCTCGCCCTTCTCCAGAATCGCGCCGAGGTCGTCAATGCGGCCCAGGATCTCCACTCCGCCGTCAACATCGATCTTTTCTCCCACAGCTTTTTCATCGTCCAGGAAACCCCGGAGAACAAACCCCAGGTCTTTGTACTGGCGGATCTTCTGGGCCACGGCCTTGCCCATTTCTCCTGCTCCGATGACCAGGACATTCTGCAGGTTAAGCCCTTTGGCATATCGTCTCTTCATGAAAAAGTAGATCTGGTTGCGGAGGAAAGAGATCATGAAAATGATGACTATGAAGTAGACGAACAGGAAGCCGTGGGAGATTTTAAAAGTCACCCGAAAAAGAGGCCTCAGACCCTGGCTGTAGCTGTAGAGATAGCTCATGACGGCGAAAACGACCAAGATGGTCAGGACGGCGTTCAGGCTGATGGCCAAAAAGTCATCAATTTTCGTCCGCTTCAGCTTGGTCTTGTAGAACCCTTGAAGATAGAAGATCAAGAGGTGAATGGCCAGGAAGAGAGGGAAGACATACACATAGTCCTTGAATGGAGGGATTCCCTTGTTCGGGTCGACAGGGATGATATAAGCGTAAAAGCGGAAGAGATAAGAATAAAAATAAGAGATAAAAATGCCCACGACATCACTGAGGACAAATAATCCAATGAGCCCGAATCTCTTTTTTTGGATCACTTTTGGCCCTTAAATTCGGCCCATTTCTTCTCGATATAAAAAGCCATCTTCTCCTTGAACGTGGAGCGGGAGAATTTCATCGCTTGGGACCGAATAATGGCTTTATTAAATTCCAGACCCTGGAATTTGTCAAGGCCGCTTTGGAGGCCCGCCAGCGTCAGTTCGGAGAAGAAAATTCCGGTCTCGCCGGGGAGGACAGTTTCTTTGGCGCCGCCGCAGCCATAGGCAATGATGGGCGTGCCGCAGGCTTGCGCCTCTAATGTTGAAATCCCAAAATCCTCCTCTCCAGGAAGAAGAAATGCCCGAGCCCCCTGGTAAATGGATCGGAGCTCGACGGGCGGGACAGCGCCGAAGAACTCGATATTCGGCTTGGCAGCTTTTTTCAGTCGCCGGTATTCCGGGCCGGTGCCCACGATTTTCAGCGGCCAGCCGCGAAGGTTGAACGCCTGGACAGCCAGGTCGATTCTCTTATACGGAGCGAGCGCGGAGATGATGAGATAATAATCCCTGGCCGGTTCTCGCGCTGCTGGCCCATAAAAATCGGTGTCAACAGGAGGATGAATGACGTCGGCATCCCGGCGATAATATTTTTTGATCCGCCGCGCAACATTGGCGGAATTGGCCACGAAATGATCGACCCGGGCCGATGACGTCACATCCCAAACCCTCAACCAATGAACAGCCGGAGGAATAAGGAACCGCGAAAAAAAAGAGAGCCGCTCGGGAGAAAAGTAGGCGAAGTATTGATTCCAGGCATATCTCATAGGCGAATGAATGTAGCTGATGTGGAGGGCGTCGGGATGGGGAATGATACCCTTGGCGACACAATGAGAACTCGAGACGACGAGCTCGAAGTCGCTGAGGTCAAAAAGCTCCGCCGCAAGCGGAAAAAAAGGCAGATAGGACCGGTAATTCTTCTCGAGGAACGGGAATTTCTGGAGGAAGCTAGTCCGGATGTCCCGATTCTCAATAATCTGCGCCTGGCTTCCCTTAAAGTGAAAGAGCGTATAGATCGGCGCCTGGGGAAAGATCTCGGCGAGAACCTCCAGGACTTTTTCTCCCCCCC
>CAZLFV010000081.1:9542-12549 GCA_964558915.1 uncultured Eubacteriales bacterium | reverse complement strand
CATAAGAGCCGGGATTTTCTCCTTTTTCAATGTCTCGGGAACAGCGACCCGGTAGTCGAGCAGGCCGCTGAAGCGGAGCATCTCCAACTCGAGATAGTCCGAGACAAGCTCGACCTCTTCCTCGACAGGGACAAAGGTCTGGCCGGACAGGGAAAGCATCCTGCGGTAGAGGCTGGAGAGCCGGACGATGCTCTGCTCGGCCCTGGCCGGGTCGTCGTAGATGAGCGCCGCGGTCGTGTTGAGGACGTTGAAAAGAAAATGCGGGTTGAGCTTCGCCCGGAGGTCGTTCAGGCGGGCCTCGAGCTCAATTCTTTTGAGCCTCTCGTTTTCGAGTTCCATCTCCTTGAGCCGCGAGATTTTCTGCTCCAGCCTGTCCCGCATGATGAAATAGCCGGAAAATACGGCGCTGAAGATGATTCCCATGAGAAAGCTGAAAATCAGGGTCTGGGCGTTCAGCCACAGCCGCTTATAGAGAATCAAATTTCCCGTGACGACTCCCAGCAAGATCCCGACAGCGACAAGGAACGTAAACAGGATTAAGAAAACAGCGCGGGGAAGATGGTAGATAGAATCAAAAGAACCGATAAGAAATATGGAGCAGAACAGTGCGCAGGCCAGAGTATAGACAAACGTCATCTTGTAGCTCAGGATCAGGCTTATTCTCGGGCAGGATGCAACGTAATTGATGGCGCCGATGAAGACAGCCAACAAAAAAACATAGACGGCCATCTGCCGGATATACTTCCAGTATTGTTCGATGAATTTCATAGCCTCACCCGCATCCCGGCTTCCAGGGACAGAGACTGGAAAAAGGCTCCGAACTCACTGCGTCCGCGCCCCTGAAAGATAAAACTTCTCGCATAAAATGTAAAGGCCGTGCCAGGCATGGCGCTGACCTCTGGAATCAGGACAAAACTGAAATCCGAAAGATTCATCAAATGGGTCACTCCTAACTGCCATCTCCGTCTGACCGGGACCTGGGCATGGTTCATCCAGTAGTCCCGCATGGCCCCTTTGGGAGAAAACGCTTGGAGGCTCCAGAGCAAATTCCCGACGACGGCGTCTTCCTGGACAGAACCCCTCATGGTGTTCAGAAATAAGACATAATCCAGGAGGCGGTTCCACTCGGTCACGGAATATCCCTGGCCGCGGTGATAATACTCGGAGACCCAGAGGACATTTCCCGGAAACGTGTGCTGAAATCCCAGGAGCGCCTGATGAGTGAATTTCCCATCACCCTGCTTGAGCGGCGCCAGGGGATCCTGTTGATAAAGGGTCTTCTCCCCTAAGATAGCAGGATGATAAAGGTTCGTGTTTCCTTTCTGGGCGCTGGCCTCGCCGTGAATTTCCAGCCGCTCACCGATCACGGTGGAAAAATTGAAACCCCACACCGGGGCTTCACCCTTCTCGAACAGTGAAATGAATGACAGGTCCACCTGACTGAATGTTTTATACAAGCGGAGCGCCAGCCGGGAGTCTCCCCAGTTCATGCCGCGCCCGATCCGATCCGGGAACAAATAACAAAGGGCGATCGAAAAGGATTCCCCGAAGTATTCGAGTTTCAGCATGTCACGGCCCTTGGCCCGTTTTTCAGAGTTATCAGGGTCGCTGAGTTCTTTTTCCGGAGCCGCGACATCCGTCGGGTTAAAGGCATAGCCGGTTCCCCATCTCTGGATCGAGCGGCCGACAAGAACAACGAGGTTCTGAAAATAATCCTTTTGGAGCGTGAACTGGTTGACGGTCAGGTCCGTGGTCCAGCCGTTCTGGGGGCTGTGATCAGCCCTCCCCGTAAAATCCGCCTGGCCCTCGACGGAAAGAATGTCAAATTGAAGGCTGAAAAATTGAGACAGGGAAACCTGAAGCCCCTCCTTCAGTCCCATTTGCCTGACACAGATATTGTCCGGGTTGAAGAGCGAGGCCCGGTATCGATGGGTAAGGCCCCTGGCGATTCCGATGGTTTCCCACTCTAAGGCACAGGCCAGGACGGGAAATATCAAGCAAGCCCCAAGCATCCGCCACAATTTTTTCACCGCTCACAACCCTTGAATATGAACCAGGTTATTCTTACTGAAATACCGGGCAGGAAGAGTCACCGGTTCGATGGAGATGGTCTCGATGGCCGTCTTTTTCCACTTCTGCTGCTCATCGACGATGAGCATTTTCGAAAGCAGGACTTTGCCGTCGAACGGTTTGAATTCCGTGTAATAAGCGGTCTTGAAGTGCTTGCCCGAAAGCAGATAAAACTCGGCCTTCACCGGGCGGAAATCGCCCTCGCGGACATAGAGCACGATCTTGTGATAGGTGGCGGACTTCTTTTTGGCCGAGAGGAGGAGCCGGCGGCAGTTCGTTCCCTCCACTTTTTGAGGCCCGGTATCTTCCGCCTCGTAGTCTTCCGCAAAAGAAACCATGGCGATGTCACCGTTCGAGGCCTCTCCTAACAGCCTCTGGATGGGAGTGATCCGGATGGGACGGTGGGTGTTGGGGAGCTGGACCCACATGTTCTCGTCGACGTAAAGGATCTTCATCCCCCTGGTCCTGTATTTTTTGGCGATCGCCAGGCTTTTGTTCAGGCCTGAGACATAGACGTCGAAAAGCGCCGTTTCTTTTTCTTCATCATGCTCGAAGGACGTGATTTTGGTCCGGATAAGAAAATCGCGATAGGGAATCCGGTAGGCGTCAATTTTTGTTAGAATCGACTCGGCTTCCTCCGCCCAAAAGGAAGCCGCCGTCATCGCAAGCAGCAGGCTGATAAGCGCCGCGATTGGGCGCATGGTGGTGTCCCCCTAAATATGCCCCAGAGCATCCACGATTTTCATCCGCGTGGCCTTCAGGGCCGGGGGCAGGGTGGAAAGAGCCGTCACCGCCACCGTGGCCGCGAAGACTTCAGCGAAAAAACGCCATTCGTTCCTGACCATCAGAGGATAGCCCTCCGAAAGGCCCGGAGGCGGAGGGAGAACGATGTTGAAATGGTTGATGGCAAGCGACAGGCTGTAAGCAAAAAGCATGC
>CAZLFV010000081.1:7835-9532 GCA_964558915.1 uncultured Eubacteriales bacterium | reverse complement strand
CCCCCGATGAGGCCGATGAAGATGCCTTCGGAAAAGAAGGCCTTCAAGGTCTGCCAGCGGGATGTCCCCAGAGAAAGCATGGTCCCGATTTCGCTTGTCCGTTCGGCGACCGACATGACGATCGTGTTCGACGTGCTGAAAAAGACGATGATGAAAAGCACGATCGAAAGAAAGCCCGTGATCTGGTTGTAGAACTGCTTGACCTGTTTATAATAGGCGGCCCGCTCGGGCCATTTTTTAAGGATAACCGGGTATCCTTTTTCCCGCGCAAGGTCGGTTATTTTTTCGAAATAGAGGTCGGTTTTTTCCGTATCATTTAGCGTGACGACCAGGTTTTTCACCTTCTGCGTATCCAGGAGAGCCTGCGCCGTCCGGAGCGGAATGAGGACGGCTCGCTCTTCGTATTCAGCCGACGGCCCCTGGAAGGCGCCGATGACTTTGAGGTCCATCGCGTTGAGGGCTCCGGCTGCCGTCGTGGTCATCAACGTCAGGTAATCGCCTTCCTCAGCGCTGAGAGAATCGGCCAGTTTCTTCCCGAGCACGATGACCTCAGAGTCGTTTTTTTCGGAGAGAAAAAAATCAAAGGCTGCACCTGACATCCGGAACAGGCTGCGGAGGCGCTTCTCTAAATCCGGCTCCACCCCCTGCCCTATGCAGACCACGGATTTCTCTCCGTTGGATAGAAGTCCCATCAAGTCGATCCTTGCCAGGACCAGGCTGACATCCGTCATCCGGTTGACCTCTTGGCGGATCCGCTCATAGTCTTCCAGTCCCAACTCCAGGATATTTATCTCGTCCCGGTCAAAGAAGCCCGAGTAGAAAAGCTGCAGATGTCCGGTTTCCGAATGGATCGTCGACTCCCTCAACCCCCAGTCGATGAATCTCGAATGTCCCATCGTTAGAAGCAGGCAGCTGATCCCGAACGTGACGACAACAAGAGAGATAAGCGTCCTGCGCTTTTGCCTGAAAAGACTCCTGAAGCACAGTTTCAAAAATGTCATCCTTCTCTCCTCATCGTGTTTCGACCGTCTCGACCTCTCCGTCCCGGAGCCGGACGACGCGCTTTCCCATGGCGATAATTATCGGGTCGTGGGAGGAAAAGGCAAACGTCGTCTTCTCTTCCTCGTGGAGTCTCTGCATCAGTCTCAGGATCTCAACACCGGTTACAGAGTCTAAATTGGCCGTGGGTTCGTCCGCTAAAACAAGCTCCGGAGCTTTGACGATTGCCCGGGCAATGGAAACCCGCTGCCTCTCGCCCCCGGAGAGCTCGCGGGGTTTGTGTTTCTTCCGGTTGGACAGTCTGACCTTGTCCATCGCCGCCATCACCTTCTCCCGTCTTTGAGAAGCGGAAATACCCTTCAAGATTAGCGGGTATTCGATGTTTTCATAGACGTTCAGGACCGGGATGAGGTTGAATGTCTGAAAAATATACCCGATCTTATCCCGGCGATGGCGGAAGAGGCTGTTCAAGCTCTTCGCCGTCGTATCTTCTCCGCTCACGAGAACTTGACCCGAGGTGGGCTTGTCGATCAGTCCGATCAAATTCAAAAGCGTCGTTTTGCCGCTGCCTGAAGGGCCGGCGATGACCATAAAATCCCCGCCGTGGATATCCAGAGTGACATCTTTCAGGGCGAGGATATCTGTTTCTCCCAAACGGTACTGCCGGCTTATCCGGTCCAGGCTCACAACGGGAAGGG
>CAZLFV010000081.1:2172-7825 GCA_964558915.1 uncultured Eubacteriales bacterium | reverse complement strand
CCGCCATTCCTGCCGATAGGCGCGACCGCGCCACGCTTCTCCAGCGGCAAGCAGCTCACCGCCAGCGTGATCAGGACGACAGCAGAAAGGACCTTGACTGATCTCATGTTTGCCTCCTTCTTGTGCCGATGGCCATCTCATCCTCATCTCAACAATAATTCCGTGCTGAAGATAATCCCAGATAAAACCGATAACATCGAAATTCCGCAGGATGAAGCTATGCTTTTTGAGGATGAAATTGAGAAGCCCCGCATGGCCTGCCCGTCTCAGGAGCGGCCTTATCCGACCAGGTCAAAAGCCTGGATTGGCGCGTCCGGAAAGCGGAATTCATCTGTTCGCTGCCTGGGGAAAAGACGGCTGAGCTTCTGGGCAAGATTGAGACGCTTCTCCAATGAGTCAGGCTGACCGCCCCATTTGAGCGACCTGCGACTTTCCTTGACGGCCTTCAGGCCATGATCTATACTTCTAGCCGGCGGTCGAATGGGAAAATCGGCACCAACCGGCTCACTTAGGCACCGCAGATAAAAAGAAAATCCCTGTTTCTTGCTTTTTTAAGCCTTCCAGTATAAGAGAGTATATAAGAAAGGAAGAAAAGCTTTCAGCCGCTTTGATCAGTGAGCTTCATAACGATAACATTGACTTGATAATACTGAATACATTGCCCATTTTGTTGAAGTACAAAGTCCTCAAGGAAGGCGTACCCATCTTGATCAATGATGAATCCGCACGAGCTGAATTTGAGATAGCGACCATGAACAGGTTTTTCGAATTGAAACCGTATCTCGAGGAATATAACGAAATCCTCCTATCGAGAATCCAATCGAGTGTCTAAGCATAAAAGCTCTTTGAAAACCTGCAAAACCTGGATGACTTCAGGAAGTTTTCAAAATACATATCGGAATGGATTACCAGGAAAGACTGAGGAGATAACCGGCCTCGGCAACACCGTCCTCCGGGAGAAAATCAAAGGCTCCTGAGCGTCCAAATCGGGGGCATGAATCGCTCTTTGCCTGTTAATCCAATGACAAAACACGAACAAGAACTATCCTTGACTTCCTTGCACGTCGCGTTCTATCATCCCTGCTTATGCGACAGCGCAAGACCGGCGGCTGAATGTCAACCCAGTTCAATATTTTATTTTGGATGAAAAGGATTGTGGCTGCAAGGAGCTCTCATGAAACAACCTCCCTTCGGGTACGGCTATCTCTGGTGGATTTTCGCCCCGGATCCGCGGGGAAAGACCGGACAGGACATCTATGCGGCCAGGGGGCGCTACGGGCAATACATCATCGTCGTGCCTGAGTATGACATGGTTGTTGTAATCTTTGCGATGATCCAGTCGGTGGCCGACCAGAACAGGCCCACCGAGCTTTTTTACGACCGCATCCTGACTGCGGTCCGCCGCTGACCGGGCGAAAAAGAAAAAGAATCGTGATACGAGAGACTCTCAAAGGAAAGGAGATCAACTTGAAAAAAATTGTCAAGCTCATGAGGATCATGCTCATTGGCATTTTTGTTCTGGCGACATTCAGCGCAGCCGGGCCCGCCCAGGCCCCGGCTGACCAGGCCGGCTTTCAGTTTCTAGACCGTCTGGTCGTCCTCCTCGTCAAGGCCGCAGCGCCCGGGGCCGGCTCCGTGGATATCGACCAGGATCTTATCCTTCTGGCCAAGGAATTGAAGTCGGCCCGGGAAGCGAAGCAAGTGGAAGAGGTTTTTGCCGTCCGGTATTCGCGGCTCCTGAGCGCCGTCCGACAGGCTGTTCTTAAGGATCCCGAGGTCCTCTACTGGCCCATGTACCGATTCAAAATGATCGACTTCATCGAGGAACGGACCGGCCAGATGCCAGATTGGGACAAACTCCTGTTCATCGTCCATGACCACGGCGGGTCCGGCGTCGGGCTGGCGATTCTCTCGGACGCGATTATGTCTGAGGTCGTCAGCCTTCATATTCACCTCGAGAACCTGGCCAGAAGGCCGGAGATCCTCAAGAGCTATATGGAGAAAAGCATGAAAGGCGTCCGGAGAGGAGACTGATATGAATAGATCCAACAGATATCGAATTTCAGGTGCGATTTTCTGCCTTTTTCTGGCAAGCCTTTTAGCCGGAAATCGCGCTTATGGAAGTCCCGAAGAGAAGCTTTACTACGCCATGGAAATGAACGGACAAGTCTTCGGATACGTTGAATTGAGCATCTCGAATATCAAGGAGAAAGGCAGGCCCTTGATCCAGCTGAAGGAGAAAGTGGAAAATCGCATGTCGGCCCTGGGTGTCGCTATTGACACGCAAGGGTGGTCGGAATACCGCATCGAACCGGAAACAGGTCGTTTTTCCTTCAGCGAACAGGTAATTGATTCAGGGAGCCTCAAATTCCACATTACCGCCTTCATTGAAGGGAACGCTGCCCGGATCAACCTTCAACCCGGAGGAGGAGAGAAAGTGGTTTCCCTGCCGGAAGGCGTCCTTTTGGAAAACCAATACTATTATCCTCTTCTCTTGAAGGATTCCGGCAAAGGGAATCCGACCCCTAAGCTCTATCAAGTCCTCGACGTGCTCGACCGAAGAATTCACAAGGTAGCAGTCACGAGGAAGGGGCCGGAAGCCATCGAACTCGCGGGCAAGACGTACCGGGCGATCATTCTCGAATCCCTCGATCACGACATCGGCCTGAAATTCCGCCAATGGATCAATGCGGATAACGGGTATCTGCTCAAGTCAGAGGGGCCTCGAAGCACTCAATGGCTCGCGGATCAATCCATAAAAGACAAGCTTGAGAGGGTCAACATCGACAATCATCTGTTTGCCAAGGCCGGGGCGGCAATCTCGGACATTCCGGCCATTTCTCACCTGAAAGTCAGGGCCAAACTGGAACCGGTGGGGAACTGGATCACGCCGGCGAGCCTCAGAGTCTCCGGGCAAAGCTTCGAGGGCACGGTCGAGGACAACCGGATCGAAGGCGTCTTTGAAGTCCGCCATGAAAAGTACGACGGCCGCAAGGCCCCACCTTTTCCTCCGAATTTCGGCGGGGACTCCAAACTCCGTGCGTTCCTTGAGCCGGAGGATTTCATCGAATCCGACGACCCGGTCCTCATCCAAAAAGCCAAAGATATCACTGCCGGAGCCAGGGATTCCTGGGAGGCGGCCAAGCGACTGAGCCAATGGGTGGCCGAGGAAATCGGCTACGATATCCCGGGCGGGGCATCGGCCCGGAACACCTATGACATCCGGGAGGGTGAGTGCGGCGCTCATTCCCGCCTCTTGGCCGCGTTTTGCCGGGGCGTGGGGATCCCGGCCAGAGTCGTTTGGGGATGCATGTATGTGCCCAACCTCGACGGGAGCTTCGGCCAGCACGCCTGGAACGAGGTCTACATGGGCGAGGCCGGCTGGATTCCCCTTGATACAACGACAAAGGAGGTCGATTATGCGGATTCCGGGCACATCCGCCTGGGAATCCTTTCCTCCGCGCACATCGCCTTGAACCCCAAGCAAATGGAAATCCTGGATTTCCAGGCCGGCTCTCAGAGTATCTCGGGATTCCAGGGCACTGTGGATACAAAAAAATACCAGCCGTATCTCGGTCAATACAAGGGACGCCGCGGAGTCATCGCCGTTTCAGCCGAGGCAGACGGCCTCAGCCTGACTCTTGCCGACAAGCGCGTTTTCGGGCTTCGCGAGCCCGATGAAAAGGGCGAGTGGCTGTTCAAGCTGTCGCGGGACATCGGCGTGACTTTCGAGCGCGACGCCTCCGGACGGGTTGTCAGACTGACCATTCTCAACCGCGTCCGGCTGCCGAAGAAAGGGGAAGCGCAAGACATTCAGGACAGTGTCCCCGAAAATATGCGGCCGTATCTCGGACAGTATTCCATCCCGATGCAGAAGGAGGAGATTATGGTTGCCTATGACGGCGGTCATCTGGCCGTCCATATCCCCGGCCTTGGCGCCAGACAACTCAAAGGGCCCGATGAACAGGGCGTCTGGACCGCCCAGCCGGGCGACGACCGGTTCTCCTTCATCAAGGATGACGCGGGCAAGGTCAGAACCATGATCCTCATCGAGACGATCCGCAACACAAGGATCGATTGACGCTGGCAAGGAGCAAGATGATGGCAAAGCCGGGAATTGGGTTTAAAATCTGGACCGCGTTTCTTTCCGTGTTCGTGGCCGTGATGCTCTTCCCTAACATCGTCGGCAAGCACGGCGTCGGGAAGTCCCTGCTGATTACGGCCCTTGCCGTCGGAGCGATCTGGATGATGTACCTCGTCATCGGCCAGGTGATCAGCCGGGCCGTGTCGGAAGAGCTGAAGAGAAAGGGCCTGGAGAAGCAGGGCGACAATCCAGAGACAAAGGCATGAGTCTGGCTATATTTATAAGAATTTGCTTCTTCAACACGAATTGCAATATCTAGACCTGAAAACCGGGCTGATTTAGATTTACAACCTGCGGAATTTCGAGGAAGTTGTGGTCATTAACCTGGCCGAGGAACTTAAGAAAGGCGAGAGACGTCTCGAGCTATCTTCGCTTTTCAAGAAGGAGTGAAACGATCTTTTGGCGAATAGAGTTTTTGGGAGTAGTTTGCTAAATTAATAATCAGAGGTTGAGAATGAGGGAGTTAAGTCGGCGAATTTTCGCCTGCCTCGCAGTGATATTCTGCCTTAGCTTCATCTGGCCGTACCAGGCAAACTCGCTCGAAAAAAGCGCGCAAGAAGATGACCAGCACATCATCTCCGATACTCGGGAATACCTTAGGCGTCTGGAGAAGCTCGGGTTTGCCGGTGTCGTTCTCATCGCCCGCGACGGCGCTCCCCTTCTCGCCCAGGGATACGGCCTGGCGGACAGGGAACGGGGCATCCGCTGGACCCTGGCCACGGTCTCGACGATCGGTTCGATCACCAAACAGGTCACGGGAGCAGGCATCCTCAAACTCCAGGAAGACGGGCTCCTCCGCGTCACAGAGCCCATCTCAAAGTATTTCCAGGATGTTCCGGAGGAGAAGCGGGCGATTACCCTTCATCATCTCCTGACTCATTCCTCGGGGCTCTCGGATCCTGAAAAAATCGGGGATTGGGACCCGATCAGCCGGGATGAATACGTCCGCCTTGTCCTCGCTGAGCCTCTGGCCTTTCCCCCTGGCAAAGGATACGAATATGCCAACGCCAACTTCAGCCTTCTTGCGGCCATCATCGAACAGTTGACCGGAAAGCCGTACGAGAAGTTCATCCGTGAACGCCTTTTCCTCCCCTCCGGAATGTACGAGACAGGCTATATCCTGCCGGCCTGGGGCGATGGACGGTTGGCCCAGGGATACAGGGGGAGCAACCTCTGGGGAACGGTGCTGGGGCGTCCCATGGCCGAGGACGGCCCTTACTGGGGGCTTCGCGGCAACGGCGGAATCCACTCGACAGCCTACGATATGTTCCGCTGGGCCCAGGCCCTGATGGAAGGCCGAGTTCTCTCGCCAGAATCCTTGGAGGCATACTGGACACCCTACGTCAGTGAAGGCGGGGATTCATACTACGGTTATGGCTGGGTCATCACGAAGAGCCCTGGTGGCGAAAAGATTATCACCCACAACGGTGGCAACATGATTTTTTTCGCCGACATGGCCATCGTCCCGGAGCCCAAGCTCGTCGTTTTCCTCCAGACTAACGTCATTGC
>CAZLFV010000081.1:0-2162 GCA_964558915.1 uncultured Eubacteriales bacterium | reverse complement strand
TGAAACTTGGTACACTTTATATTATCAATGCAAATATGGTTGATATTGAGACCGATACTGTCGCTTCTTACGTAGGACGCTACGAGCTGGTTGGCAATGCGGGTGCGATTATCGTCACCGCCGAAGGAAACGCGCTCGTCTTAGAAGCCGAAGGACAACGGGCCTTCACTTTTCTCCATTCGGTAGAACCAATTGACGTTGGGCGCCTCGAACGCCTCAATCGAATCTTAGACGGGATTATGGCCGCCTGCCGGACGGGCAATTTCGTGCCCCTCGAAAAAGCTTACAAGGGCCGGGTCTCAAGTGAAAGGCTGAGCCAGCGCTGGAAGGAGATGATAGGCAACATCCAAGAAAGGCTCGGCTCCCTCCGCCGTCACGAGGTTCTCGGAACGGCCAGGATGGAGGAGCGGGATGAGACGGTTGTCCATTTCCTCTTTGAACGAGGCTCTGAAAACCGGACCTATGTATGGGAAAAGAGCGCGGCAGCCCGGCTCCTGGGGATGTCCATGCGCGGCCTCTCCACGGGCCTGAAGTTTGTCCCCGTGGCTGACAACGCATTCGCTTCCTGGGACGGCGGGATAAGGCCTTCCAAACCCCTCCGTTTTGAAAAAGGCTCTGGTGGCCGGTGGCGATTACAGTTAGGAAGCGGCCCCCTGACCATCGAGGGAAGGCAATAATAGCCATTCTGATTTTTTCTCGATTTTCTCAATCATTTGGCGCTCTGGGTGGGTTGAGGAGTACGTCCGGCTTCTCGCCCGAGCCGGCACCGTCACCTCAATTAAGCTTCATAGAGGACCTTAATCCCCAGGAGAGTGCTGATCGTCTCCACGGCCCTCTTGTGGTCACCGTAGAACGTGACCCGGTGTGCTGGAGTATAAAAGCAAATTGTGGTAAATTGCGGTCAGAACATGCTATCTTCTTTATTATCTGATAGTTAATTCTTATTTCCACCCCTTAATTGCCCAAAAAACGAGATTTTTGGACCGAAGAATGATTCAGATTCTGGTTGACATCGCGTCATCGCAAGATTTATCATGCCCGACAACCGGGCAAGGTTTGATCGGAGCAGGAATGCGCATCCCACCAGCGCACCAACAACAAGAGCTTATTGGCCCGATTGGATTATCTAAATAACGAGGAGGATGTCATGAGGAGATCGGCAATTCTCCATGCCTTATGTTCTCTTTTTCTACTGGCTCCCCTAACACCCTGGGCTCAAACAGTGGAGCCTCTCTTACCCGAGAAGTTGCTCCGAGTGCTCAATAACGAAATCTCGGGAGAGCTGGCCCAGGATTATATCCGCGGCATCGCCCGTTTCCATCGCCTTCAGCCGAGCCAGGGCTATAGCCTGGCCGCCGAATGGGTGGCTGAGCAAGCCAGAAGCTTCGGCCTCTCTGACGTGCGGATAGAAAAATACCCCGCTGACGGCGAGACTTCTTATTACATGTACAAATCCAGCCCTGCCTGGGATGTGGAATTCGCCGAGCTTTGGGTCGTCAGTCCGCGGGAGGAGAAGCTCACCAGCTTTGCCGAAATGCCGGATTCTGTCGCAATAGGCAGCGCAACCTGCGCCCTCGAGGCTGAGCTCGTTTTTGTCGGCGAAGGAACCTCCCCTCAAGATTATGAAAATATGGACGTTAAGGGGAAAGTCGTCCTGGCTTCGGGGTTCATCGACCCCGTGGCCAGCCTGGCAGTAGATCGCTTCGGCGCCCTGGGAGTCGTCACCATCAACATGCGTTTTGCGGATGACGAGCCGGACAACGTGAGCACCCTGCGCATCAGCAGGGCAAAGACTCCAACCTTCGGTTTTGGCCTTTCGCACCGCCGCGGCGAGGCCTTGAAAGCCCGGCTTCTTCGAGGCGAAAAGATCACAATTCGGGCCGTCGTCAAAGCGGAAACGCGCCCCTATTTTTACGAGAACGTCATCGCGAGCATTCCGGGCGCTGACCTCAAGGCTGAAGAGATTCTCCTCACAGCTCATCTTTGCCATTACAAGCCCGGCGCCAACGACAACGCCTCCGGCTCGGCCTGTTTACTGGAGATCGGCCGCAGCCTCCGCCGCCTCATCGACGAGGGAAAGATCAAAAAGCCCCAGCGGACGGTGCGCTTCCTCTGGGTCCCCGAAATGAGCGGTAGCATTGCCTACGCTGCACGCAATCCGG
>CAZLFV010000080.1:0-12619 GCA_964558915.1 uncultured Eubacteriales bacterium | reverse complement strand
TCAGTAAGTCGTAAGTATTAAGAGCGAGCATTCTTTTTATCGGAGTCATCGGAGAAACGAGGGCATGGCGAAAATAAGGTTCTTGTTGCTCTTGTTCGTCTGCGGAATAATTGCTGGCGCGGCTCAGCAGCACGAGCTAAAACCTGCAGTGGTGGCCGAAGCTCCGCCAGTCTTGGAGCCGGAAGTGACGTTCCTTGCGCAGGCTCCGCAGATTGACGGCATTCTGGATTCACAACTCAGCGCGCTTCCAGTCCGCAACTTCAATTATTGCTACAAACTCGGCCCCAAGAATCTGGATATTCCAGTTCACTATCGTCTGGCCTATGGAACGGAGTTTTTTTACGTCTGCATCGAGGTTGAAACCGACGAGATAATCTACCGGGACAGAGGCTACCAGAACGGTGACGGGTTTGGCCTGGTTCTTGCCGTTCCTCGGCCTGAAAGCAAGCCGACCGATGAGTTTTATGTCCTCGGTTTTTCAGCCACGGACAGTCCCGCCAGCCAATGGGCAAGAAAGATTGTCTGGTATTTCAATGTCGATATTTCTTTCTTGAAGTTGAGCGATGAGACAAAGTTTGAAGTGCAAGCCCGCGACAAGAAAGTCACCTTTGAGCTCCTCTTGCCCTGGAAAGAAGTCTATCCCTATCACTCCTGGATATCAGAGGCCATCGGGTTTAATCTCTGGTTTGTGAAAGCCGTTGGCGAGTCCCAAGCGAATTACCATATTGTCGTCAATGATCAAAACGTGGGTTCGGAGCAGCAAAAAAGGATTTATACGTTATTGAAATTTCAAAACCCGGCGCTCGAGACCGGGCATCAATCCTTCCTAGTCCTCGATAAGAATCATTGCCGCCAGGGTGACGTTGTCCGGGCAAGAATTGCTTCTCTGTCCGGAGCTTCCGGGAAGGAAAAGGTCTTGGTTTCCATCAATTCGACCGAAGGCACAAGGATCGGTTCCGAAACCTTTGACTTTAATTATCCGAAGGGATTGAAAATAGAAGAGCGAATTCTGAAAACATCAGGCCTCCCACCAGGCAGCTACAAGATTCAATGGAGTTCGCTGAGCCATGATTTCAAAGGCGAGACGGGATTGACTGTGCTGCCCCAATTCGATTTTGCTTCGATGAACGATTTCCTGTTAAAAATAAGAGGCAAGGTTTCAGAAGGAACTTTGACGACGTTGCAGTTCCAGTTGCAGGACTTTGAGAAAACACTGAAACAGCTTAAACCCTATCAAACCTGCGCGAGCCTGAGTGCCGAGATCTCGGAGTTTTCAGAGCTTCTAAAAAAAGCAGAAAATGGGGAAGATGTTCTGGCCGCGAAGACGGGAATCTCAAGAAGAGCCTTTCGTTCCCGCATCGATAATACTCTCCAGCCCTATAGCGTCAAAATTCCCGCCAATTTTGACCGCGGCAAGAAATATCCGCTTCTTGTTTTTCTCCACGGAAGCGCCCGGGATGACCGGGACATTCAAACTCACGATTATGCGAGCACGGACGAATTCATCGAACTTGCGCCTTGCGCCAGAGGAACCTCCAACTGTTTCAGCACGGATAACGCCCAGGAGGATATCCGGGAAGCCATCGAGGATGCATGCAAAAACTATCCTATCGATAAAGACAACATTATTCTGGCGGGATTTTCCATGGGCGGATACGGAGTTTACCGGACCTTTTATCAAAGTCCCGGAAGGTTTAGAGCACTGGCTGTATTTTCCGGACAACCTGACATGGCGAATCTATGGAGAATTCCCGGCGGCCCCCACCCCAATTTTCTTGAGGACAAATGCTTGGCTCCTTTCAAGGATATTCCGATCTTCATTTTTCATGGCAAGAAAGACAGGAATTGTCCGTTTGAGCTGGCAGCTCAACTGGTGGAAAAACTGAAGGCCGCTGGAGCCCGGGTTGAATTTCACATGGAGGAAGAGGCCGGTCACAGCAGGCCCGGTGAAAATACGATCAAGCTTTATCATGAATGGCTGGAAAACATTTGATTTAGACCTCGCGATCGAGGGCAATGATAAAGCCATGGACTTTTGGGCCTAGCGGTCCTGAAGAGGTTTGATCATTTTCGCTATGTTCCGATCTTCGGGGTTCAATTCCAAGGCCTTCTTGAGATAGCGCAGGGCCAGTTCTTTGTCCCCCTTGGAAGCATAGTATGAACCCAGCCGCGCGAAGGCTGTAGTTGATTGGGGGAAAAATTCGATATTTTTGTTCAGTATTGCCAATAGCATCTGATCGTTTTCGCCGGATCGATAATTATAAGCGAAGACGTCCATGAAAAATTCGCTGATAAGTCCGGCCGCAGAGGCGGTCCGGAACAACTCATCTAAAGCAGCTTTTGCTTCCTCACTCCGGTTTTCCCGATAGAGCTTTTCCGCCCGGTCCAGATGGGATTGCATCTCTTCGACGGACTTTTTAAGCCGTGCTTCCTTCGCCCGGCCGTAGGCTTCGCCGGCCTCTCGGGCTAAGATAAGAGCCTTTTCCAGCGCGGTTTCCCCGGAGGCGGCCACATCCGGAAGGACGCCGGTTCCCTCCCAATTCCCGCCCGTGACCGGGCTGATCGCTTGCTCGGTCGAAATGTAGAATTCGAATTGATCCTCGACTCGAAAAACGTCGACTGAATGAGCACCGCCTTTTGTCGGCTCCCCTACGACCGTCGCGCGTTTTCTTGATTTCAGGTCATAGGCGAACGATTCGGCAGCGGAAAAAGTCCGGGGTCCTGTCAGAATAAACAAAGGGACATCGGTTCGCGGCTCCATTCCAATATCCTTGCGGGTCCAGAATTCGGTCAACGAATCGTCTTCGCGCGAATACCAGCCGGTCAATTGCGTCGGATGCGGCAGGAAGTAGCTGCTGAGATAGTCTCCCGAGCCGCCTCCGTTTTCGCGCACATCGATGATGATCGCATTGGCGGCGGTGAGAAACGTCATGGCGGCCAGGATCATGTTCTTGGCCTCGCCGAAGTGGTTGAACCGCCGGATGTCGAGATAGCCGATTTTCGGCTCGATCCATTCCAATTTGTAGAATCCCGTGTTTTCCTTGTTCCGCAAGAGGTAATAACGGACGGGATGATGAAGCGGGCTGACCGGGGCTTCGCCGGCCGCGGTCGGTTCGATCACCCGGAAATTAAGATGCTTATCGTGGGTGATGGCGATGAGATCGCTGGTGACCTTGGCCGCGAATTCCTTAGGGTCCGTGTAGGCTTCGTAGGTTCCAGACGCGCACTTTGCCCTGAATTCGTCTGCGAATTCCTTGGCCCTGTCTGCGAGAACATATTTGCTTTCGACCAGGCCGGCAACTTCTTGGAGCACCGCGTCCTTGTACGATCGGTCAGTTAAGCTTTTGGCCTCTTGCGAGAAAACTAGTCCAGGAAACAAAAACGCCAGGCAAGCCGCTGCAATCCATTTTCTGGTCATGCCGGCCCTTCTTAGAAAAAAACGTATTCCCGGCTGTCGAACGATGTCAATACCTCAGCTTCTTTTCCAGCATCTCGAGCTCGGCCTTGGCCCTTTGGATATTAACTTTGTTTTCGCCGCTCGAGTTCTCCAGGTAAAGCTTGAAATACTTAATCGCTTGCTGGAGATCGCTTCTTTTTTCGTAAGCCACGGCCAGGTTGAAATAGCCGACTGGCGTCGGCCTGATGGCCACGGCCTGCTGGAGGAGGGATATCGCCCGGTCGAATTCGGCAAGGTAAGAATGTGCGATACCGGCCAATTGATAGAAGGCCTGCTCTTCGGGAAAATCAGCGATCAATGTCTCGTAGACTTTGATCGCTTCTCTCAATTTGCCGCTTGAAGCCAGGTTCGCCGCATAGTTTGTCCTCAGGTACCTGCTTTCCGGTTCAACAGCCAGACCGCGCTCATAATACGTCCGGGCCTCTTCCTTCCGGCCCGCCTCATCTAGGATGCTGGCACAGACAGTCAGAGCATCCATATTCTGCGGGTGCAAAGCCAGGACCTTTTGCATTGTCTCCAAGGCTTCCCTGGGTTTCCCCATGACTAGGTACGTGTGCCCCAGCCGGATCAGAAGAACCCTGGGATCCGGGACGCGGGCGATGCCCTGGTTCAGCGTCTCGATCGCTCGGTCGAATTTTTTCTGCATGGCCTGGATAATCGCCAGACTGACATAGCTGGCCGGAGAATCCGGGATGTCTTCAAGGATCTGGCGGTAGAGCCCCTCGGCCTCGGGATATTGTTGTTCATACTCATAGGCCTGCGCCTGCTGGATCAGCTTGAGGATGTCTATTTTGTCTTTCGGATCAGGAAAAACTGAGCCAGGCTTGGCCGGAGCGAAATTCACGTAACCCAGGGACCTGAGTTTCTCCAGGTCTTCGTCCCTGGCTCTCGCCGGTTTGCCCGAGGCCTTGCTGCCGGAACTCAGCCTGAGAAGTTCACCTTCTAGCTTCATCTTGAGCGCGGTGGACTTGTTCACCTCTAAATCATACAGATTCTTCTTTTCTTCGGGATCGCTCTTCAGGTCATAGAGCTCCGGCCGCGGGGCCCGGATGAATTTCCAGGGGCCGGAGATGATTCCGACGAGTTCCGACCAGCCGAAGTTTTCCCGGGGATAAAATGTTTCGACCAAGCTGTCGAGGTCTTTCCTGGCCTTCTCCTTGATCCACGGGAGCACGCTCATTCCCTGCATGCCTGCAGCGTCGTCTTCGAGGCCGATGAGCTCCAGGATGGTCGCAGCCACATCGACCAGCCGGACCTGGCTTTCGATGACTCGAGGACGCGCGAAGATACTGGGATTATGGAAAATGAGAGGTACCAGGAGCGCTTCATCATAGAGGAAGATCCCGTGGCCGGCCTCCACCTTGTCGCCAAGACCTTCGCCGTGGTCCCCGGCGACGACAATAATAGTCTTTTCCAAGATTCCCTTTGTTTCAAGCCGTTCCAAGATGGAGCCCACATAACGGTCCATGTAAGCGATTTCGCCGTCATAGAGACGCTCGCTGAATTCTTCTCTATAAGGTGGAGGCGGGTCATACGGCAGATGCGGGTCATAGTAATGAACCCAGGCGAAAAACCGTTTCCCGCAGTTGTTCTCCAGCCATCGCGAAAAACGGTCAAAAGTCTCCTCGGCCCGCCGCTCCGCGTTCGTGCTCTTGAGCGCCGCCTGCGCTTGAAATGTGTCGTCGTAAACATCGAAGCCCCGGTCGATGCCGAATCGCGAATCGACTGAAAATGAAGATACAAAAGCGGCCGTCGCATACCCACGACCCTTCAAGATTTCGGCCAACGTCTTTATTCCGGGCCGCAGATCGTGGCCGTTATTGCGCACTCCGTGCGTCAGGGGATAGAGGCCGGACAAGATTGACACATGAGAAGGCAAGGTGAGGGGTGCCGGACAATAAACCCGGGCAAACCGGATTCCCTCCCGCGCCAGGCCGTCGAGATGAGTAGTCTTCGCCGGCCGATATCCGTAACAACCCAGATGGTCGGCTCGGGTCGTGTCGAGTGTTATGAGCAGGATATTAAATGTGGACGCATCCGACAGATTTATCCTGCTTCTCCTCGGCGCGATGACAAAAAAATAAACCAGGCAGCTCAGCGCCGCGACTGTCCCAGCGACAGCCCAGATGAGCCCTGACCGCCGGCCAATTTTCCGGGTCTGAGGCTTCCCGGAAACGCTGCTTTTCTTTGGGTTTTTTGTCCTATTTTTGTAGCTCATCAAGTCCGCTTCGCGGAACTCCTCATCGAGCCCGTTTCACTTCTATGCTCAAGAAAAAGGCCCGTCCCTCTCGGGAAGGACGGGCCTTTTCTTGCTAGCTTCTGCTCGAGAACGTGGATCAGAACGAGAACCTGAACCCCAAACGTGCCGTCCAGGGACCGAACCGGGATGACCATTGGTTATAGGCGGGGTGCAAATTATCCTCATCGTCGAGAATTGCCATTAAGTCTCGGCCGAACGTTCCGCTGAGGATCTCATCGTCGTAGCCCGAGAAGGTCTCCAGGTCGGCATAGTACTGCCACCTCTGGACTGTGCTTGTGCTAGTGAAGTTGTTGATCTGGAGGTTAATAGAGGCCTGGTATCTCCCGCCGAGCTTAATGGTGTAGTCGAGGTAGAGGTCGGCCCAGAAGGTGAACGGGAGCCGGCCCAGGTCGCCACGGTTGTACGGGTAGAAATACTTGCCGTCGTAGTAGATCTTGGTCGTCTTAGGCAGGCCGCTCCGGCCGTAGGCGGTCATGCCCACAGTCAGACCGAACGGGAACGTATAGGAGCCGTAGGCCTTGAAGTAGTGTGCTCTATCCTGGGGCAAGGGGCCCTTGAGCACGTTGCCCAGGGCATCATGAGTCATAAACCAACGGTCATAGTCCTGTTCAACGTTCGGGCCGACGCGGGCGACTCCAGCAACGTAATACCCCGCCTCGTCGGTGCTGGCCAGGCCGGAATAAGTTCCGGAGACACGGCTCAGGGTATAATTGATGCCACCCTGCCAGTTATGGCTGAACCTCTTTTCCAGCGAAAGGTTCAGGCCATAATATTCCCTTGTCGCTTTCGGGCAGGACCAGTAATCGTCGGAGAATTGTCCGCCCTGGGAGACCGGCCTGGAGACACCAAAGCCAGGGTTGGCGATCCAGTAATCCTGTGAAAGCAGCGTCGCCCCCGTATCCGGGTCGATTGTTTTTACATACACGCCGACGTCCTCAATCGTCCGGAGAAGATGCTTGTTGACGAACCGGACGGAGAAGGAAAGGTCCTCTAGCAGCTTCTTCTCTAGGCCCAAGGAAATCTCTCTTTGTGCGGTTGGTTTCAAGTCCGGGTCGACGCGGCCGAACGAGGGCGGCAGGAAATCCACGGTGCCGGCATACGGACCGCAGGCTGCCTGGCTGGCCGCGTCATCAAGCTCACCGCTTGCGGCGATTTTGGTCCAATCCGGGTCCTGGAGGGGGTAATAATCCTGCCTGCGCTTCCAGCCGCCGAAGGTGAGCTCGGCCATGTAGAGCTTCATGACATCATAATAGATCCCGTAGCTGGCGAAAATCTTCAGGTCGGAATTTCCGAACACGTCGTAAACTACACCCAGCCGCGGAGCCAGGGTTTGCCCCAAATTGAACTTGATGGGTTTTTCCGTGTAGCCCTCGTAGGACGTATCGGTGGTCATCGACGGGATGTACTGACCCTCGGCCCGGATGCCCAAATTGAGAGTCACCCTATTTTTAATCGTCCAGGAATCTTGCAGGTACAGCGAATAGTTGTTGCTGCTGATATTCCAGACGCCTCCGTAAGGGGAGGTGAAAGAGCCCCGGACGTAATAGTACCCGTATTTACCGTAATATGGGCTGCTCGTGGGGGCGCCGACGCCGACAGGAAATCCCAATCCAGTATATGTTCGCCCCCAGTATAGCCAAACCCTGGGATGCGTAGAGGCATCGAAGACGTCTTCGTGAAGGTAGATATAGCCGATTCCGGCTTTTAAGGCGTGCTCGCCCATCCAGTTGAGATAGTAGGAGACATCGATATTGTTGGTGATCTTCCTGAGCAGGTATTTCTTAGTCTCGAAATAGTTCCAGTTGTCCGACCAGCCAGCCAACTGGATCAGGTCCGGATTGGCCACATAGAACGGGTCGCTGGCATACCTCGAGTTGGAATAGGGGAAATAGTAGGTCGAGTTGTTGGGCGGCGGAATCTGCTGATTGGTCTCGTTGTCCTGGTGCCAGCCGCCCCTGTAGCTGATGAGCAGGTTGTTGCCGATGGAATAGTCCGCGGTCAGCGCGGCAGTGGCATTTGGATAATCCAGCCCTTCCTTCCCCCATTCATAGTCCTCCGTATCGTCGCCGATGATACTCGGGATAGCCCCCCGATACCTGGTGAAATTGTTGACGTAGCTGGCCGACAAGCGAAGGCCGGAGAGGGGGGCAGCCGTAATCCGTATTGACCCGTTATAACCAGTGTTTTTTTCCGTAAATGTCTGGAAAGGTCCTTCCCTTAAATTGAAGTCCCTCAAGGCCTTTGTCTGGTAATAGACGGGGTTTAGGGACCCGAAGAACCACAGCTTGTCCTTGAGGATGTAGCCGCCAAGGCTGAAGACTCCTTCAAGCCGATAGTAACTGTCTCTATCCTTGCCTCCGTTGAAATAGAGGTCATCGTAATTCACATATTCCCAGATATAATCATTGAACGGATCCTGTCTGAGGAAGTCCCTGGCCTTCCCCCGCATCAACTGACCGTTGTTCTCGTAGTATCCTATAATGTCGCCGTGGAACGTGTTGCTACCAGACCTCGTGATGACGTTGATGACACCGCCCATCGAGCCGCCGAACTCAGCATTGTAGCCGGAAGCCACAACCTTGACCTCGTCCAGGAGCTCAAGGGCAATGCTCTGGGCTTTGATTCCTAAATGGAAGCATGTCACGTCCGCGCCGTCAACGAAGAAGGCATTCTCCCCACCCGTGGCGCCGTCCACCGAAATTCCAGCGGTGATGTCCTCGTTCTGAACGCCCGGGATAGTGCTCACGAGAGAATCGAAGTCCCTCCCCCGGGGAAGCGTCATGAAGATATCCTTGGTCATGATCTGGCCCTTGACCGTGCTCTTGATGTCGATCAGGGGCGACTGGCCGACGACCGTGACCTCCTCAGCGATGGCACTGGGTTCCAGCGCTGCATTCAGGACCAATGTCTGGGACGCCTCCAAAAAGATTCCCTTTCTGACTAGTTTCTTGAATCCCGGGAGCGCAAAAGTCAATTCATAATAGCCGGTCGGCAGGGCCATCAATCGGTAAGTTCCGTTGACGTCGGTGACCGTGGAAGCCTTCCCGATGAGCTTGGGGCTGGTGGCCTCGACTGTTACGCCGGGAAGAGGCACCCCCTGGTTATCGGCAACTTTTCCGATGATTTTCCCTTCGGGCGTGATCTGAGCGAAGCCCGTTCCAACGGCTAAAAAACAAATGATGAATAAAAGAAATAATAGCCTTTTTGTCATTCGCTTTGACTCCATTTTTTTAGCATTTCTTGCCTCTCTCCCCGTGGTAAACCCACTATGGATCTACCACGACCTTTGGTGTCCAAAGTTTTCATATTCTATTGTCATTCACCCTCCTCAAAAGACTCTTATTGTCGGAGAGCATATAGAGCACGCATTTTAATAATAATTCTGCCCTCCTCCGGTCGTAAAAAATAGTAACTCACCGTGAAAGATGATGTCAAGCCGAGTTTGCTTCTCCAATTGGGGACATCCAATTGGGGACACAATATCAATTTCCTGATTTGTTTTTTTTCTTGTTCCCAGACGCCTCTATGCTCATGCTATCAACGTAAATTCTGCACTTGCTTATTTTTCCCTCGTCATCTTTTGAAAACACCCAATCGAACTGCCCAATTTCCGGAGAATCGATTTTGAACTCGAGTGCTTTCCCCTCAACAGGGATGAATTCTATTCTCTCATCGAACACACCGCTCTCTGATGTTCCCCAGAGCAGCCCGTTATCAGCAAAAACTTTTATAGCCAGCAATCCAAATCCTTTGACTTCAAATTCCCAGACTCCAAGAAATTGGGAATACGTCTTTTCGGCGTCTTCCTGGCTCATCCTCCGTTTCATCCTCTTTTCAAGTTGCTCTAGCTTTGCCCGGGCCCCCTTCTCTAGGCTAGCTAAAAATGTCTTGTCGGCCTTTTGATCTTTGGAGACCATTTCTACCGCTTTCTTATAGAATTCTATGGCCAGCTCATCGTCTCCTCTCTTCATATAGGCCTCGGCAAGGCTGTCATAGACATTGGCCGAACCGGGGAAGGACTCCACGTTCAGTTTCAGGATTTCGATGGCTTCGTCGGTTTTCCCCGAACGAAGCAGCAGATATCCTATGCTGTTGACGCTTTGTTCGGTGATGGCACCCGGGGATTTTTCCATCATCTCACGCAGATAGCGGACGGCTTCTTTAATTCCCTTGGATTGGATCGTCCTAGCAAGCGTCATCGACGGGGAATCGTACCTGTCATATTTCAGGTAGGCGAGCCCGAGGTCTTGGCCTCCTCCGATCGAGTGGTCCAGAATTTCCTGGCCGATGCTCAGGCCGTTCTGGCTGTTCGTCAAATAAACAACGCCCATTTTTTGTTTTTTGTAGGCAACGGCGTAATTCCGGAAAATCCCGTAATCTCCCCACTGCCAGAAGGCGTCGCCGTTGGCTATCCGTTCCAGGCCAAAACCCAAGCCCCAAAAAACACTCTCCGCGACATCGATCTGGGGAGTGAGCATTTCCGCAATCGTCTCTTTTTTTAGACCCGTATCGTTCAGCATGCCGGCCACAAATCGGGCATAATCCGCGGCCGTTGTGTAAAGGCTGGCAGCGGCATGGGCTTGCGTTCTCTTCCGGAATTTGCCGGAAGTCTCGCTGAAAGTGTCATGCCCCACCGCAGACTGAGTTTCGTAGACCTCCTGCCAGACCATTGAACTGTCTTTCATCTTCAAGGGCTCGATCACCATTTTTCTCATGAGCTCGTGGAGAGGCTCTCCCTTAAGATGCTCTACGATTCTCTGAAGATACTCATAGCCATCAGCGGAGTACTTGTATTTGGTCCCGGGCTCAAAAAAGATGGGAAGAGGCTTGCGGGCTTCTCCATGAGGAAGGCCTGAAGAGTGACTCAGAACCATGCGCGCCGTGATCTTGTTGAACCAATCGCGCCGGAATCCTTCTAGGTTCAGAGGATGCCCGACATAGTTCTTCTCGATATAATCTTCCGGGGCATACTTGACGAGCGGAGTATCCAGGTTGAGCTCGCCGTTTTCGGCCATTTTCATGACGAAATAGGCGAAGAACGGCTTGGTGAGAGATGCCGCCTCGAAAACGGTGTTGTCAGAGACTGGCTCGCCGGTTTTCGTGTTCTTGATCCCAAACCCGCGGGACCAAATGATTTCTCCCTCCTTGATGACGGCGATGGACATCCCGGGGATTCCGGCCTTCTGCATCAAGTCCGGGACAACCTTCTCGAGTTCGGCAACGAGAGCCTGTTTCCCGATATCCGTTTTCAGAGGAATATCTTCCGCAACAAGGCCCTGGCTGACTCCCGCCCACAGGAAAATAGCTAAGACAATCCCCATCTTTTTCATCACATTTTCTTTCAATTCGTTTCTCCTTTCATTGATTTCACTCCGCTGGAATTTTATATAATAGTCTTCCTTATTGATATATACTTCTGGGGCAATAAAAAGTTTATCCAAGTGCCTTAATACTTTCATTCGTGTTCTGAACCCGCCTGCTGCTATTCTGGGATCGAGTTGACATTTCCGCTAATCATATCTTATCATCCCCCAAGATGGGATGAGGAGGGGATAAAATGTCTATTCCATTCACTCTCAAAGATTTTCTGGAAATGTTGGCGAGCTACAACGCTACCTTCTGGCCGATGCAGCTTGTCGCGTATGCTCTTGCCATTGCGGCATTGATATTTGCCGTCAGGAGTACAAACGGCTCAAGTAGGATAGTCTCAGGGATTTTAACCTTCTTCTGGCTATGGGTGGGAATTGTCTTCAATTGGATGTACTTCAGCAAGCTCTTTCCCGCGGCCATCACGTTCGCTGTCCTGTTCGTTATCCAAGGTATCATCTTTGCAGTGGCCGGTGTTTTGAAGAAAGACCTGTCATTCAGAGTAAAGGCGGATGTGTGTGGTTTAGTTGGGGGTCTTTTAATACTCTACGGAATGGTCGGATATCCCGCCATAGAGTACCTCCTGGGACGAGGGTATCCTCAATTGCTTCCGTTTGGCCTTGTGCCCTGCCCTACGAACGTCTTCACATTGGGGATGCTTTTGTGGAGTGTTCGGAGACTGCCAAAGTATGTCCTTATTATTCCATTCCTGCACTCACTCAGCGGTATTGTCCCCGTCTTCCTGGGTGTCGTCGAAGACATGGGTCTTGTCGTGGCGGGCCTGGTCGCAGCGATCATGCTCCTTTATAGGGACCGAAGAGGAAAAAAAGAGTAGGAACCAGACGGGCATGTGCCCGACAACTTGCTCACACCGGCTGTCGCCTTGCGATGCGCCATACTTTCGCTGCTTCCTCTTGTGCTACAATCGCCATGCAATTAGGATCCGCCGGGGCGGCATTGACAGACGCAAAGGACTTAATATTCTCCAGGACGAAAAAGTGAGCCTGTTTCACTCAGCTCATATCTGCCGCCAATTTCAAGACTGCTTCCCCGCTTGACTCGCCGTGCCCTTCCTTGTTAATCTTTGGTCATCTTGAGAGGAGGGATTTATAATGGCCATAAAATGCCCCAAATGTCAGTTTGAAAATCCAGCTGATACCCGCTTTTGCGGCAATTGTGCAGCTCCACTTGAAAGCGCCCTGGGAATCGCTTTTTCCAAGACGATAACCATCCAAGAGCCCCAGAAGTTTATGTCAAGGGGGGAGCACGCTCGCGGGAAAATACAGAATTGTCGAACCCATTGGCAAAGGGGGAATGGGCGTTGTCTACAAAGCTGAAGATACGAAGCTCAAAAGAACCGTGGCGCTCAAGTTTTTGCCCCCGGATCTGGCAGAAAGTCCTGAGGCTGGTGTGCGCTTTATCCGAGAAGCTCAGGCAGCAGCCGCGCTCTCCCACCCCCACATATGCACCATTCATGAAATCAATGAAGAAGAGGATCAGTCCTTTATCGTCATGGAGTACATCGAAGGTCAGAG
>CAZLFV010000079.1:0-12837 GCA_964558915.1 uncultured Eubacteriales bacterium | reverse complement strand
CATACGGACTTCTCACCACATCATCCCTCGCCTCATCCCCCGAGCGGGGCCTCCCGACCACGCCACCCGCCCTTTTTATTGGCGAGGAGCTATGACGGAATTTGAAATGATCTCTTCTGGGGGAAGTTGGCGAAGGATTCGTTGCCTAATTCAAGGCAAGAACCGCGTCGATGCCCATGGTGAACCTGGCCGAACCTAATGTTGTAACGTAATGCGAAACAGGAAGAATTCTGGGGGGTTTAAAAATAATCAGGATTCTATTTGTCGAGGAGAGGCTGCCCAAGTCAAATTTCTCCGGGCTGCCGATCCCCCTGCCCCGGCCAATTTCTTCCCACTCACCGCTCCTTGTCATCCCGAGAATGCCGTACGACATAATTCCCTGCCCAGGGTCCAGAGGCATTTCCTCGGGGCTTCCGAGCATCCCTTCCCGTCCACCCGCCCATCTGGCGTAGACAGCGATATCATCCCCCGGACCGTTCTTGACGTTGATCTCAAGCTGGAGGGCGCCGTTGGCGGATATCTCGGCATAATTCCCGTCCGGCATAAAAAGAGCAGCTTCAGGGCTCTCGACCATGAATGTTTCCGGAAGCACGACCCTGGCAAAGCCCGCCTCTTCGCCTGCTTTTGGCTCCGGCTCTTGAATTTCTGGGGGGGGAGGAGGCTCGGGTTCCTGGGGCGACTCAGTTGCGCCGGGCTCAGAAACGGCCGTGGTTAAACCCGGCTTCTTGCTTATCTGCCTAAGGTCGGCGTTCGTGACTACCCTGACGTTTTTCCCCTTGAGTTGCTCACGCCTCTCCTTTTCTTTTTTCGAGACCTCGACGAGGCTTTGAGAGACCAGCACAACCGAACACAACAAAGACGCGAAGACCAGAAACAAAGTTTTTTTCATTTTCCGCCTGCAAAAATATTATACTCCGGCTCCCAAGAAAATCAACCTCGATTGCCGAGTTGACATGAATACCAGGCAGCACCCCCTAGAGATTTGCTGCTTCCCGGCTGTCTCGTTGACAGGGAACTCGGTTTAAGCTACAATCTGGCCGCTTATTATGGCCGAAAAAAAAATCCTGATCGTCGATTATGACCCCGCTCATCTTAAGTCGCTGGTGGCTCTTTTTGAGCCCCATTTCCTGGTCATAAAAGCCGGTGACGGCCAGGCCGGCTACGAAAAATTTAGGGAAGAAAAGCCTGATATCGTCATCCTTGAGGGCATTCTGCCCAAGATCCACGGGTTTGATCTCACCAAAAGGATTTCTGAAGAAACGCACGGCCGGGTTCCTGTAATCATCGTCACCGGGCTCTACCGGGGCCCTCAATACAGGATGGAAGCGCTGAATACATTCGGCGCGTCGGATTATTTTGAGAAACCGGTGGACAAGGATCGCTTGTTGCGATCGGTGATGGGCCTGCTCGAAGAAGAGGAGGAGATCGGGGAAGACCTGCCCGACTCTGCCGAAGTCCTCCAGAAGCTCTCCCAGAGAATCAAGAGCTAAGCCGTTATATCCCAGAATAGATCAGTCCATGACGAACCTCTGGACACGGTGCAATAATTGCCAGAAGATCCTGTACAAACAGGATATCCTGGACAATAAAAACGTCTGCCCCGAGTGCAATTTTCATTTCCGGCTGACTGGCAAGGAACGGCTGGAGATCCTTTTCGATGACGGCAAGTTCGAAATTCTCGATGAAAATATTTTCCCCAAGGATGTACTCCATTTTGAGGATACCCAAAAATATGCGGACCGGCTGGCGGAGAATACGACAAAGACTGGGATCAATGAAGCGGTGATCAATGCCCGGGGCAAGATCGGTGGTATTGAGACGATCGTCTCGGCTATGGACTTCTTTTTTATGGGTGGGAGCATGGGCTCTGTGGTCGGAGAGAAGATTACCCGGGCCATTGAGAGGGCCTGCGCCGAGAAACTGCCCCTAGTCATTGTCTCCTGTTCAGGCGGAGCCAGAATGCAGGAAGGGGCGCTCTCCCTCATGCAGCTGATGAAGACAAGCGCCGCTCTGGCGCGCTTGGGCCAGGCCAAGCTGCCTTTTATTTCAGTCTTGACGGACCCCACTACTGGAGGGACGACTGCGAGCTATGCCATGCTGGGAGACTTGAATATCGCTGAGCCGAACGCGCTGATTGGGTTTGCCGGACCGAGAGTCATTGAACAGACCATCAAGGAGAAACTGCCCAAGGGGTTTCAGAAGTCGGAGTTCCTTCTCAAACACGGGCTCATGGATGATGTGGTCGAACGGCGAAACTTGCGCAATTATATTATCAAAGCGCTCAGGCTGTTCTTGAACAGGTATCAATGAATTATGGGCAGTGTCAGGAATATCTCCGGGGAATTCAAACATCCGGGGTCAAGTTCGGCCTGGATAATATCCGCATTGTCCTTTCAGCATTAGACCATCCCCAGAAAAAATATCCCTCTGTCTTGGTTGCCGGCACAAACGGGAAAGGATCAGTCTGCGCCATGCTGGCCAAGATTCTCTCTCTTCATGGCTTTCGAGTGGGACTTTATACCTCCCCGCACCTCGTCAGGCTTGAAGAACGATTCAAGATTGGAGAGGAATCGATTTCTTCTCCAAGATTCTGCCGTTTGCTCTCTTTCCTCAGAGATAAGGTTGAAGAGTTCGTCGACGTGGGCAAGCTTTCCTCGACTCTGACCCATTTCGAAATCCTGACGTGCCTGGCTTTCCTGTATTTCGAAGCTCAGCATGTCGACATCGCGGTACTCGAGGTGGGCATGGGCGGGCGGCTGGACGCCACAAATGTTGTTTCCCCCTTGGTGTCAGTGATCACGACCGTTTCCATTGATCACCAGGAATTCCTCGGCAGAACCCTGGGCCGGATTGCTTTTGAAAAGGCGGGAATCATCAAACCCGGTGTCCCGGTTGTCTGTGGTCCCTCAAAGGGGCGCGCCTATGAAGTCATCAAGAAGAGGGCTGAAGAATTGGAGGCGTCCTTCTTGGGAGTCTTCGACACGATGGCCGCGTTCCACAAGCACAAAACCCGGACAGGATATCGCTTTTCATATCGCCGCAACGGGAAGATATTTCACTTCACGTCTGCGCTGGCAGGAGAACACCAGGGAAGAAACGCCGCTGTGGCCATCGTGGGTGCCTTGGAATTAAGCAAGCGGTGGAGGACACTGGAAAAGGAGAAGATTCTCCGCGGAGTTAGCGAAGTCCGCTGGCCCGGCAGGCTTGAGTTTGTCAGCCATCGGCCGTTGGTCATACTCGATGGGGCTCACAATGAAGAAGGGGCTAAGGCCGTCAGATCCTACTCCAGAAATTTCCTTCCCGCGCCCCGCACGCTTGTTTTCGGCATCATGAAGGACAAGGACATCCGCAAGGTCGCCGGCCTCCTTTTTCCTCTGGCGGAGACAATTTTTCTCACCAGTTTTCCGTATAAAAGGGCGGCTTCTCCTCGACGCATCAAAGTGCTGGCCGGCGATATGGGACGGAGAGCGATTATTGAGCCGGACCCAAAAAAGGCGGTTCGAAAAGCTCTTGCGCTTACTCCGGACTGGGGCTCAATTCTGGTCACGGGCTCGCTCTTCCTGGTAGGAGAGGTCAAAAAGCACTTCCGTTTCCGTGATCATTTTGTTCCGGCAAAGGGGCCTGCCGCGGCTTCCCCCCGACATCCTCGCGGTCCATTCTGTCGATTGCGTAAACGGAAATTTTAGAGGCATCAAACGCTCCGGTGGTCGGGGGGCCCCCCAGCCGCGTCACCCTCTTTTGTCTACGGCCTCAACATCACGGAAACGGAGTCGTTTTCGCATCCACCCGGTGAGCTTGCTTTTTTGGGGTGAAAATGATAAATTTTTGCCTGGTTTTTTTATCTGGGCTTCAAAATTATGCTGTCCATCAACGGCAATGTCGTTATTGTATTTCTAATCGTCTGGATCCTTGTTTTTATCCTCACTAAAGTGTTTTTCAACCCCGTCCGGCGGGTTAGGGACGAACGGAAAAAGGAAATTCAAAAGAACAAGAAGGCCTTTGAAGACGCCGTTGCCTCCCAGCAAAAAGGTATTCAGGAGATCGAGCTGGCCATAAAACAGGCCAAGGCGGCGGCCGAGTCCGCCCGGGAGACACTCCAGGCAGAGGCGCTAAAAGAGAAAAACAGAATGCTTGCCGAGATGGGCACGGCATGTAAAGGCCAGGTAGAGAAGGCTCGGGCTGACCTAGACCGGACGGTCAAAGACCTCAAAAGGAAGCTTGAATCAGAGGCTTCGGCTCTGGCGGAAGACATCGAAAAAAAGTTTTTAAACTAATGCCGCGAAGAATTCACGCCATTTTCCTATTGCTCGTCCTTCCCCTATTCTTGGGCTTTTCTTCATCCGAGCAAGAGGCTCAGACCTCGGGTTGGGTTGAGTTCCTGGCGAAAACCATAAATTTTGTTATCCTTTTTGGAGGTTTGGCTTTTCTTCTGGCCAAGCCCCTCCGGAAGTTTTTTGGGGAGCTTGCTCTCTCCATCAAAAACACAATCGAGGAGACAGAGAAAGCGAGACGAGAGGCTGAGAAAAAGTTTGAGCTGATAAAAAGGCGGCTGGAGGGGCTGGATGGAGAAATTCAGGCGATCAAAAAGGGCGGAGAGGAGACAGGCAGAATAGAGAAAGAACGGATTCAGTCCGCCGCCCGAGAGGAGGCGGAGAGAATCAAGGCTTTTTCCCGCCTGGAAATCGAAGCTCATGCCCAGAAAGTCAGGCAGGAACTCAGGGAATATGCGGCCGAGCTGGCCGTGTCTCTGGCCCAAGCGAAAATCGAAAAGCGCCTGACTCCGGATATCCACGCCCAGCTGATCGATGAATCCATTGACGGATTAAGGAAGCTCTATGAGAAATCAGATTCTGGTTAAGAGATATTCCCAGGGATTGGTGAGCGCCCTGGCGGATGAAAAAGAGTACCACGCCGTCTGCCGAGAACTGGCCGAGTTCTCATCGCTCCTCCAAACGCGCCAGGACCTTGCAGACGTTCTCGCGAGCCCCTTTATTTCGGCCAAGAAAAAAGGGGAAATTATCACGGAAATCTTGACGGCCTCTTCCTTTTCTGCTAAGACCAAGCGGTTCCTTGGCCTCCTGTTTGAGCACAACCGCCTCGCTCTTCTCGATGATATTCTTCAAGCAATCCCCGTGTTCTGGAACGAACACAAGGGGGTGTCCACGTTTGAAGCCTGCTCTGTGGTCTCTCTGACCGAGGACCAGAAATCAAAGCTCAAGGCGCAGCTCGAACGCCTGGAGAAGCGGCCGGTTGACGTGACCTATAAAATCGAGCCCGGACTCGTCGCCGGGATTTCTCTCAAAAAGGGGAATATTGTTTATGATGCTTCCATAAGGGGCCACCTCGCGAAACTCAGAGAGAAAATCAGCAAAGGGTGAACGAACGATGGAAATCAAAGCCGATGAGATCACCAGGATTATTCAGCAGCAAATAGAGGGATACCGGGCAGAAATTGATATCAGAGAGGTTGGGACAGTCACCTCCGTAGGAGATGGCGTGGCCCGCATCTACGGCCTCGACCGGGTTATGTACAACGAGCTGCTCGAGTTTCCGGGCAATGTCTTTGGACTGGCGCTCAACCTGGAGGAGGAAAGCGTCGGCTCTGTCCTTTTGGGAGAGAGCCATCTCGTGAAGGAGGGCGACCTCGTCAAACGGACTCATAGAATTATGCAGGTTCCCGCCGGCCCTGCTCTCATCGGACGCGTCGTTAATCCGCTCGGCCAACCCTTGGACGGGAAGGGCGCCGTCAAGACAGAGGATTTCATGGTGGTCGAACGACTGGCGCCCGGAGTCGTCGACCGCCTGCCCGTTAGGGAGCCCCTGCAGACAGGAATCAAGGCCATCGATGCCCTTTTTCCCATCGGCCGCGGCCAGAGGGAGCTCATCATCGGGGACCGCCAAACCGGAAAGACCGCCATTGCTCTTGACACCATCATCAACCAGAGGGGTGCCAACGTCATCTGTATCTACGTGGCCATCGGGCAGAAGAATTCGACCATCGCCTACAGCATCAAGACCCTAGAAGACTACGGGGCTATGGATTACACGATTGTCGTGGCCGCGTCGGCCAGCGACCCGTCCCCGCTCCAGTACCTGGCGCCTTACAGCGGCTGCGCTATGGGCGAATATTTTCGTGACAGAGGCAAGCATGCCTTGCTCATCTATGATGATCTTTCCAAGCATGCGGCCGCTTACCGCGAGATCTCCCTCCTTCTTCGCCGGCCTCCCGGACGCGAGGCCTACCCGGGCGATGTCTTTTACCTCCACTCAAGGCTTCTCGAGCGGGCCGCCAAGCTCAATGACGAACATAACGGCGGAAGCCTGACAGCACTGCCCATCATTGAAACCCAGGCAGGCGACGTCTCCGGCTATATTCCCACCAATGTCATCTCCATCACGGACGGGCAGATCTACCTCGAGCAGGAGCTGTTTAACGCCGGGATCAGGCCGGCCATCAATGTCGGCATCTCGGTCTCCCGCGTGGGAGGAAATGCGCAGATTAAAGCCATGAAGCAGGTTGCCGGTAAACTGCGCCTTGACCTGGCCCAATACAGGGATCTTGTGACCTTTGCGCAATTCGGGACTGAGCTGGACCGGGCCAGCCAAGCCCAGCTCGATAGGGGAGAACGGCTGACAGAGGTCCTCAAGCAGAGCCAGTATGCCACGATGCCTGTCGAGAGACAGATTCTCATCATCTACGCCGGAAACAGAGGCTATCTCGATGAGTTCTCGGTGAAGAGAATCAAAGAATATGAAGCGAAGCTCCATCAATTCATGGAAAAAGAGCATCCGGAAATACTCAAGGAGGTCGCGGAAAAGAAATCTTTAGACGCTGCGCTCGACGAAGCCATTGCCACAGCTTTGCAGGAACTCAGCCAAGTGTTCAAAAAAGAAGAATAAAATGCCCGCACTCATTGACCTCAGAAGACGGATCAGAAGCGTCAAAAATACGCAGCAGATCACCCAGGCCATGAAGACGGTCTCGACTGCCAAATTCAAAAAGGCCCAGCGTACTGTCTTTGAGGGAAGGCCGCATTGGCATAATCTGCCCGGGTTGCTCGAGAGAATCTCCTCCTGGGCCGGACGGGAAGCGTCGCCGCTTCTTGATCGCCGCGAAGAAAAAAAAGTGCTGATCATGGTTATCACTTCGGACAAAGGACTGTGCGGTGCTTTCAATTCCAACCTGCTGGCCTACGCGCATGCCTTTGTTCGGGAGAAGGCCAGCCGGTCCGAGGTGAGGCTTATTTTGGCCGGGAAGAAGGCGGTCAATTTTTTTCGAAAACAGCCTTACCACATGGAGCGGACCTATCAGGAAAAGGTAGAAAAGCTCGGCCTCAGAGATCTAAGAGATTTGGCTCATTTTCTGATGCGGCAGTATCTTTATGTCAAAGCGGATGCCGTTTACGCCGTGTATAACGAGTTCAAGTCCATCCTTGCCCCCCGCATAACGGTTGTCCAGATCCTGCCTCTTGCGCCGTCGGCATATCAGAGCACCGTCGGTCTATGGCCACCCGATACGGAGCCGGCGACTCACCTGCTCCTCCAGTGCCTCATGCCTCTTTACCTTGAGACCCAGGTTTATCATTGCTTTTTCGAATCTTTGGCTGCCGAACAGGCCGCCCGGATGATGGCCATGGAGAATGCGACTAAGAACGCCGAGGATCTCATCTCGGATCTCATCCTTGACCTCAACAAGATCCGGCAGGCGTCGATCACCAAGGAGCTGCTCGAAATCATGACGGCCGTAGAAGCGTTGGCCCAATAGGAGACATTCGGAGAGGAACATGACTGACCAAAAAAAATACACGAGAGTGGGAAAAGTCGTCCAGGTGATCGGACCTGTCGTGGATGTCGAATTCAAAGAGATGGGGTTGCCCGAGATCTATAACGCCATCAGGATCACGAGCGAGGGCTTCGAGACTCCCACAGCCGTCGATATTATTGCTGAGGTCGAACAGCACATCGGGGAAGATAAAGTCCGCTGCGTCTCCATGCATCCCACAGACGGGCTGGCGCGGGGCATGAAAGCCATCGACCTGGAGGGTCCAATCGAAATCCCGGTGGGCGAGGAAACCCTTGGCCGCCTGCTGAACGTGATCGGCGAGCCGGTGGACTACCTGGGCCCCGTCGCAGCCAAGAAAAAATATCCCATCCACCGGCAGCCACCCCCGCTTGAACAGCAGAGCACACGGATGGAGATGTTCGAGACCGGGATCAAGGTCATCGACCTGATCCAGCCGTTCTTGAAGGGCGGGAAAATCGGGCTATTCGGCGGGGCAGGTGTCGGAAAGACCGTCATCATCCAGGAGCTTATTCATAATGTCGCCTTGAAGCACGGAGGATACTCTGTTTTTGCGGGAGTCGGCGAGAGAACAAGGGAGGGCAATGACCTCTGGCTGGAGATGAAGGGGTCAGGAGTGCTCGGAAAGACCGCCTTGATTTACGGACAGATGACCGAGCCTCCCGGCGCTAGGCTTCGAGTGGGGCTGGCCGCGCTTTCAGTGGCCGAATATTTCCGCGACGAAATGAACCAGGACATTCTGCTTTTTATCGATAATATTTTCCGCTTCGTCCAGGCCGGATCGGAGGTATCCGCGCTCCTCGGCCGCATGCCGTCAGCCGTGGGTTATCAGCCGAACCTGGCCACTGAGATCGGAGAGCTGGAAGAGAGGATCACCTCCACCAAAAAAGGGTCGATCACGTCCGTCCAGGCCATTTATGTCCCGGCCGACGATTTCACCGACCCGGCTCCGGCCACGACGTTCTCTCATCTTGACGCTTCGACCAACCTCTCCCGGGCCCTGACCGACATTGGCATTTATCCGGCGGTCGATCCGCTCAGTTCCTATTCCCGGATTCTGGACCCGCGTGTCATCGGAGAGGAGCATTACCAGGTCGCCCGGAGGGTAAAAGAGATTTTGCAGCGGTACAAGGACCTTCAGGACATCATCGCCATTCTTGGGATTGAGGAGCTTTCCGATGAAGACAAGCTCATCGTCGCCCGGGCCAGGAAGCTGCAGCGGTTCCTCTCCCAGCCTTTTCATGTCGCGGAGGAATTCACCGGACGGCCGGGAAAATACGTTCCCATTGAAGACACGATCAAGGGATTCAGGGAGATCGTTGACGGACAGCACGATGACAAGCCCGAGCAAGCGTTTTATATGGCCGGGACAATTGATGAAGTCGTCAAACGGGCCGAGGAACTGCAGTCCGCATGAGCGAAAATCCCTCTTCCTCCCTGCACCTCAAAATTATCACGCCCAAAAAACTGCTTGTGGATGCTCACGTCGATGAAGTGTCCCTGCCCAGCCTGGAAGGTTCCCTAGGTATTCTGCCGGGGCATCGGCCTTTGCTGGCGGCACTGGGAAAGGGCGTCCTGTCCTATCGGATGGAAAGAAGACAGGAGGAATTTCTTGTGCGGGGCGGGTTCGCCGAAATCGAGCCCGAAAAGGTGCTTATTTTCACCGAATTGAGTCAAGATGAAACGACAGAGCCTTCGCGCGGCTGAGGATGAGACGCTCGACTCTTTCTACCACGGCCGCATCCATATTATCCAGAAAAAAAAAGGCTACCGCTTCTCAGTAGACGCGCCTCTCCTCGCGGATTTCATCAAGACCAGGGCTTCAGACATCCTCCTCGAGCTCGGCGGGGGGAACGGCATCATTTCGCTTCTCCTCAGCCGGAAGCCGTTCCGGCGGATCATCTCGCTTGAGATTCAGGAGAGCCTGGCCGACCTGGCCCGCCGGAATATCCTGCTCAACCGGCTTGAAAAAAGAATTGTCCTGCTCCAGCAGGACCTGCGCGCGTATCGGCCGAAAAACAAGTTCGACGTCATCTTCTCCAACCCTCCCTACATCAGCAAGACCAGCGGACACCTGAGCGGGTCTGAAGAAAAATCCATCGCCAAGCATGAGATTAAATGCGATATTTTTGATATAATGCACCTCACCGGAAGGGTCTTGAAGAAAAATGGCCACGCCTATTTTATCTATCCGGCCAAGAGGAAAGACGACTTTGACAGGGCCCTGGCGAGGAGTACGCTGAATATCAAAACGCTTCGTTATGTTTCTTCGAGGAGCGGGATTGCGCCCCGCTGGTTCTTGGCCGAGTGCCGCTTGTCTCCGTCGCGTCTCAAGATTCTGTCGCCTCTTTTAGTTTATGATGACCGCGGCGAATACACGGCGGAGATGAAAAAAATTTTCGCAGGAGAAACCCGTGGCCCGCTTCTTTAAGAATCTTGGAGAATTGTACAAATACCGCGTCCTGATCCAGAACCTGGTGGTCCGGGAGCTCAAAGCCCGCTATCGCGGGACCGTACTCGGGTTCCTCTGGTCCTTTTTCAACCCCCTCCTTTTGATGCTCGTCTATACCGTCGTTTTCGGGTTCATCCTCCAGCCCCGCGACCCGACGCTCGGGAGCTCGCCCAAATTCTATGCTCTTTTTCTTTTTTGCGGGATTCTGCCCTGGACCTGGTTCTCTTCGTCGTCGCTGGAATCGGCCAATGTCCTGATGATCCACGGCAACCTGATCAAAAAGATCCTCTTCCCCGCCGAAATTCTGCCCATCGTCGCGGTGACCAGCAACTTCGTCCATTTCAGCCTCGGGCTTCCGATCCTTCTCCTGTTTGTCCCTCTCTTTGGCAGAGCCTTCACCGTTTATGCGCTCTTTCTGCCCGTTGTGATTCTCGTCCAGTATGTCTTTGCCCTCGGGTTCAGCCTCCTGATCTCCTCTTTGACCGTTCATTTCCGGGACATCAAGGACCTCTTGTCGAACTGGCTGACTTTCTGGTTCTTCGCCACTCCGATCGTTTATCCGATGACCTTCGGCACGATCCAGACCTCCTCCTGGCTGCGGACGTTCCTCAACCTCAACCCGATGACCCATATCATGATGGGCTACCAGAACTGCCTGTTTTACGGGAACATGATCCGCTGGAAAAAGCTGGGCGTGACGTTCCTGGTCGCCCTGGTCCTTTTTATTGTCGGCTACACCATTTTCGACAGGCTTCGGGATTCCTTTCCGGAGGAGGTGTAGATGTCGGCTATCGCTGTGGAAAACGTCACCCGTATCTACCAGAAATATTCTGCCCGGCACCGCTTTCAGACCTTCAAAAGCGCCCTGGTCAAGGGAGACCTCTTCAGGGCTCTCCGTCCTGACGAGCTTGTGACCGCCCTTGACGGAGTGACGCTGCACGTAGAAAAGGGCCAGACATTTGGGGTAATCGGGGAGAACGGGTCGGGAAAAAGCACCCTGCTCAAGCTTGTCGCTGGGATCGCCAAGCCGACTCAGGGAAGGATCAAGACGGAAGGAAAAATCTCGGCGTTGATCGAGCTCGGAGCGGGGTTCCATCCGGAGATTTCAGGACGGGAGAATGTCTATATCAACGGGATCATGCTGGGTTTGACAAAAAAAGAAATCAACGCCAAATTCGACGAGATTGTCGAGTTCGCGGAACTTGAAGATTTCATCGATGCGCCGGTCAAGACCTATTCTTCGGGGATGTATATGAGGCTCGGGTTTGCCATCGCCATCAACGTCAACCCGGACATCCTGCTTATCGATGAGGTCCTGGCGGTCGGAGACGCCGCGTTCGTTCCCAAGTGCCTGGACCGGATCGGCGATTTCCGGCGCCGGGGAAAAACGATCCTCTTCGTCAGCCATGACCTGAGCACCGTGGACAAAATTTGCGATCGCGTCGGCTGGCTCAAAGCCGGCCGGGTCCAGGTCATCGGTGAGGCCAAGAGGGTCATCGACGCCTACCTGCAGGATGTTGCCGAAAAGCAGGAGAAAGATTTCGAGAAGCGCCGGCTGGAAGCTGCCGAAGAGCAAATCTGGGAAGAGGGAAGGCGCGAAGGCCGCTGGGGGAAGAGAGAAATTGAGATCAGGAAAGTCAGCCTGAAAAACCTGGAGGGACAGCTCAAAAATGTCTATGCGCCCGACGAAGGAATGATCATTGAGATGGAGGTCGCAGCCCCGTCCCGAATTGACGATTTCGTCTTCGGGATCGGAATCTTCAACTCTCAGGGCATTTCCTGCTATGGTACGAACACTCATCTTGAGGACATTGACCCGGTCTCAATCGTCGGTGAAGGCAAGGTCATTTGCCGGCTGGAAAAGCTGGGGTTGATCAACGGGACCTATTACCTGGATGTCGCCGTGCATAAAAGGGACGGCTATCCCTATGATTATCACCGGAACCTGTATTCCTTCCTGGTCGCATCGAACTCGAAGGACGTTGGAATCAGCCGCGTCACCCATGTCTGGATCTTTTCGCCTGGAATCGAGATAAGAGCGGCCAGCAAAAAATGAGAAAAAGAAAAATCTATAAGCTTGCGGAATTTCTTGAAGTCCGCCGGAAGCTCAAGAAACAGGGGAAGAAAGTCGTTTTCACCAACGGCTGCTTTGACCTCGTCCATGGCGGCCATGTCCGGCTTTTCCAGGAGGCTAAAAAGCAGGGAGATGTCCTTGTCGTCGCGCTTAACGATGACGCATCTGTCCGTAAACTCAAGGGGCCATCACGGCCGATCTTCCCGCTGGCCGAGAGATGGGAAATCCTCGAAGCCATCGAAACGATTGATTACTTGACCTCCTTCTCCGAGGAGACACCGCAGGAAATTATCGCCGCTCTGCTCCCAGACGTCCTGGTCAAGGGCGGAGACTGGAGGCCGGACGAGGTTGTCGGGAAAAAGGAAGTTGAGGCGGCAGGAGGGAAGGTCGTCATCGTGCCCTACCTGAAGGGCCATTCCACATCTTCCGTTATCAGGAAGATTATCCGCGCTTCCGAATAGAGCAGTTTTACATCGTTCACGAGTGGAGCAATGGCCGCACCAATCCCTA
>CAZLFV010000078.1:0-12903 GCA_964558915.1 uncultured Eubacteriales bacterium | reverse complement strand
GGTCATAGTCATAGGGGTCCCAATTGTAAGTGACGATAACGTCTTCCGTCGGGTACCCGCCGTCTAGGAAAATCAGCGAGTAGATACGCTGGGAAGCAGAGACGTCGAAGAGGTTGTCGACATTGCAGTTAATCTGGAACTTGACGTTGCCCCCGAGCTTGATATCGTAAGCCAGGTAGAGGTTGGTGAACCATAAGAACGGGGTTCGGCCCATGTCGTTGCGGTTGTACGGCAGCCAGCCGCTCGTCGCTTCTAGCTCAGTGGAGGTTGGGGTGCCGCTCATGGCGTTGATGACGACGCCTGCGGTCAGTCCCCATTTGAAGGTGTAGGACCCGTAGAATTTGAAGTAGAAGGGACGGTCGCCCTGCATCGCGCCGTCGTATGCGGTCCCTGTGATGTCACGAGCGAGATACCAGAGGTCGAAGTAGCGCTCAATGTTCGGTTGGGTGCGGCCGTATTCGTCACCCGAGGCGAGTCCGTTGTAGTTTCCCGTCAAACTGCTATAGGTAAAAGACATGCCTCCCTGCCAGTTGTTGGAGAAGCGCTTGTCGAGAGCGATATTGACAGCATAGTATTCGCGTTTCGCCCTCGGTAGGTCGGGAGCGTCGGGCGGCATGAGCCCAAGGGTTTTCACATAAGCGTATCTTTCCTTAATGAAGTCGCCGCCGGGGTTCGAGGTGAAGTAGTGTTCGCCGTCCGGGTACAAGACGCCCATGTCTTCAATGGCCCAGAGGAGGTGCTTGTAGACACCGCGCACAGACAAGGACAGGTTTTCCCTGAGCTTGTACTCGCCGCCGAGGCTGTACTCTATCTGGCTCATCGGTTTCAGGTTCGAGTCCGTGGTTTCAAACGAGGGCGCACGGAAATCGAGGGTTCCGTCGGCACTTAGGGTGTAGAGCAGCCTTCCGGGGAAGTTGCCATTGACGCCGAGCGTGTCCCAGGCGTACGTGTCGAGGGCATAGTAAACACTCTTCCACTTGAACCCGCCATAAGAGTCGGCCGCCATTTGGAGCTTCATGACATCATAGTACCATCCCAAGGAGGCAAAGAGCTTCAAGCTGGAGTCGCCATAAACATCCCAGACAAGGCCAAAGCGCGGCGCCATTTTGTCTTTGAAGGCCAACTTTATCGGGATCACGTTCTCCCAGACCGGGTTCCCGGTGGCATAGGAGGGGATATACTCCGATTCTGTCCTCAGGCCAAAGTTAACGGTCCAGCGGTTCGAAATCGTCCACGAATCCTGGAGGTAAATCATCCAACGGTTGCTGAAGGCCTCATAATATGAGCCATAAGGCCCCGTTACCGCATTCCCGCGCGCTGCGTAGTAACCGTATCTACCGCGGCCGTAGTTCGTACCATAAGCGATTAGGTCGCGGTTCCAGGCAAGGAAGAGAACCGGGTTCGGCGCAGATTCATCATAGAACTGGCCTTGGCGCACCCACGCAGCCCCGAGTTTGAACGCATGCTCGCCGCCTGCGTTGAGGAAGTAGGTGAGGTCGGCCGCGACGCTGTACTTCTGGTTGAGGTTCTTTGCAACTGCAAACGCGTTGCCTCGGGAATAATTCCTGTAACCCGTGGCCCTCTGGTATGCGACCGGGACGTCGAGCAGGCCGATATTCGTCGTCTGAGTGTACCCCATGGGCTGTTCGGTCAAGAACTGGAAGCAGGGCTCATCTGGCGGCTTCACGAGCTGGTTGGTCCGGTCGGTCCTGAAGTAGCCGCCGCGGATCGAAGTCAGGAAGTTGTTGCCAATCGTCAGGTCGGCGGTAACGGCGCCGGATATGTTGGGGTAGCTGAATCCGTAAGTATCATAGGATACTGCCGGGTCCGGGTTATCGGTCATCCCAGTCGAAAGATCGCCCTTGTATTTGTAGAAATTGTTGACGACCGAGGCGGTGAGCCTCAGCTTGCCAAAGAGCTGAGCGCTTAGCTTGGCGTTCCAGTTCATATAGGTCTCGGTCCTCTTCCATGACCTCTCGACCCCGCCGCGCGGCACGTAAGTCACGTCGCGGGTGTTATTGTAGAATACGGGGAGAAATGAGCCGAAGAACCAGATGTGGTCCCTCCAGATATACCCGCCCAGACTGCCTCCGACTTCATACCGGTTATCGTGGTTCACGCCATAGTACGTATTGTACGGGTAATATACAGCTATGTGCTGGTCCTGCCAGTCCTGCGACAGGATGTCGCGCTCCTTACCACGGAGAGGCGCGCCGCTGTAGTAGCCCAAAACTTCGCCATGGAACGCATTTCCGCCAGACCTTGTAATAACGCTCACGACACCGCCCAGTGAGCCGCCGTACTCGGCCATGTAGCCGGACGCCCTGACCTGGACCTCGTCAACGAATTCGAAGGCCGCGCTTTGAGCGCGCGCGCCCGTGATAAGGCTCGTGATGTCCGCGCCGTCAACATAGTACATGTTTTCCAGGCCGGAAGCTCCGTCCACCGAGGTCCCGCCGATCAATGGCTCGTTGGAAACGCCGGGGATGGCGGTAATGAGCGAGTCGAAATTACGGCCCTTGGGCAGAGCATCGAAGACCTCTTTCGTTATCGTCATTCCCCTGACCGTGCTTTTGACATCAATCAGAGGGCTCATTCCGACAACGGTGACCGTTTCTTCGATGGCTGCCGGCTCCATGGTGACATTCAGGATGATGGTCTGTTGCAACTGCATGATAACGTCTTTTCTAACAAGTTTCTTAAAACCCTGGAGCGTAAAGGTGATCTCATATACGCCTGACGGGAGGGCCAACAGACGATAGTTGCCATTAGCATCACTGACGGCAACAGCCTTTCCGACCAGCTTGGGGCTGGTGGCTTCGATGGTGACACCCGGAAGAGCGACTCCCTGATTGTCCTGGATTGTTCCTTCAAATTTTCCGGTCGGGGCACCTGCACCTTGAGCAAGGGCAAATGAGCTGGCGACAAAAATCATAATTAAACCAAGAACAAATGTTTTAAGGTTGCTCATTCTTTCATTCAACTCCTTTTTTTCCAATTTCCCGATGAAGGGAACGAAACCTCGCTCCTATTTGACTGGAGCGAAGCCCCTTCACCCCCGGAGCGGAAATATTTTCCCGCTCCAACCCTCATCCAGAATAGTTTTGCGCGATTCTCACCCCCTTGTTTGATGGATTTATACATTGCAGTGCCAATTTATTAGGCAAATATCATGCCAACTTGGTCAATTTATAAATGCAGTAATTTCAATATATTAGCCTTAAGCATGGGACAAAAAAATTCAATATTTTGGATTCAATCCAAGAAATTGAATGTTTATTAAAAAGTAGGTGGCGACTTGACTTCTCCTTTTGCCTAGGAAATGATATCTTTCGAAACGAGGTCGGAAATGAAAACCGGAGCAGCCAAGATTGCGATTATGCTCATAATCGCCTTTCTATTTTCGGGCTGCCGACTGAGTCCAAGCGGGACAACCAACCCAGAAGAGGTTGGCCTGTCGGCCAAACATCTCCGCTTGCTCGACGGAATCATCAAGGAATCCATCGCCCGTAAGGATTTTCCCGGCGCAGTAATCCTTGTCGGAAGAAAAGGCAAGGTCGTTGTCCGGAAAGCGTTCGGAGAAAGCCAATGGGTTCCAGCGCCCCGGCCCATGGAAGCAACCATGCTCTTTGACTTGGCCTCCCTCACCAAGCCGATTGCCACGGCAACATCCATCATGATCCTGGTCGAGCAGGGTTGGGTCAGTCTGGATGAAAAAGTCAAACATTATGTCCCTGATTTCGCTTCCTATGTGGACGCAACCGGAAAACCAGCCGAGGACCCCAGGCTCTGGCATCTCCTGACTCACACCTCCGGTCTTCCGCCATATTTTCCCCCGGAAGCCAACGCTGAGGCGGTCGAAAAAACATTCGGGAAATCTTTATCAACGGAGGAGCTTGTCGGCTTTATCGCCCGGCTACAAAAAACGGACCCGCCGGGCACGGCATTCCATTATAGCTGCCTTGGCTACATAACTCTGGGCTACATCCTGGAGAAGATTACCGGACAGAACATTGCCGAGTTTTCTGCCGAGCATATTTTCAAGCCGCTCAAAATGAAGCACACTTTTTATAATCCGCCCGAGAAGTATCGCGCGTCCTGCGTTCCGACTGAGGCCATTCAGGGGAAACCCTTGGCGGGAGTCGTCCATGACCCTCTGGCTCGTTTGCAGGGCGGGATCTCCGGAAATGCCGGGCTTTTCTCAACAGCCGATGATCTGGCGATTTTTGCCCAGATGATGCTTGCCGGAGGAAAGCACAAGAACGTGCGGATCCTGAGCCCACTCACCGTGGCCAAGATGACATCGGTCTGGCCAAAGGCGTCATTCGCCGGCCGCGGCCTGGGATGGGATATTTTTTCTGCTCAGAACACCCCCGGCGGAGATCTTTTCGGGCCTCACGCGTACGGACACACGGGATTCACAGGAACTTCTATCTGGATCGACCCGGACACAGGGATATTTATCCTATTTCTCACCAACCGTGTCCATCCGGACCAAAAAGATGCGGACGCCATCGCCGCAATGAGAAGCCGAGTAGCAAATATTGTCGCCAGCTCTATGGAGGACAACATCAATCCACGCAGCCCTTCCCGCTGAGCTTGAAAATGCCCAAGCCCGCCGCATCCACTCCATCCTGACGCGCCCAAAGCTCTCCCGATATCGTGTATCCTTCGAACGGACCTTTCCCAGTTCCCTGGAAGTCGATTCCGACCATGAGGTCGGCGACGATGTGCTGTCTGACCAGGATGGACGCTTGATTTTCCTTGCTTTTCCAGTTGGCTTCGAAAAACGGTTGAGAGTTCTCGTCAGAAAAACTGATCGTCCCCTCTCCGGAGCAACTGAGCCTGATTCCGCCGTCCTCATCCTGACCAACAACATCGATGCTCTGGATTTCAACAGAGACGGAGGGTTTCACTTTCAATGATTTTCCGTTGGCAAAAGTCAGCGGCGCTAATGTTCCCTCCACAGAGCCGGAGCGCGCTTCATAGACCGAGGCATCGTAAGAGATGATCGTGGAATCGCCGAACGAAAATTCTCCCCAGGCTTCGCGTTTCATGAGTATTCCTCCGCGAGTATATCGATGTTCATAAATCGACGGCCTTTCCAGATTCAGCAGACCGGAATGCCGCCTCGATAATCCGGATGACCAGCTTCGATTCTTCTGGAGTCACCGCGACTTTGGCCTTTCCCTGGAGTGCTTGGGCCACATTGGTGTAGAAGCCTTCTTTAACCGCAGGGATAAGCTCCAGTTCCTCGGGGCCGGCCTTTGTCCGGAGCAAGAATTTCCCCTTTTCTGAGACCAGGCTTCCCTGGCTGCCGAGGACATACCAGCGCGGTCTTGGGATCCAGGAATTGTGGCTGAGCTCGATGTCGGCGGCCGAGCCGTCGGCAAATCTCAGAAGGACCCGCGCGTAAGTTTCTGATTCAACGTCCCACGCCCAGGTGCCTGTAAAAGCAAAAACAGACAGCGGCGGAGCGGACACGAGCTGGAGGGCTTGATCGATCAAATGCGACCCGAGGTCATAAATGACCCCTCCTCCGGTGCCGCGTTGGGCTCTCCAGCCTGTTGGTTTGAGAAGGTCAGTATAGGCAATATGAAGAAGAAAAACAGGACTGATTTTTCCTTCGGAGAGCACCTTTCGAACGGTTAGAAAATCCGAGTCCCAGCGCCGGTTGTGCCGGGTGGTTAAGATCCGACCTCTCTCGCGGGCGGCCTCAATCATGGCTTCGGCTTCAGACACCCGCAGGCACATCGGCTTTTCGACAGCGACATGTTTTCCGGCGTTCAAGGCCTGGATGGCCATCTCAGCATGACAATAGCTCGGAGTGGAGATGGCCACGAGGTCCACCTGCTCGTCCGCGAGGACCTCCGCGAAACTGGGATAGACTTTTACTCCATAAGCTTTCCTGGCTTCTTCCTGGAATTGGGGGTTACGGGCGCAGATTCCGTAGAGGTTGAGGCCTTCCGTGTTTTTGATGGCATCACAATGAAATATCCTGGTATGGAGGGATCTTCCATAACCAACGACAACCGCATTTGCGCCCATTTTGTCCTCTTCAGACCTCAGAGCCCAACCTGACGACTTGACCTGTTTCAGCCGACCGGAAAGAGGCTTCTATCACGGCGATGACCTGCCGCACCTGTTCCGGCCTTACGACAAGTTCTTTTCCTTCATTGATGGCGCCCGAAAAATTAGCGTAAAATTCATAGTCTCTGCTTTTCAGGGAGACGATTTCCTTTTCTTCGCTCGCTGTCCGGAGAACAAATTTCCCCCCAGAATAAACCAGGCTGCCTTTCTCTCCCAGGACATACCAGCGCGGACGGGGCAGCCAGGAGATATTGCTGGTCTCGATTTCGGAAATGATCCCATTCTCAAACTGGAGCAGGACGCGGGCATATGTTTCGACTTCAACCTGCCAGCCCAGCGAGGCGATGACGGCAAAAACGCTTCGAGGAGAGGAGGGGATGAGGTCGAGGACTTGGTCGATCAAGTGGCAGCCCCAATCGACAAACCATCCTCCGCCCTGGCTTTTTTGCGACCTCCAGTTCGACGGCCGGATGAGAGCGCTCAAGGAAGAATCGACGACAAAAAGCGGGCCCAGGCTTCCTTCGCCGATCACATTCTTGACCGTGAGATAATCTCCGTCCCAGCGACGGTTATGCCTAACCGTTAGAAGCCGCCTGTTCCTGCGGCTTGAATCGATGAGGGCGTCAGCCTCAGCCGTCGTCAGGCACATGGGCTTTTCCAGGATGACATGTTTTCCGGCTTCAAGGCAGCGCAGGGCCAGCCGGGCGTGGCTCTCGTTCGGCGTGGCGATGACGACGGCGTCAACGCGATCGTCGGAAACGACTTCCTCGATATCGGCATAGCCGAGGACATTATAGAAACGGCAGGCCTCTTCCCGGCACACTTCCACTGGCTCGCAAACGCCGTGAAGACTCAGGCCTTTGGTTTTCCGGATGACCTCGCAGTGCTCAAGCCTTTGGTTCAGCCCTAAGCCGTATCCGACCACAACCAGGTTCGCGCTCATTTTGTCTGCCTTTCGTTCCTTATTTATAATTTATCTGCGGCGGTTGTCAAGAAAACAGAGGTGGCTCTGTGACGAAAAGTTGGGCTATTATCTTGAGCGCTGAAAGTGATCAGTCACTGTCGGCCGGAGCGACCATTGAGGGTTTAGCCTTCCCGAGATGCTCTTCGAGGGAACCCGCTCTGGCGGGCGGGAGGACTGTCTGAGCACGAGAAAACCTCCCGGATAGAGGAAGGAGGGCAAGAGAGAAAAGAGTGTGAGGCAGATTAAGCGTGCGGAGTTCCGCAGCGCCGAGAAGAGCTTTGAGGGAACGGCGTTAAAAACCCGAATGGGAGCAAGGTCGATAGTGGCTGATCGCACCCTCTGATATCTTTCGCCTGCCCAACTTTTCGTTATAGGGCCAACAGAGGGTTGCTTTAAGGTCACGCACTGAGGATAATACTTTTGGATTCCAACGGACCGGGCCGAACCATGGATATGAGCGAAGTGGAAACACATGTTTACAAGGTTCTCGATCACCTCAAAATTTCATACACGAGGCATACGCATCCGCCTGTGTTTACGGCGGAAGAAGCGGAGCGGCACTGGACAGACGTTGAGGGCGCCCACTTGAAAAATCTGTTTCTCCGAAACAAAAAGGGAAACCGGCATTACCTTGTGATCCTCGAATGCTCTAAAAATGCCGACCTGCGCAAGCTCAACGATAACCTCGGAGAAGACAGGCTGAGTTTCGGCTCGCCGGAGCGGCTGAAAAGAACTCTCGGGCTTGAGCCCGGCGCCGTCTCTCCGTTTGGTTTGATTAACGATTTGCGCAAAGAGGTCATTGTCATCATCGACCAGGATATCAAGAAAGCGGGCCGGGTCAACTTTCACCCCAACGTCAATACGGCCACAATCGGGATCAGCACAGCCGACTTTGAGAAATTTCTTGCCTGGGCTGGGAACACGATCCGCTATTTCGAGTTTTAGTGAGGAGAAAAGCAGCATGAAGCTGGCTGCCCCAGCGATTCTCGTTTTTGTCATCTGCTCTTTTTTCATGTTTGCGGGAAGAGGGGAAGAAAATATGACGGCCCAGCTCAGCTCAGCCGGGACACCTCCGGCGTCCGTTTCTAATAAGCATTATATTTCCAACCGTCCACCCCTCGTTCCAAGCCCTTTGGTCAAGCTTCCCATCGGGGCCATCGAACCCAAGGGATGGCTACTCAGCCAGCTCCAGTTAATGAGGAAAGGGTTCACCGGCCGGCTCCAGGAAATTAGCAGGTTCCTGAATAAAGACAGCGGCTGGATCACCCTTCAAGGCAGGGGCTGGGAGGAGATGCCCTACTGGCTCAAGGGCTATGGCGACCTTGGATACATTCTCAAGGACCAGAAAATCATCGCTGAAGCAAAGAAATGGTTGGACCTGGCCTTTCGCAGCCAGCAGGAGGACGGCTATTTCGGACCTCCCGAGAACAAGAAAAACCACGACCTCTGGCCCAACATGCTTGTCCTCTCGGCCATGCAGAGTCTTTATGAGGCCACGGGGGACGAGCGTGTCATTCCATTCCTGACCCGTTATTTCCGGTTCGAGCATAACCTTCCACTGGCCGACCTCTTACCCGAAAGCTGGCAGAAGCTCCGCGGCGGGGAAAACCTTGAAAACGTCTATTGGCTTTATAACCGGACCGGAGAGTCTTTTCTCCTTGAATTAGGGCGGCGGCTCTATGAGCGCACGGCTGATTGGGAAACGGACATCATCAACCCCGAGAGGGACAGGAACTGGGAGGTCAGCTCCTTTTACCATGGGGTCAATATCACCATGGGGATCCGGTACCCCGGCGTGTATTATCAGCAGGCCGGAGACAAAAAATATATCGGTATTGTAGAAAAGAACTACCGGCTGCTCATGGGAGAATACGGCCAGGCGCCTGGCGGCATGTTCGGAGCCGACGAGAACATCCGTCCTGGATGTATTGACCCCCGCCAGGGCGCTGAAACATGCTCCATCGTCGAATTCATGAACTCAGATGAGGCCTTGCTCAAAATAACGGGAGAGACTCGGTATGCGGATCGATGCGAGGAGATCGCCTTCAACTCTCTTCCCGCCTCGATGACGCCAGACCTCAAAGGGCTCCATTACCTGACCGCTCCCAACCTCATTTCGTGCGACAGCTCAGGCGAACACGATTTTCAAAACGAAGGAGCGCTCGTTTCGTATGACCCCTGGTCTTATCGCTGCTGCCAGCACAATGTGGCCTTCGGCTGGCCTTATTTTGCCGAACATCTCTGGCTGGCCACCTCTGACAATGGCTTGGCAGCAGCGCTGTATGCTCCTTCGGAAGTTAGGGCAAAGGTCGCGGCCGGCGCTGAGGTGAGGATCTCGGAGGACACCGCATATCCTTTTGGCGATATCATAAATTTCACGGTCTGGCTGAATGCTCCGGTCTCGTTTCCCCTCTACTTGAGAATTCCCGCCTGGTCCAAAAGGGCGAAGATTCTCGTCAACGGTGAAGAGCAGCAGGCTGAACTCGTTCCCGGCCATTATGCCATTATCGCCAGAGAGTGGCAGAACGGAGATCAGGTCATCCTGGCCTTCAGTCCGGCGATTGTGGTCGAGAAATGGGAAAAGATCGGGAACGCCGTGTCGGTGCGGCGGGGTCCGCTCTGGTTCTCGTTGAAAATAGGGGAAGAGTGGAAACGCTACGGCGGTACCGACGATTGGCCGGCCTATGAGATCCTTCCGAAAACTCCGTGGAATTATGGCCTTGTTGTCGACCCTACGCAGCCAGAGACTTCGATAATACTAGTGAGCCAAAAAGAGCCAGCCTACCAGCCCTTCGGGCCGGAAGCAGCCCCGGTCGTCTTGCGGGCCAGGGCAAGGAAGATTCCCCACTGGAAAGCGGAGGGAAAGATGGTCGGGAAGATTCCGGCCTGGCCTTTGGTTTCATCCGGGCCCGTTGAAGACGTCACACTCATTCCTATGGGCTGCGCGCGACTGCGTCTTTCTGTCTTTCCTCTGGTTAAGCCGCCTGAATGAATCCTGAAAAATCGTCTCGGGTGAACGGCAAAGTTTGAGCCCAAGAATTTCATAATCAGGAGTGAAGGCATGAAAAAAATTTTAAACTCTGTTTTTTTCCTATCTTTGTTCTTTATTTTCTGCAGCACAGTTTGGGCCCAGCAACCCATCGATGATAAGCCCACTCGGCTGGACCCGCAAAGCATCACTGCTGACTTAATCGGTCATGCCCATATCGACCTGGCCTGGCAGTGGCGCTGGGAGGAGACCGTCCATGACATCGCTAAACATACTTTTGTCGGCACGCTTTCCCAGATGAACAGGATGCGGGGGCTCACGTTCGCCCAAAGCCAGGCGGCAGTTTATGATGCCATCGAAAGGAGTGCCCCAGACCTTTTCCAGAAAATCAAAGCTAAGGTCGAGGAAGGCACCTGGATTCCGGTCGGCGGGATGTGGGCCGAGCCGGACCTGAATATGCCCGACGGTGAATCGCTCGCCCGCCAGCTTCTTTACGGCAAGAGATACTTCTTGGAAAAATTCGGGGTTGATGTGACTGTGGGATGGAACCCGGATTCCTTCGGCCATAACTTCCAGCTTCCTCAAATCCTTTCCAAAGCTGGATTGAAGTATTACGTTTTCGAGCGATGCGCGCCCCCAAATACCCCGGTTTTCTGGTGGGAAGGCGCCGACGGGTCAAAGGTCCTCGCCTACGTGCCGCCCGGCTGGTACCTGGTTGACTTGAAAAACGGGCTCAGAGACCTACTTCTCGAGGCGGCCAAGAACACACCGCTCAGGAATTTTATGATCCTTTACGGCGAAGGCGACCATGGAGGGGGGCCGCGGTCCACGGACGTTGAAGCCATCGCCAAATTTAAAAAGGACAAGAATCACCCACGGCTAGAGTTTGCCGCTCCGAAAGACTATTTCAAGAAAATCGAGTCTGTCAAACCCGAATTTCCCGTCCTAAAACGGGAACTCAATTTCACTTTCCCAGCTTGTTATACGACTCAGGCAGAGACAAAAAAGTTGAATCGACGTTCGGAAAACCTGCTGCTTTCAGCGGAGAAATTTTCGGCGCTGGCCGCCTTCTCGGGCTATCGAGATTATTATCCTGAAATGGACCTGGATGAGGCCTGGAAGACTGTGCTCAGGAACCAGTTCCATGATATCCTCGACGGGTCGAGCATAGGCCCCGTGTACGAGGAGGCAAAAAAATATTATGAGCAAGCTCTCGCCAGAGGCCAAAGGGCGCTTGATTTTTCTCTCGAAACCATTACCAATGCCATCGACACGCGGGGAGAGGGGCGACCTCTCATCGTTTATAATCCGCTGTTCTGGGAACGGACAGAGCCCGTGCAAAGCGAGGCCCACTTTGCCCAGCGGGTTCAGAACATCAGCATAAAAGATATCGAAGGAGCGGAAATTCCGTGTCAGGTCATCGGCGAAGAAAAATGCGGGGAGGGATGGCTCTATCGATTCATCTTTATCGCTGAGAACGTGCCTTCGTTTGGCTTCAAAACCTACCGCATCCTTGAAAATCGTCCTAAAATAGATTATCAAAGTTCCCTCTCTATTCAGGATACTGTCATTGAGAATGAGTATTTTCGGGTCAGCCTTGACGCCCATACTGGCTGGATCACGAGTTTGCTGGACAAAAGGACCGGCCGCGAGGTCTTAGCCGGAGAAGGAAATATCCTCGAGGCGATCGCTGATGAGCCGCCGTCCATGTCCGCCTGGGAGCTCGGGCTTAAGAACACTGTGGCCAGGATTGGAGAAACCGGAGCCAAGGTCGAGGTCATTGAAAAGGGTCCGGCGAGGGGCATCATCAGGATAACGAATTCATTCCGCCACTCTCTTTTCGTCCAGGACATTATTCTTTATGAGAAGGTTCCGCGGGTTGACTGCCGCGTGAGGATGAACTGGCAGGAACGAAACCTGATGATCAAGGTCTCCTTTCCGGGGGCGGCCCAGAACTCCAACGCTGATTTTGAAATTCCGTACGGGTTTATTTCAAGGCCCACAGACGGTAAAGAAGTCCCTGCGCTCAGGTGGATCGACCTGACCGATGAGTCGGGAAGCTTTGGCCTCAGTCTGCTCAATGATTCGAAATATGGGTTCGATGTCAAAGACAGCACGATGCGCTTGTCCGTCATCCACGGCGCCACCTCTCCCGACCCTGAAGCGGACAGGGGAGAGCATGAGCTTTTTTATTCACTCTATCCCCACGCTGACTCCTGGCAGGAAGCCGCGACTCACAGGAAAGGCTATGAGCTCAACAACCCACTTATCGCCAGAGTCGGGATGGTCCATCCAGGAAGCCTGCCCGCGGTTTTTTCTTTTATCCGGGTTGAGCCGGGAAACGTGATTCTTTCTGCCGTCAAAAAAGAGGCCGGCTATTATGAGAGAGCCATCATTCTGAGAGTCTACGAAACGTTCGGCAGGCCAACAGATCTTAGGATCGAACTCCCGTGGTCTGTGGAAACATGGGAGATAGATCTCGTTGAAAGGCCGTTGGCAAAAATTGACTGCGGTGATAAAATGCTCAATCTCAAGCTGAAGCCCTTTGAGGTCAAAACCATAAAAATCGTCCAGAAACCGAGGAGGTCGTCATGAAAAAGATCGTTCGTCTGGCCGCGCTGCTTGCTTTCCTGTCCGCCGCGGGCCTTATGACGGCGGAACCGCTCACTTCGCAAGCAGGGGAGACTGAAAGCTCCGTGCCGGAGCTTGTCGCATTCCATGACATCATTTATCCGATCTGGCATACGGCGTATCCGGAGAAAAACTATGCCGACCTGCGCAGCTATGTCCCCGAGGTAAAACGCCTGGCTGAGAAAATATACGCCGCCGAGCTTCCGGGCATTTTAAGGGACAAAGAAAC
>CAZLFV010000077.1:10433-12989 GCA_964558915.1 uncultured Eubacteriales bacterium | reverse complement strand
CTACTGGCCAACGGGAATGTCTTGGCGATGGTCACTGGCCGGGTCACTGATTTGGCCGGGGACACCACAAAGTTGGTTTTCTGCTCATCCAGGACGCGGCCATCTCCGCCAATGATATTGAGCAGAATTTCATAATAGTTCGGCGTCCAATCGGCCGCGGGAATCGAATAAATTACCGGCATAATTTCTTGAAAGCCATACGCATTGAGCGGAAGGTCAAAAGATTTCTCCTGCGGAGACGTCCCTTCGAGTCCTTTAACGATCAGCCTGGCTTCTCCGCCTTGCCAGAGCACTTTGGTGACTCCGACCAGAGTGAACGCTATGATGATGTCATCTTCCCTGGCAAATGTGTTCTTGGGGTCGACTGATAGCCGTCTGTCAGCGACCTGGAATGGCGAATGGAGACTCGCAGGCGCCGGCTCCAATTTATAGCCGAGCAGAAGGCTGGCAATCTTCGGCGCGGCAGGTTTATCGGCCCGGATTTGCTTATTGTAAACACTGAACTCTTTGCTCACAGAATTCCGCACCAGGATTGTCAGATCATGGACCCCTTCGATCATCGGGAACGAATCCTCGAGAGCAATTCCTGAAGCCCTGACGACCGGGTCATCGGCCGGAGAATAGTAAAGCGGAAACTCTTTGGCGTACTGGAAGATGATTTTCTCGCCGTCTCTCAGGCTGACGTCAACGGAATAGTTGCAGAAGTACTGATCCTTCGGCCGGTAATAATCCACCGAAACCCTTTTCGGCCAGAGGGTAAAATGAACGAAGTTGATTCCCTGTCGGGAGTCGGGAAGCGCGATTGCTTCTCCGTCAATATCCACATAGTTAGTTAGATATTCCGTGCTGACAATGCCTCGATAGTTCAAAAAATGCGTCGCGTAGGAAGGACTGACTTCCCGGCGAGGCGAATTAATGATATCCGCCAGGATGATTTCCGTCCGCATGGAGGGCTGGAAATCAGGGGGAGTTTCGCCAGGAATCATCGAGAGGGTGAGAGGGGCAAGAGTTGGAGCCACGTCTTTAATCCTCGCGTAAGCCACTGCATAACTCGCAGGGTCATAGTTCTGACCTTCGACTAATAAGCTCGCCGGCCCGTCGGAAATCGGGTTATAAAGCCGAAATTCTCCCCCTCCGCCTTTCTTAAAAAAAAGAAGACCGAAATAAGTCGGGAGGCCTCTTTCCGGGTCACCGTGATAGTACCACGCTTCGCAAGGATAGAGGCCTCGTTCTTCCTCGTATCTCTCCCGCGTGGTCGGCGGGCCCAAGATCATGTAAAATTTTCCCATATCCGTGCGCCAGCCCTGGCGGGCTGTCCCCCGCCCGAACTCCTGGTTCACATAGAGGAAACGCCGGAGAATTTCTTCCCGGTACTCGTTTTGGGGAGTTCCGGGTGTCGGGTCGCGCTGTTTCCAGAAGGACTCGATGAAGCTGTCTCTTTCGCGGTCGTTCGCCAGCTTGAAAAAAACCTCTCGTTCCTGGGGGAGACAGATGTATTCCGTCAGATCCAGCCAGTCTTTATATTTCTGGGTGAGATCCGGCTTTTTTTCGGAATGGCCTGCGGAGATGCCGGAAAAGAGGAGAAGGCCGCATACTAAAAGCAACGCTGCTTTTTTCATGGTGACCTGCCAAGTGACGCACCTATCGTATATTTCAGCCAGAAAAGATGTCAAGTTAAGCTGAGGCTAGGTAAGATCGATATTTAAATCATTCTTTTCAATCTTCCCGTAGAGTCGTAGATATTGATCTTGTTGTGCCGGTCGGCATGAATAATTTCGTCTTTGCCATCACCGTCTACATCTGCGGCGGTCAGCCCGTCCTCCCGCTCAAAATCGACCTGGAATTCACCTTTTTTGTTTCCCAGGTAATTGTAAACAACAATCCTGTCTCCTCGATCGCCATGAATGATCTCATCCCGGCCGTCCCCGTCGACATCGCCGCAGGTGACCTCGTCTCCTTCTTCATAATTGACCTCGAAAGGATCGTATTTCCTTCTTCCCGTAGCGTCATAGATGATGATTTTATTGTCCCTGTCGCCCTGGATGATCTCATCCCGGCCGTCACCATCGACGTCCCCGGCGGCAAACCCATCTCCCCGTTCAAAATCAGCCTGGAACTCGCCTTCCTTCATTCCCGAGCCATCGTAAATGGTAATTTTATTGTCTCTCGAAGCATGAATGATCTCGTCCTTGCCGTCGGCGTCAACGTCGCCGACAGCAAGCCTGTCGCCGTAGTACCAGTCGTACTCGTCGCCTACGCCTCCTTTGAAGGCCTTATATTCGCCGATGCCGAATTCATTCTTGATGTTCCCCGAGCAGTCATAGACCGTTATTTTGTTGTCCCTGGAGGCGTGGACGATTTCCTCAAGACCGTCTCCATCGACATCCCCGGCTGCCAACCCGTCGAAGCGCTGAAAATTGATCATCCATTCCCTCTCCTTGGCGCCGGAATAGTCGAAGACGGCCACTTTGTTATGTCGGGAGGCATATATGATCTCGGCATTCCCGCCATCGACGTCTCCAGCGGTAAACCCGTCTCCCCGCACAAAATCTCCGA
>CAZLFV010000077.1:0-10333 GCA_964558915.1 uncultured Eubacteriales bacterium | reverse complement strand
TCAACGCCTGCGTCTTGATCCCGCGGGGCGTCGGCATCGTCGCCGGTCCCGCCGTCCCGACGATAGATTCCCCAGTTTGCGACCCAGGTGGGGTTGCCATTGGCGGCTTGATGGTCGACCCAGCCGAAGAGCATCCCCCAGGCCGTTGCGCCGCAGCCGCTCCACCCGCAGCCGCTCAAGACATCGCAGGAGACTTGGACCTGATAATAAAGCCGCTGGTCTTCATGCCCGCCGGCCCACCAGTACTCCCATTCCGACCAGCCTCCCCCATCTAGGATGGCGTCTGCGCCGGGGGATCGACTTCCTGCCGCTGGAGAGGAGAGGACTTTGAACATGATGGTCTCGCTCAGGCCGTTAGGATAGTTGATGGAAACATCGCCGCGGTTATCGGCAAGGCCCTTCGGGTCTCGAGCCGTGATTTCAAGGTAAGGAAGCTTCCCGTTCTGGCTCATCCTCCTCACGTTTAAAAGCCGAGAAGCCGAAGCTGAAACCTCAAGTTTCGCCCCGTCATAAAGCAGAGGTAGACAAAACGTCTCTCCTGGAATCAGGAGTTCACCAGTTCTTGGAGCCTCTTCTTCGTCCGCCCATTCCTCCTGGGCTTCCTGACGAAGAGCGTCGAGAAAAACCTTATATTCCTGGGCATATCCCGTTTTCAACTCACCCCAGGAATTCCAGCCTGCGATCTGATAAGGGTGCTTCTCGCTCACCGGGACATCGTATTGAAAGCCTTGCGTTGTGCGCACCGGCGCGGCAATGGCCTCGTTCAGGGGCATGTTCTCGTCCATCCAGGAGGCGTTCATGCCAACAACCTTGATCAGGGACGACCCGAGGTAGGCCACGAGCTCACCCGTGCTGTCCTCCGCGGCGAAGGCAAAATCACTCAGGGCGTAAAACTTATCCGCCTGCTTTCCGGCACGCTGAGCGATCTCTTGCAGTTTCTGGCTGACCGATTTCCCGCGCTGATTCCAGGTCGTCACCGGGTAATCGTGTCTTCCCTGGGAAAGAAGAACGTAACCTCCCGGGTCGATCTCGAATTCATAATACGCGACTGTAGGGAGATCAGGCCGGTAGAAGGGGTGGACGACTTGACCAAGACGGGCATTCTTCAAGGCCGGCGCCAGGTCGGTTTTGCGCACGTCCTCCAGAAAATTGAGCGCCCGGCGTTGGAGTTGAACCGGGACCTGAGCGATGGGGATATCCTTCCGGGCTTTAATCCCCGGGGGAATGCGCTCGATTATTTTCGGTGGGGCAACGATCCGGCCGGGCGGCTTCTCGGGTTTCTCCTGAGGCGCGGGGATACGGGAAGGCTCAGCCGCAGCGCCGCACTTAATTTCAAAATTGGCCTTCTCGGATTCGACCTCCAGGGGCGAGGTCACCTTGATAGCCACCCAGCCCGAGTAGTCCCGGCCGATTCTCCATGTGGTCGTGACTTCTTGTGATCCTGGCTGGGGAAAGTTGAGCGTCTGGACGGGAGCCGTAGCCCTGTCGCTGCGGATAAACCTGTATTGCACTTGCCCGGGCGCAGAGACTGAGATTCTTCCCCTGAAATTGATGGTGGCCGGACATGGACCGGAATAACTGGCCGGGTCTGCGCTCAATGTCGCTTCGACGCGTCTTCTCTCCTCGGGCTGTCCGGGCTGCTGGGGCTTCACTTCAGCAGGCGGAGCCACGGCGCGGAGAGCCGGTTGTCTGAGTTTCGCTTGGGACGCTCCGACAGCGGCCGCAACGGGGACGATTCTTATGGATTTCCAAACGGCCCAGTCCTGCCCCGAGCTGGCCCCGGCTTTGACCCTGAGGATAATAGTCCCGGGATGTCCGCCATAATTTGCGAGGTTTGCATTCAAAGGAGTCAGCCGCCCATCCATTCTTTTGGCAGCCTGAGCGAGGAGGACTTCCTGATTTCCTTCTTTCCATAAGACTTCAAACGTGACACCATCTGACCCGCTCGCCCCTTGGAGGAAGCCGACAACCGCTTCCAAGGATGAATTCTCGGGGATGGTCAGTTGAAAGCGGCCTTCGATCGTGCCTTGGGCCGCCCATCGGGGATGAGTTTGGAGGACGTCGGTGTACGATTGTCCATCCTCAAGCTGCGCCCGAAGAAGAAGGGCAAAACCTCGGCTGTCGTTGGGCTTTCCAGGGAATGGAAGCGGAGTACCGCGATCATTCAACCACTTCGCCTGCCTGGCCATGGATATCAAGTCGATGGTCGCCGGCTGGGCAAGGGCTGCAACACACAAGAGCATGAGAGTACCAATCAAGATATTTTTAGACATGCTTCCTCCTTATAGTTATATATTTGGGATGGTTCTTGAAGAGGACTATTTTTGCTGGCTTCGGCTATGAAGATGTTCACCTCAGCCTCCGCTAAAACAAGATTATAAATACCTTTTCCCTTTGTCAAGAGCTTGAAATTTCTCCAGGGCTTGGGCTAAGCTATGGACTTGAATTCCATGAAAACCTTTAAAAATCAAGAAGAAAGAACGCTTTGGCGGTCTCCTCTCGTCCTTGCTTTGGCAGGCTGCCTGCTTTTCTCCATGGTCTCGATTTCTGTCATGGAATCCTTTCTTGCCCTGGCCTTTATTTTCTGGGTCGCCACGCTCGTCAAGACCAAAACGAAGCCCGGGTTCCCTTCATTCTTTTGGCCTTTGCTCATCTATTCGGGATTGTCGCTTCTATCTTGTTTTTTTTCCGTCAATCCTGAAATCAGTCTGAAACACGCCAAGGAGCTCCTCCTCTATATCATTGTTCCTGTCATCATGACAGCCCTGGCAACCCGCAAAGGCCGCGCTGCCACAACCACGGCTCTTCTCGCCTCCGGTTTTCTCAGCACGCTCTACTCGATCGGGTATTTCGTGTTCAAAGCCCGGCCCGGAGAGCGCATTCAGGGGTTTATGGGCCACTATATGACTCAGGCCGGGCTCCTTCTCCTTTTTATGTGCGCGGGCTTGAGTCTTTTTCTTTTTTCCCGGAATAGGGCGAGGGGGGCCTGGGCAATCGCCTGCCTCTTGGCTATTTTTGCGCTGGCCCTGACTCTCACGCGGAGCGCCTGGGTGGCTTTTGTCGTAGCCCTCTGCTTCCTCCTTTATCTTTACAAACCCAGGGCCCTCGTCCTTGTCCCCGTTGCCATCGCACTCTTCTTTTTCCTCAGCCCCCCGGTGGTGAGGGACAGAGCCTTGAGCATCTTCAACCCGCGACATGTTTTCAACCAAACGAGAATCGAATACCTGAAGGCGGGAATAAAAATCATCAAAGAGTTTCCTCTCCTGGGAACAGGCCCGGACACCGTGGAAATGGTTTTTCAGGACCCGAAATACGGGCTCTCCGAAGTGGCCAAGAAAAACGTTCATCTGCACAACAATTTCACCCAGATCGGTGCGGAACGGGGAATCCCGACGCTCCTGGCCTGGCTGGCCTTCATCGGCTGGGCCTTTTTCTCCCTCATTCCGCTCCTAAAAAACCGTGATCCTTCCGTATTTCCCTACGCAGCTGCTGCGGGAGCGGCGATCCTGGCACTCATCACGGCCGGGTTTTTTGAATACAATTTCTCCGATTCCGAGATTACGGTCCTTTTCCTCTATCTGATCACTGTGCCCTGGGCCTCCAAGGCAGTCAGAGAATGAACTTGAAGAAAAAGAGGATCCTTAAGGCGGCTCTCTTTCTTGTCGCTTTGTATTTTATCTGGCTGGGCACGGCTCTTCTCAGATATCGCGAGCCCCAGGCCAAGGCTCCCTCTAAACAGAGCGGGGTTTTTGAAATCAAGGGCGTCTATCACATTCACACGACATTTTCCGACGGCCGCAAGACTCCGGATGAAATCGCCGCAATCGCCGCGCGTCAGGCCCTGGATTTCATTATCCTAACCGACCACGGCAAACCTAATCGGAAGTCCCTAGCCAGCCGGGGATGGAAAGACAAAGTCCTCGTGCTCGCCGGCAGCGAAATCTCGGTCAGCCGCGGCCATCTCGTGGCTTTGGATTTCAACCTTCCACGCCCCTTTTTTTCACAGAATGCCGACCAAGCCTGCAGCGAGGTCGAAGCCCTCGGCGGTTTTTCCATCATCGCCCATCCTTTTTCCAAGACACGCTGGTCGTGGGGGGAGCACGCGCTTTATTCAGGCATCGAGATCATCGACGCCGATACTATGATCAAGAAGAACTTTCTCACTTCAGTCCCTTACCTTCCCGCCCTTCTTTTGAAGCCGGGGCTGTATCTGCTCAAAATGATTGATAGGCCAGATCAAACCCTGAGAAAGTGGGATGAGCTCAGCCGCGAGCATCCCCTGTCCGGGTATTACAGCGCTGATGCCCACATGCTGTATTCCGCCCTCCTCTCCTGTTTCCGGCTCCATGTCCTCATGCCGGGACCCCTCTCTCAGGATTTCGAGACAGCTAAAGCCCAGGTCTTAAGCGCCCTCCGTGAGGGGAGATTTTTTAGCGCGATCGATGCCGCCCGGCCGGCCGCGGGCTTTCTTTTTTGGGCCTGGCAAGGACAGACAGAATTCCCGATGGGAACCCAGCTCATTTTTGACCCGCAGGCACCGGCCACGCTCAAAGTGAGGGCGCCTTTCCCGTTTAGAGTGGAGACACGCGTTATTCATAATGGAGAATCCCTCTTGAGCTCGGAAGAAAAAGAAGTTAGTCTGATAGCCGAGGAGCCCGGGACATACCGGGTGGAAATGTATCTTCGAGACTGGTCTCCCCTTGCCCGGGACGTTCCCTGGATTATCTCCAACCCTGTCTTTTTGAAAGAGGAAGGAAAATGAAAAACGCAACTCCCGACTTTAGGAAATTCAGCCACATTGTCCGGGCGTTTAAGGACAAAAAGATTCTTGTGCTCGGCGACCTGATGCTCGACAGGTACATCTGGGGGAATGTTTCCCGCATCTCGCCCGAGGCTCCTGTTCCGGTGGTCGAAGTCAGGGCAGATTCGTTATGTCTGGGCGGAGCCGGAAACGTCGCTCAAAACCTCTCCAGCTTGGGAGCGGTCCCTCTTCTCGTGGGCATTGTCGGCGACGACGAGGAAGGCCGCTGGATCAAAAATAACGCGCCGGATGACCGCGGCATCTTTATCGACAAGGCCAGGCCGACCACGGTTAAGACGCGGATTATCGCTCATCACCAGCAAGTTGTTAGAGTTGACCTGGAAAAAAAGGGGTCCTTCGGCCGCGACCTCGAAAAAAGAATCCTGGATTTCATCCGGAGCCAAGAATACGAAGGAATCCTGATCTCTGATTACAACAAGGGAATTGTCAACCCCTCGCTCATTGGCCAGGCGCTCCATTTCGCCAGCGAACATCGCCTTCCGGTCTTTGTCGACCCAAAGGTGGAGCATTTTTCCCTGTTTTCGCCCGTAACCCTGGTCACACCCAATCACCACGAGGCGGAAAAAATCGTCCACCATGAATGCTCCACTGAAGCCCAGGTCGAAAAAGCCGGGGTTCGAATCCTGGACCTCATTTCCAGCCGCTACCTCATTATCAAACGCGGCGAGGCGGGCATGGCCGTGTTTGAAAAAGGGAAGAAGCCTCTCCACATCCCCACCGTGGCCAGAGAGGTTTTTGACGTCACCGGTGCGGGTGACACGGTTATTGCAGTGGCCTCCTTGGCGCTGCTGGCTGGCGCCTCCATCGCCGAAGCCGCGTCTCTTTCCAACGCTGCGGCAGGCATTGTCGTCGGGAAAATCGGCACAGCCAGTGTTTCGCCCGAGGAGCTTCTTTCCGTGCTGGGCAAGGGCAATAAAGGAAAGAGCCGGACAAAGGGGGATAAAAAGCCATGAAAAAAGCCTTAGTCTGCGGAGCCGGCGGGTTTATCGGCACCCATTTGGTCAAGCGGCTGAAGAAAGAGGGTTACTGGGTCCGCGGGGCGGACTTGAAGCATCCGGAATTTTCTCCCACGGCTGCGGATGAGTTTCTGATTCTGGACTTGAGAGAGGAGAAAAACTGTCAGACGGTCGTCCAGGGGCCGCACGGCCAGGCCTTTGACGAGGTTTATCAGCTGGCCGCCGACATGGGCGGCATGGGGTTTATTCATGCGGCCGAATGCGAGATCATGCGGAACAGCGCCTTGATCAATATCCACATGGTTCATTCGAGCGTCAACGCCGGGATCAAACGCTACTTTTTCTCTTCCTCCGCCTGCGTTTATAGAGACATGGAATATAGTGAGCCGGAGCTCGCCGAGGAGGAAGCGTATCCGGCCAGGCCGGATAACGAATATGGTTGGGAGAAGCTCTATGCCGAGCGCATGGCCATGGCTTACGGCCGCCGCTTCGGGATGGCCGTCCGGCTGGCCCGGTTTCAGAACTGCTACGGGCCGGAAGGGACGTGGCAGGGAGGTCGCGAAAAGGCTCCGGCCGCGCTCTGCCGAAAAATCGCTGAAGCGGAAGACGAAGGCGTCATCGAGGTCTGGGGCGACGGAACAGCCATGCGCGCCTACACTTACATCGATGACATGATCGACGGGATTCGCATGCTCATGGACTCCACCCTCGATAACGGCGTTAACATCGGCCGCCGGGAGTACGTCTCAGTTGACGAACTGGCTTTAACTATCGCCGCTGTTGCCGGGAAAAGGATCAAAATTAAACATGTCGAAGGGCCGGTCGGCGTGAAAGCCCGGAACTTTTTAGTCGACCGCATTTCCTCGATCGGCTGGAAATCCCGGTTCTCTCTGCGCGACGGCCTCAGCCTGACTTATCCCTGGGTAAAGGCCCAGGTTGAAGCCCAAAAAAACAAGTGAACCACAGGCCCTGGGATTATCTCATCGTCACGGCCTCCAATGAAGACCAGGCGTCGGCTTATCGCGGCCAGCTTGAACTCCGGAAAAAATTGGGTTTCGTTCCCCAGGTCCGGGAAGTCCTGGCCATTTCTGACCCAGAGGGCAAGCGGGTCGGAAGCGGCGGGAGCACAATCTGCTGCCTTCTCAAGATTCTCAGCCGGAAGCTGGCCGGAAAGCCTTTGCTGCTCGAGGATCCAGGCGCCTGGCTGGAGACTTTGGCCGGGCTCCGGATACTGATTATTCATGCGGGCGGCGATTCCCGGCGGATTCCGGCTTACGGGCCGTGCGGCAAGGTCTTCATCCCGGTGCCCGGAGAGTCTGACAGGGCTCTGGGCCTGACGCTTCTTGACCGCGAGCTCCCGGTTTATCTCGGCCTTCCCTCGGCCCCGGCCGGCCGGGGGCAAATTGTTGTGACCACGGGCGATGTGCTCCTGACCTTTGATCCTGAAAAAGTCAAATTATCCGCGAGCGGAATCACCGGCCTGGGCTGCTACGCCGCGCCGGAACTAGCTCAACACCACGGCGTTTTCTGCCTGGATTCAGGCGCGAACGTCAGGCTTTTTCTGCAAAAGCCTTCGCTAACTGAACAGAAAGAAAAAGGAGCAATTCAAAGCAGCGGCCGGGCAGTCCTGGATATCGGAATCATGAGCCTGGACGAGCGGGCCGCGCTCGACCTCATCCAGATTTTTGAGGTCCGTCCGAGCGCTGAGGGCAAACTCGAGTGGACCGGCAGGCTCAGTGAAGCGGTCGTTAGGTCGGGGCTCGACTTTTACCGCGAAATCTGCTGCGGCCTCGGCAGGGAGGCGAATTTTGCAGATTACCTCGAATCCGTTCGACGGAGCGGCTCGACGCTAGAAGAGCCATATCTCCGCCGCATTTTCGAAGCATTGTCGGGGATCCCTTTTTCTGTTTCCGTCGCACCAGGCTGCGGATTCCTCCATTTCGGGACATCCCGCCAGCTCCTCCGCAGCGGCATAGACCTTTTATGTCTGGACTCGGCCGCGCCGCCTCCAAGCTTCTATTTGAGCATGAACAACTGTATATCGGAGGAGGGGAGCATTATCGGAGCAAATTCATGGGTGGAGGGATGCCGCATCCGTTCAGCCCTGACTCTTGGAGGCGAGAATATTGTCATCGGCCTCGACGTCGATGCGCCTCTCTCACTTCCTGAAAAAACTGTCGTTGATGTGCTCAAGGGAAAAGACAGAGCGGGGAACGAAGTCTGGTTTGTGCGGTGTTATGGCCTTGATGACGTTTTAAACAAGTCGATTCCGGAAGGAGCGCGGCTGGCCAATCTTACTCTCTCCGACTGGCTGCGCAGCATGGGGGCCTCTGAAGACGACATCTGGGATAGGGGCGCTGCGCGCGAGGAAAGGCAGGTCTGGAACGGCCAGATTTTCCCCGCTGTTTCCCGTCCTCAGGATTCAAGAGACTGGCTCTGGATGCTCAACCCGGCCGGAGCGACGCCAGGCCAAAAAAAGCGCTGGGTCAAAGCCGACCGCTACAGCTTCGCTGAAATGGCAGTCCTGGTTTCTCAAGAGGAGTTTCATAAACGACGGCAGGAGAACCGCGTCGAAGAGCTACGCAGGTCGCTCGAGCGCATCTTCCGCCCGCAGAGCGGATTCTCGAGTCTGGAATTGTCCTTTATTTTTCAGCATCTGGGCCCGGAGAAACGCCGCCAATGGTTGATAGAAATACTTCGCCAATCATGGTCTCGTTTCAAAAAAGAGATGTCTTCCCCGGGCCTGGAAAAGCTCGAGCTCTCCCGGATTTTCCATACGCTGGGCTCGGCCGTATCAAGAAGGATTGAAGAGGGAGACCAGAACTGGGACGCTGCGCTCCGGGAGGCTTATGCAGAACTCCCCGAACTCGAGAGGGACTGGCTGGCAAGTTTCGGGCTGACCTGGAAGCCGGCCACGAAGGCGCGTTCCTGGGCGCTTCAAGCCAAGGAAGCCGCGTTCGAAAATATCAGCCGGACAATTGTCTTGAGCCAGGAGAAATATCCCCGTCATCCCAAGAATGCCCTGAGGACGGACGAGATCATCTGGGGAAGGGCGCCGGCCAGGCTCGACCTGGGCGGAGGATGGACTGACACGCCTCCCTATTCTCTTGAACGCGGCGGGTGCGTCATCAACGCTGCGGTGAACCTCAACGGCCAGCCGCCCATCCACGCCTATGCCCGCGTGACCGAGAACCTGGAGATTCGCATCAGCTCCATCGACCACGGAGCTCAAACGACAATCAGGGAGCTCGATGAACTCCTGGATTACCGCAGGCCGACGAGCCAGTTCGGCCTGGCCAAGGCCACTTTGGCGCTGTGTGGATTTTCGCCTGACACCGCCGACTGGCCGCAGGGAACGGCAGGGCTTGAAGACATGCTAAGGTTATTCGGAGGCGGGATCGAGCTGACAACGCTGGCAGCCATTCCGAGCGGAAGCGGCCTGGGCACGTCGAGCATCATGGGCGCCGTCCTTATGGCCGTGGTCCATAGGATGATAGGCCGCGCCGTCACGCCGCGCCAGCTCTTCCATGACGTCTTGCAGTTGGAGCAGGAATTGACCACTGGAGGTGGCTGGCAGGATCAGGTCGGAGGCGCGGTGGCGGGCGTGAAGATGATCACCACGGAGCCGGGGATGGTTCCCGACCCGCGCATTCATGATGTTCCCCCGGACCTGCTCGATCCCAGGACAAACGGCGGGACAACTTTGCTCTATTATACCGGCATCAGACGCCTGGCCAAGAACATCCTGCATAATGTCGTCGGGAACTATCTCGACAGGGACAGAGCCGCCCTCGAAACATTGCGCCGACTCCATGCCTTCCCGCCAATTATGGCCGAGGCCATGGCCGGTAAAAACATGGAGACCTTTGGCCGGTTGATCGATGTCGCCTGGAAACTCAACAACGAGATCGACCCTGATTCGACCACGGAGGTGATCGAGGAGATTCTCGGAAGAATTCGGCCTCGAATCCACGGCGCCAAACTCCTCGGTGCGGGCGGAGGAGGATTTCTCCTGATCGTCTGCAGGTCACCACAGGAGGCGCTTGCCGTTCGCCGGGAGCTCGTCGAAAACCCGCCGAATGAGCGGGCCCGCTTTTTCGATTTTGACATCAGCACGGAAGGGCTCGCGGTGACGGTTTGCTGAAGAGCGGCCGGAATCCTAATCCGTGTGAAAAAGTTCCTCCATGGCCACCCACCATTCGCCCTTTTTAGCCGTCTCCACTGGCTGCTGGCAGGGGTCCGTGAGAGCCCACCATTCCCGGGTCTTGGGGTCTTTTGCCATTTTGGACATATCGGCCTCGTAATTATCGCCCATATATTCAAAATAGCTGAACAGATATCCGTCCCGATGAAAAATGGAATAGTTCTGAATGCGGCACATCTTGATCGTGCTCAAAACCTCCGGCCAGACAGCCTGATGAAGCCTTTTATACTCCTCGAGCTTTTCCGGCCGGACCCTGATGACCTGACCGTATCGTTTCATTTTCTGGCTCCTCGAGGTGACATTATTCCACATCGTCATTCATGTCAACTCGGTAATCAAAGTTGTCTTTTC
>CAZLFV010000076.1:0-13076 GCA_964558915.1 uncultured Eubacteriales bacterium | reverse complement strand
GGGGCCGACAATCACTTTCTCCTTCAGCGGCCGGGTGCCGATAAAGTTCATTAGAAAAATGGGCCGGGCGCCCATGGCCACGACATCCCGCATCGCCCCTCCTGCCCCAGTGGCGGCCGCGTCATAGGGCCTGGGGACGCAGGGAGAACAATGGCTCTCCATTTTGCCCACGAAGGTTCCATCGGTCCCGGGAAATTTAAAGGCGGCGGCATCATCGCCCGGGCCGACAATAAGGGCCCTGGGAAAGAGCTTGCTGACCTTCCTGTTCAGGGCCTCAATCGCTTTGAAATCAATGGCCTTGTCGATGTTGTGATGCAGGTGGATAAATAGAGCATGCATCAATGCTTTTTCAATCCTATTCATTCCCTTCCCTCCTTAAAAATAAAATATCTTTTGGGGACCAACGGAAGCATAATATTAGCGCATCGAAAAGGCAAGTATAAATCAGAAACGCTTTGAGGAGTCCGTGAACACGACCCTCCGATATTGACAAAACCAGCCCCCAGAGTTATCTTCCTCCCAAGAGGAGAAACGCTACCATGGCCATTCCAGGATTGACGATTATCGGCGAGTCGATCAACGACTCTATCCCTTCAACAAAAAAACTGTTCGACGAAAACGATGTCGCCGGGTTGCTTGAGCTGGCCCGCGGCCAGGACGAAAGGGGCGCCGCCTATATTGAGGTCAATGTCGGGTTGCGTTCCCCAGAGTTCATGGCTGAACTCGTCCGCTGCGTCCAAACGGTCACCGCCAAGCCTCTGTCCATCGACACCCCAGACTTGGCCATTGCCGAGGCGGGCCTCAAGGCATACGATCCTGGACGGGCCGATGAGAGGAAGCCGATCCTAAACTCGATCTCTCCGCTTCGCCTTGAGATGTTCGACCTTTGGGTAATTAGGCCGTTCATCCCCATCCTCATGACTTCGGAGCGGTTCGAGCGCGGCGCGAGCTGCGCCAGCATCAACCGGACGGCAGAGGAGACACGACAGACGGCCAGAGTCCTGCTTGAAGAGGCCCAGCGGCGAATTCCCGGGTTCTCCAACGATCAGGCTATTATCGACCCCGGGATCGCACCGATTGGCGGCGACTGCGAAGGTCAGCTCAAACGCGTTCTGGAGTCCCTTGCCCTGATTCACAACAACCCTTTCTTTGCCGGCGTCCACATGTCAGTGGGGCTAAGCAACTTCACGGTCATGCTGCCCTCAAAGCGGAAGGATGGTTCCCCGGTGAAAGGTCCGTTGGAGAGCGCATTCCTGACCCTAGCCATGCCCCACGGTCTTGATATGATCATCGGCTCGACCATCCGCAAGTACGAGCTCCTCGAGCCGGGCCATCCGGCCCTGACCTGCCTCGAAGAGATCCTGAAGCTCGAGGGCATTGAGACACTCCAGCGGCTCAAGAAATTCTATTCCTGAGGCGCCCGTGCGGTATCCAACCGAAAGCAAGATCTTCCACGTAGAGCTCCAAACCCCTAAGCGGAGCTCCGAGGACATCGAAAAGGACCTCAAGACCTTTGAAGAGAAGTACCGCAAGGTCATAGAGGCGGGCTGGATCGTCTGCATCACCGACAACCCCATGGGCCTGCTGAGCTACGGGGCTACCGAGACCATTGACATCCTGGGGCTGCCCGTGCATCCGGACCAGCTGATGGTCCACCTCAACACGTATCACACCAAAAAGGAGCTCGACGAAATCTTCAACGCGGTCAAGGGCTTCGGAGGCAAATACCTGCTGGTCGTCTCAGGAGACGGCAACCAGCGGCTTCACCGGCTCGAGTCATCCGAGATCGGCGTTGAGTGCGTGACCGTGACCTCAGTCGAGCTGCTGCGTTATATCGACCGGGAGTACCCCGGCCAATTCACGTGCGGCGTCGCCTTCAACCCCTATGAGCCCCAGGACCATGAGCTGGAAAAGATGAGGCGGAAGGTGGATGCCGGGGCGTCGTTCATTATTACCCAGCCGATCATCGGCCGGGACGAGAGGCTAAGCGCGCTCGAGCCCTACGGTTTGCCGGTCATCATCGACGCCTGGATGTCGAAGAAGCTCCATCTCCTCTCTGAGTGCGTCGGCCATGAAATCCCCGAAGGGACGCCCTACGACCCAATTGAGAACTTGAAGGAGCTGAGGCGGAACTACCCGGACCATGGGCTATACCTCGCCATCCTTGGGTTCAAAACCCAGTATCCCCTGCTCCAGGACTTCTGGAAGTAGGAACGGCATTATTTCAAGCGGAGTTCCCACACACGGTTCTCGTATTCTTCATGCATGAGCTTGCTGTCCAGCTCATAACCCTCTTTGAGCATAGCGTCGTTCTCTTCTTTGCTGAAATAGCCCATAACAGGCAGGAAGAAATGCTTGTCTTCCTTCTCAATGTGTCGCGGGTAGAATTCAACAAGAAATTTGAGGTTGGCTGAGATTAGAGGTAGCGCCTTATTATCACCATTCCGAAGGCTCTTAAGGGCGTCTGCTAAACCTGCGGTGGCCTGTCTTGCCGATTTGTGTTCCTCTATGAGTTCCTCCATGATCTTCTCGAGCTCAGGGGTGAGGGCTTTCTTGGCGATATCCCGGAAGAGGATGTTTTCCTCCTTCCCGTGATGGCAGCGGTCGGCATAGCTCCGAATAAAGTTAATCACATCCTCAAGAAGAACCACATCCACCTTTTGCTCTGTCTCTATGCGCTCAACTTGGCCTTTCATAACCTGAATAACCCGTTCGATGAGCCTGTGCTCCATCATAAGTGGACCGATTGGCATCATGTGAGTCCTCCTTTAAAGCACTTAATGACGGCGGCGTCGGCGCTTCCAGGCTTTGAGTCCTGATGGAAAAGCCTGCTCGAGCAGTCTCGTGAAAGATTCTTCTTTTTCCGCAGGCCGCCCTTTAAAAATTAAAAAAAACAGACAGGATGCCTGTTGATAATGAGCTCTCCGCAACAGGGACCAGCGCATGCGGCCCGTCCGGAGCGCCAGGTCCATGGCTCTGACGATAATCAGAATCTGGCTAATGTTTGCCCGAAGGCTCCTAGGGAGCGACATTTTCATCCCGGCGTGTCTAAACGCGTCGCTGAGCGTCTTGTGAAGGTCAACTTGTCTCTCTGCAAGCAACGGTTCGACCCAGGGCCAAAAAACAAGGGCATACATCTCCTCGAGGGAGAGCTGGTGCCCTGACGCTCTCGCGCGGTCCTCAATTTCCAGCAGCGAGCTCAAGCGCGAGAAGAGGCCGGCCTCGTTTTCATAATCTTCGCCCGCCTCTCCCAGGATGCGGCCAAGAATGCCATATTTTCGGAGCACTTCGATGACCGGACGAGTTTCGTAAGCCAAGTCCTTGTTGAACTCTTCATAGAGGCGGGCTCCAGAACATAAAGATAATAGTTGGACATGGAAAGGAATAGCCTTCTCGGTCGCCTCATCGACAGTAAAACCAAGGCGGGCCGCATGCCGGAGGACGCGCCAGATGCGAACCGGATCCTCCCTGAATCTCTCCGCCGGGTCGCCGATGACGCGGACGATCCGTTGGGCCAAATCTTCGAGGCCTCCAACGTAGTCAATGACGGTGTCAGTAAAGACATCGTAATAAAGCGCGTTAATGGTGATATCCCGGCGGAAAGCATCTTCGCCTGGAGTTCCATAAGGGTTGGAGGCAACGGTTTCGCCAGCCGAGGACTGTTCTATGGCCTGATCAGCGGATCGCCGAAACGTCGACACCTCAATAATCTTTCCTCCGCTGAAATGAACATGGGCCAGACGGAAACGGCGGCCGATGATGTAGGCGTTGGCAAATCGCTTCTTGATCTGGCCGGGCCGGGCATCTGTGACAATATCGAAATCCTTGGCCGGCTTCTCGAGCAACAGATCGCGGACCGCGCCTCCCGTAAGGTACGCAGTGAAACCATGCTGGTAAAGCCGGAAAAGGATCTTCAGGGCATCGGGGTCAATTTCCCGCCGCGAAATCGGGTGATCAGGCTTGGTTATAATGACCGGTTCAACAGCTCCCAATCTCTTCACGGCAGCCCTGTTTTTTTTCTATTTGGACAGTGCGTCTTTCAGCCAGTTCAAGATATCAGGCCATTTGTCATAATCGCCGTATCCCTCCCCCTTGACTTCGATATATTTGACGTTCATCTTGAGCTCCTGCATCTTGCTGACGGCCTTTCTCACATCTTCTACCGGAGCCATTTCATCCCGTTCTCCTTGGATGATCAAAAAATTCTGCTCCGTTCGTTGGCTCAGGAGGTCAAGGATGTTCTCTCCTTCGGCAGGCTCAGGAGGCACGATTCTCCCCGAACGGACGATCACTGCCCTGAACATCTGAGGGTGAAGAAGGCCAATCCGCCAAGCTCCGTACGCCCCGATTCCAAACCCGTCGATAGCGATCCTCTTCTCATCGACACTATACAGTTTCTTGAGATGGCCGATGCATGCTGTCACCTCTTTAGCGGATTCGCCTACATACCAATCCGAGAGCGGCTGGACTTGAGGAGCGAGGACAATCAGCTCAAACCCGCTTTCCTTTTTCTGGGGCCCAGGATAGGCCAGGTTGACCCCAGCCAGGGTAGCCCGGTCATCGGCCCTGCCCCCGCTGAGCATGATCAGAAGAGGATATGATTTTTTAGGATCATAATTGGGGGGAATCTGGACAGAATAAGCCTTAAGGGACTGATCGATCTCCGAGCGATAGGCTAAGCGGGCCGGTATTCCGGGAGCAAAAAGAGCAGGTTTCCCGTCCTCCAGGTTTCTGAGCAGCGCCTTCATCTCATCATTCCACTGATGAAGAGAGTCAAGATCAACAAGGGAAGCACGATCGTCGGTCATCTGCTTGATCCACTGCATCCTTATCTCTATTGTGGGAATACTCTCGCGAAAAGTGGCATCCTTCTGGATTAGGTCTCCCTTTTGGATGTCCGCGAGCTTCGCTTTGAGGGACTCGAATTCTTTCCTGTTGAGAAGGAAGAATTGCGCGCTGTCTGAATACCGGAAAGTGCCTTTGTCATCAAGAACACCCAAGCTCAAGTCATAAAGACCTGAGGGTTGGTTCTTGGTCTCTATGGGAAAGCTGAGGATATTTATCCCTTCTTCGAAAGAGAGGCTCTGGTCTGATACGATGTTCCCTTGCGAAGATGTCAGGACAAACCTCACCTCCCAACCCTGGACAGCGGAAGGGGAATTAATCCCCAGGCTGATCTTTTCCTCCTGATCCTCGTAAAAATGATTAACGCCAAGGAGGGATTGGAACTCAGCCCGTTCGGGGCGACGGGGGACAAAGCGGAAAACCAATGTTTTTCTTTTTGGGGAGAACGGGGACTCGAAGTTTGGGTCCGCTAAAAGCTGGACGATCTTTCTCTGCCCCGCGTCGAAATCGACATAGCTCAGATTCATTCCCAGATTCGGCTGAAGGAAGGGCCTAAAAAAAGGAACATATTTCCACGCTACAGCCACCTCATAAATAATGGACTTTTTACGCGATTCCACCACAATTTTCAGCTGGACGTCTCCGATTGACGCCGGGAGGAAAGACTCGCCGTTTCGGTTGACCAGAGTTTTTACTGGCATATTGCCGCGCCTGGAAAAATAGAAGGTCAAGAAGCGTCCGCCGTCACTTTTCCCCGCGGGATCAGCCAGAGTGAGAAAGAGACCGTCCGCAGCCATGAAGGCCCTTTCCGGAAACTCGGGCTGGCTGTCCATGAAATTAGCAGCAGGCAAACGGCCGGCGGGCCGGCGGCTCCATTCCGGGAATTCCGGCCGGTCGTCCGTGGCCTGAACAGCTAAATACAGGTTCTCTGCGTCAAAAGCAATCCGGACCGTGACGGCAAGATTCGCCGATGGCGCGATCTTCTGACCGTTCGGGGCAAGATCAACAGGAGTCTCTTTGAGAGAAACCCACTCATCCAGAGCGCCGTCTACGAGGATCGGCCTGTCGATCTGAAGAATGGAGTATTCCTCTGGCTGCTGGGCTAAGAGAGGGGACGTCCAGAGTGTAACCAAGAAAAGGAGAAAATAACAGAATGTTCTTTGCATATTCACCTTCCTCGCTAATTCTACCAGATTCTAAGAATTTTATCCTGGCTTGACAAGAGCGAAGAAACACTAAGCGACATTGACAATCCGGCTGGCTGAAAATATAATCGCTCTGGTGTTGTTAGATAAAAAGGAATAATGAATGATCTCCCAGGATAAAACGAATCCTTCGTTGGAACGGCTGGAAAAGGCGGCCCGGTTGGGCCCGGCGTCTCTCTTCCGGGGAGAGATTACGAGTAAAGAAGATCTCTTGGTGCAGGGGCAGTTCCAGGGCAAAATCGACCTACCAGAGAACGACCTGCTCGTGGCCGAGTCGGGCAAACTGGAGGCAGAGATCAACGTCAGGAATGTCATTGTCCGAGGAGAGGTCAGCGGAAATATTCATGCTTCAGGCAGGATCACCATTGAAAAAACAGGCCGGATGAAGGGGGATCTCTCTGCCTTGCTTATCTCTATCGAAGACGGCGCCCAGTTTAAAGGAAGCGTCAGGATACTCGCCAGAAAATAGGCCTCGCCGAGGCTCGGGAGATGTGGCTCGAAGTCACGCTGCGATTTCCCCAGCGGTTTCTTGGAGGGAGAACGCTCCGCGTTCCCCCTTCCAACAGTCGCTTCGCTCCCTGCCTCCCCTTCTCGAGCTTCGCTCTGCGACCAAAGGGGCCATCCCCCTTGGATCCCCCATGATTTGCATGCGCAAATAAAAATTGTCATTGCGAGCGACAGCGAAGCAATCTCAAACTGAGATCGCCGCGGCATCTTTGATGCCTCGCGACGCCCGCTCGTCGCTCATACGGACTTCTCACCACATCATCCCTCGCCTCATCCCTCGGGCGGCCGGTCTGGACGAACCCTGTTTTCTGCTATAATAAGACCAATGAGGACATTCAAGCTGCATTCCGACTTCGAGCCCAAAGGGGATCAAGTTGCGGCCATCGAAGCTCTGAGCAATCGCATCGCCCGAGGAGACATCCACCAGGTTTTGATGGGGGTGACCGGTTCCGGAAAAACCTTTACCGTGGCCAATGTCATCGCGAAAGCGCAGAAGCCCGTGCTTGTCATCAGTCATAATAAAACCCTGGCCGCCCAGCTTTACCAGGAATTCCTTCGGTTCTTCCCTCAGAATGCGGTTGAATATTTTGTCAGCTATTATGATTATTACCAGCCAGAAGCCTATATCCCCGCCTCCAATACATACATCGCCAAAGAAGCAACCATCAACGACGAGATCGACCGGATGAGGCTCTGCGCTACAAACTCTCTCTTCCAGAGGAGGGATGTCATCATCGTGGCCTCTGTGTCCTGCATTTACGGTATTGGCTCTCCTCAAACCTACTATTCGATGAGCTTCTCTCTGGCCAAAGGCCAGGTCATGACGAGGAAAAAGATCCTGGAAGGCCTGGTCGGCATGCAATATGAACGCGAGGAGGAGGACTTCAAACGGGGGACGTTCCGCCTGCGCGGGGATATCATCGATGTCTTCCCCTCCTACGAAGATTTCGCCTATCGACTCGAGCTCGAGGATAACCGGATCACCTCTATCTCTGCCATCGACCCTTTGTTGGGACGGGCTGTTGATACGTTTGACGAAATCGTCATCCACCCCCGGACATTTTTCTCCACGCCCCCCGATATTCTCGCGTCCGCGATCTCCAGCATTGAAACGGAGTTGGCTCAACGGATCGATTTTTTCAGAAGACAGGGCAAGATCATCGAGGCCGAGAGGATTGAAGAAAGAACCCTTTTTGACCTGGAGATGCTCCGGGAATTCGGCTACTGCCCGGGCATCGAAAACTATTCCCTTTACCTCAGCGGGCGGCAGCCCGGGGAACCTCCTTATACCTTGCTCGATTATTTTCCGCAGGATTTCCTGACCATCATCGACGAATCGCACGTGACCGTCCCCCAGATCGGCGGGATGTATCATGGCGACCGCTCACGCAAGATGACCTTGATCGAGCACGGATTCCGGCTGCCTTCGGCCCTGGACAATCGGCCGCTGAACTTCCAGGAGTTTGAAGCCCGCAGAGGGCAAGTCCTGTATGTTTCGGCAACGCCCGGACCCTATGAGCTCCGACAAGTGGCGCGAAAACCAATCGAGCAGATCATCAGGCCAACCGGGTTAACAGACCCGGAAATCGAGGTCCGGCCGATTAAAGGCCAGGTTGACGATTTGATGGGCGAGATATCGGCCCGGGCCCGGAGGAACGAGAGGACGCTGGTGACGACCCTGACCAAAAGGATGGCGGAAGACCTGACCCGGTATTACCATGAACTCGGGCTGCGCGTCCGTTATCTCCATTCGGAGATCGAGACGCTCGAAAGAGTCAACATCTTGAGGGATTTGCGCAAGGGAAAATTTGATTCTCTCGTCGGGATTAATCTCCTGCGGGAAGGCCTGGACTTGCCCGAAGTATCGCTCGTCGCCATCCTGGATGCCGACAAAGAGGGTTTTCTTCGCTCTGACATCTCGCTCATCCAGACCTTCGGCCGGGCGGCTAGGAATGTTTCCGGTAAAGCCATCCTTTATGCTGATGCGATCACCGACTCGATGAGAAAAGCCATCGCCGAGACGGCCAGGCGCCGGAAGATCCAGCAGGAATACAACCGCGCGAACAACATCACACCTCAATCCATCACCAAGCGGATCGACGAGGTCTTGACCAGCGTCTATGAAAGGGACTACGTGGATTTGTCGCGAATCTCCGAAGACAAAGACATCTATCTCTCCCCGCACAAGAGAAAGCAGCGCATGGAGGAGCTCGAGAAATGGATGAAAGAGGCCGCGAGAAACCTGGAGTTCGAGCGGGCGGCCCGGTTGCGCGACGAGCTCAAAAAGTTGAAGAAAAGGGAATTGGAACTCGGACTTTAAGCCGACATGGACAAGACGCTCAAACCGAAGCTCGAGCTTCTTCCGGACAAGGCGGGTATCTACTTTTTTAAGAACAAAATTGGGGAGATCATTTATATCGGAAAGGCGCGTTCCTTGAAGGATAGGGTCAGGTCTTACTTCCAGCCAACCCCGGATTTCAAGGTCAACAAAATCATCACGGAAACCGCTGATATCGATTTTATCTTGACGGGCTCCGAAAGAGAGGCGACTTTTTTAGAGAACAATTTCGTCCAGCGCTACCAGCCCAAGTTCAACCTCAGGCTCAAGGACGACAAGAGTTTCCCGTATCTCAAATTGACCGTCAATGAGAACTTCCCATCTGTTTCTCTGACCCGAAAAGTGGAGACGGACGGAGCTAAATATTTCGGGCCGTTCAGTCCGGCCTCTCAAGCACGCAAGACGATTCATCTTTTGAATAAGTATTTTGGAATCAGAGCTTGCGAAGAAAGCATCCCGGGAAGGCGCACAAGGCCTTGCCTGGAATACGACCTCAAGCTTTGCTCGGCTCCCTGCGTCGGATCCATCGGAGAGGCGGAATACCGGAACCGTGTCGAGAATTCCGTTTTCTTCCTGGAGGGGAAAACGGAGAGACTCCTCGGAGCCCTGCATGAAAAAATGAGGGAAAGCTCAGACCACCAGGACTACGAGCAGGCCGCCCGCTGGCGGGACCTCATCCGCACGATCGAACAAATCAGAGACAGGCCCAAGGTTGTTTCGGTATTGCTCGAGGATGCGGATATATTCGGGCTGGCGAGAAAAGAAAAGACCGTGTCGGTTCATGTTTTTATTATGAGAGGCGGCAAAATCCGTGAAGCCGAGCAAATGACCATCCGGGAAAGTGAGGATATTTCAGTCGAAGAGCTTCTTTCCGGGATCGTTGACGATTTTTATAGTACACGGGCAGACGTTCCAAAAAAAATTTTACTCCCGGCCTTCCCCTCCTCCGTCGATGAAATCGAAAATCGTCTTTGTCGTAAGAAAGATGCCAAAGTCAGGATCCTGGTGCCGCGGAAAGGAAAGGACAAGAAATTGGTCGACCTGGCCAACAGGAACGCCGAGATCCTGCTGAGGAAAAAGGAAGAGATCATTCCCGCCTTGGAAGACCTGGCCGGAATCCTCGGCCTCCCTGCTCCACCCCTGAGGATCGAAGGCTTTGATATATCTAATACAGGCGGAGACGAATCCGTCGGGTCGGTTGTCGTTTTTGAGAAAGCCCGGCCTAAGAATGATGAATATAGGAAATATAAGATCAAAACCGTGGCGGGGCCGAATGATGTGGTCAGCCTCAAGGAGGTTATCACCAGGCGTTACTCCAGAGTCCTTTCAGAAGGAGGAAAGCTGCCCGACCTCATCGTGGTGGATGGAGGCAAAGGCCAGCTCCGTGCGGCGGAAACAGCCCTTGGTTGGATGGGACTTGAAAGGTTTCCGCTGGTCTCTCTAGCCAAGAGAGAAGAAATCGTCTTCAGACGGGGGAGGAAGGAGGGGCTTCGTCTGGATCGCACCTCGCCCGCCTTAAGACTCCTGCAATACATTAGGGACGAGGCTCACCGGTTTGCCATATCTTTCCATCGGCAACGTCGGGAAAAGAAAAGCTTCGCTTCGGATCTGAGCGGAATCCGGGGCCTGGGCGCAAAGAGGAGAAATGCCTTGCTTTCCCGGTATCAAAGCCTCGACGAGATCAGGCGAGCTCCGGTCGAGGAACTCTCGGCAATTGTCGGGAGTAAGATCGCTGGATTACTGAAGGAGAAAAAGAATGATCACGGGCATCGGGATTGATTTCATCGAAGTGGAGCGTGTCAAAAAACTGGCCGAAAAAAGCCCCAGGTTTCTGGAGAAGGTCTTTACGCCTGTGGAAATTGCCTATTGTTCCCAAAAAAGGAACAAGTATCAGAACTACGCCGCCCGTTTTGCCGCCAAAGAGGCCTTTATCAAGGCATTGGGAAAAAAAGTCCTTTGGAAAGACATTGAGCTTGTTAATACGCCGTCAGGAAAGCCTCGCCTGGACCTGAAATCCGGCCAAAGATGGCCCTTCGACCGGGTTCATGTCTCGGTCTCGCACCTGACCGAACACGCCCTGGCCGTTGTCATCCTGGAAAAAAAATAGAGGCCCACTTCTCAGACAATCAATCTAATAATGAGACTGATAAGAAGAGCTGTGGCAATGCTCAGGCCGGCCGAGAGGAAAGCCATTTTTTTCCCGATTTCCTTCCAGAGGACGGCAAAAGTGGAAAGGCACGGAATGAAGAAACTGACAAAGGCCGTGAAAATAACAATTTGTTCACGCGAGATGACCGTCAACAAGTCTTTGTAGTCCACACCCAGCGCCTGGAGCATCATAATCAGAGAAAGCTCCTTCCTCAGGAAGCCGAAGACCAAAGTCACGCCCAGCTCCCGCGGCAGCCCCAGGCCGTAAACGACAAGAGGAGATAGAAGAGAGTTAAAGAGACGGTCCAGAGAAACGAACTGGAGCACGCTCAAGACAACACTCCCGCCGATTAGGATCGGCCAGGCAAAATTCAGGAACGATTTGAGTTGAAGAATCGTCTTCTTGAACATGTTTCCAAGAGACGGGAGCTTCAGAGTGGGGATCTCCAGTATCAGCCCTGGCGAGGGGGCCTTGAAGAAGAACGTCAAAACCCGGCCCAGGATGGCCACGATCAGGATATTAAAGATATAAAATCCCAGCGCCCACAGCGGACCCAAGTAGAATGCGACGAGGGCAAGAATAATTGTCGTCCTGGCCGAGCAAGGAATAAACGGAATGAGCAAGGACGTGATCACCCGGTCTCTCCGGGATTCCAGAGTCCGGGTGGACAAAATGGCCGGAACGTTGCACCCGAAACCGAGAATAAACGGGGAAACGGATTTTCCATGGAGCCCGATGCGGTGCATGAATGTGTCGAGCAGGAAGCCGGCCCGAGCCAGATAACCCAGGTCTTCCAAGAAGGCCATAAGAAAAAGAAGTGGGAGAAGATAGGGCAACACAATAGCGACGCCTCCCCCGATTCCTTGGAGGAAACCGTCCGCAAGATGGAAGGACAAACCGGAACCGAGAATTCCAGATAAGGAGCGCCTGAGGCTTGAGAAAGGCCGCAGGAGAGCCCCTTCTAGGGGATTCCCGATTTTGAAAATGAGGAAAAAAAAGGCCAAAAAGACGGCCGCTAAAAGAGGATATCCGAGAACCGGGTGCATCAGAACGCCGTCCAGGCGCTTATCCCAGGTCAGGTGCTTTCCCCGCCGAACCCGGCTGCACTCTTCAGATATTTTCAGGGCAAGATGGTGTCTCTCAGCCGCGATTACTTCATAGGCGGGAGCGCTCCGTTTTTTCTCGATATTTCCCTTGACCTGGTTAACCACATTCTTGAGAGAAGGGTCAACATCCTCGAGAATATCCCCACAAAACTGCTGGCCCGCTTCGATCAGCTTAATGGCTGTGAACCTTCTGTTAGCGACGATAGAAAAATCGGCCGGTATGATCTCTGCAAGATGCGCGATTTCCTCATCCACGTCTCTGGACCAGCGAACAGAAGAGACGGGGCAACCCTCATCCAAGCAGTGGAATACCGCTTCCAAAAGCTCCTTGATTCCCCGGCCATGGGTAGCAATAGTCTGAATGACCTTAACCCCTAGCGTCTTTTCCAGCTTAGAAGAATCAACAGTGATGCCCTTCTTCTCGGCCAGGTCAACCATATTCAAGGCCACAACCATGGGGTACTCCAGCTCGCCGAGCTCCAAAGTGAGCTCGAGGCTTCGTCCTAAAGCCGAGGCATCGGCCACGTTGATGATTAAGTCTGGTCGCTCTTGAAAAAGATGCGTCAGGACGACTTTTTCGGCCGGTTCCGAAGGATTGAGCGAATAGGTTCCTGGCAGGTCAATGATATTCAGAAGACGGCCCTCAATATTCACCTTGCTGTGGGTGTGTTTAACCGTTGTCCCTGGGAAATTGGACGTCTCGGCTTTGTAGCCGGCGATCGCATTAAACAGGGTGCTTTTGCCGCAATTCGGCTGCCCGATAAAAATGACGACAGGATGATTATTTCTCATCGGGCACGATTTCGACCAGGATTTTGAGAGCAATTCCACGGCCGATCGCCACGCTCGTATCCGAAACGACGTTCTTGACGAGAAGAGGACCTCTGAGAATGGCCTGCGAATCCACCTCGATAAGGTCATTCTTA
>CAZLFV010000075.1:0-13077 GCA_964558915.1 uncultured Eubacteriales bacterium | reverse complement strand
TCAGTCTTCGACGGGCTTCCTCGCCCAACACCCTCGCCTCTTCCCCCGGGGGCTTCGGGGCGGCCTCCTGCACCACATCACAGGAGATATCTTCGTATCAATAGGGAGGTAAAAAATGTCCAGCCAGCTGCCGGAAATGGGGAAAATATCGGCGGAGGTATTTGATGAGTTGATCTATCCTCATCTGGGAAAGCGCCGACGATCGGTTCTCGTCGGCCCGAAGCACGGCGTGGATATCGGCATCGTCGATATCGGCGGCGGGAAAGTCATGGCCATGACCACCGACCCCGTCTTCATTGTCCCCGAGTACGGGTTCGAACGGGCGGCCTGGTTCGCCGTCCATATCCTCTGCTCGGACGCGGTCACGTCGGCGCTTCAACCGTCTTATCTTTCTATCGACCTCAACCTGCCGTTGAGCATGACCAAAGAGCAGTTGGAGATCGTTTGGAGAAAAATCGATTCAGAGTGCCGCGCCATGGGAGTCGCCATTGTCTGCGGCCATACAGCCCGATATTCCGGCTGCGATTATCCCATGGTGGGAGGCGCCACGGTGCTCAGCATCGGCGATAAAGACCGGTATGTCACGCCGCAGATGGCCAGGCGAGGAGACATCATCGTCATTACCAAGGGAGCGGCGATCGAAGCTACAGGAATTTTTGCCCTCGCCTTCAGGGACAGAATCAAGGAATATTTCGGCGAGGAATTCAGCCGCAGAGCGGAGGGCATCTTTTACCAGATGTCCGTGGTCGAGGATGCTCTGACGGCGGCTTCGGTGGGGACCCGGGAGCGCGGAGTGACGGCGATGCATGACGCCACTGAATGCGGCGTCTGGGGCGGTCTTTATGAGGTGGCCAAGGCCTCCCGCGTGGGGATGAGGGTGGAAAAGGAGAAAATCATTGTTCTGGACGAGGTCGAGAAAATCTGCTCGAAATTCGGGATGGACCCGTATTCATCGATTTCGGAAGGCACCTTGATCATTACGTGCAAGAAAAATAGGGTCGACCTGCTTCTCGAAAAGCTGGCCGGGAAAAATATTCCTGCGTCCGTTGTCGGTGAGGTTATCCCGGAGAGCAAGGGAATCATTCTGGTGGAGGAGGGGAGGGAGCGTCCCCTCGAGCATCCCCGCGTGGACCCCTTCTGGCCGGCATTTGCCCGGGCGCTCGAGGAGGGGAAAACGTAGTTCTATTTTCCTGTGTCAGAAGCTCCGGACGATCCAGTCCTTGATTTCATCCCTGATCCGGCGGACACATTCCATAATTTCATCTTCTCGGCCTTGGCATGCTGAAGGATCCGGGAAGCTCTTATGACTGCGCAGTGCTCCGCCCGGGAAGAAAGGGCAGGCCTCTTTGGCGCTATCACAGACGGTGATCACCTGGTCAAAAGTCTCCTCCTGGAATTCTTCAACCCCTTTGGAACGATGACCCGAAATATCGATGCCGACCTCCCGCATGGCTTTAATCGCATAAGGATTCACCCGTGTAGGTGAAGTCCCGGCACTGCGGGGCTCATACCGGTCTCCAAATAGTGATCTCAGAAACGCCTCGGCCATCTGCGACCGTGCAGAATTATGCGTGCATACAAACAGTACCCTTTTCTTATCCATGACTTACCTCGGCCCCATTCTAACAGATTTCCCCGGCGAACGCTCATTTTCCAGATTCTGCTTGTTTCCATGGCTTGGGCAGCCAGGCGGCTTGACAGCAAAGAAGAAATAATATATGAATATATGTTCATATATTAATATCAATGAAAGACGCCCTGAAGATATTGCGAGCTTTGGCAGATCCTACGCGACTTCGTATTGTCTCCCTCCTTTTGCGCAAAGACCTCTGTGTTTGCGAGCTGATGTTCATCCTGAAGATGGAGCAGTCGCGAATCTCGCACCAGTTGCGAATCCTAAAAGATGCAGATCTAATCGAAGATAAAAGAGAGGGGAAGTGGATAACTTACCGGATTTCGGATAAAGCCCGCCCGAACTTAGAACTATTATTGGGCCAACTTCTTAAAGAGCAACTCAGAGAGTCAGAGGAAGTGATTAGAGATACGAGAAACCTCGAAATCTGTATCCGAGAGGATGTCCGCAGAAGACATTCTTCGTCTGGTCTCCAGGCAGGGGAAAAAATTTGAGAGTGGCGCAGACCTCGAGGAAGCCAGAGTGAATGTGGCCGGATACTTGCTGAAGCTGCTGCAGGGCGGATTAGGGAATCTTGCCGCCTATCTTGCTGCGCACGTGCTTTTGTGCCTGGTCCCTGCATTCTTTATAGCCGGAGCCATGACGGCGTTGATCCCCAAAGAATCAGTTACCCGCTTCTTAGGCCGGAGCGCACCCAAGTATGTCTCCTATCCTGCAGCAGCACTGGCCGGCTCGGTATTATCGGTCTGCTCGTGTACGGTTGTGCCACTGTTTGCGGGTATCCACAGGAAAGGCGCGGGTCTCGGTCCGGCCATCACTTTCCTTTTCTTTGCGCCTGCGGCCAATATTCTGGCGCTCGTCTATACGGGCGGGGTGATCGGCGCGGACCTCGCCTTTGCCCGTCTCTTCCTTTCGCTGAGCTTCGGCATCGGGATCGGAATGATCATGGCCCTCATCTTTCGCCGTTCAGATATGGCTCACGACGAAAGCCCCGACGCGCTGTTCGCGGGAAAAGCCGCTGTCGGCCGGGCGGCCTTGGCTTTCCTCTTCATCCTAATTGTGCTCTTGCTATCCGGGACGCTTAAAATCGGCCTCCTAACTAATGCCTATGCACGAATTACCCTGCCGATAGCCGGCCTGGACCGTTTTCAGGAGTTGTTGTTCCGCATTATTCCCTTCGATGCCAGCAAGGGCCAGGAAGGCGTCACCGTTCAGGGCGTGATCCTGATCGGCTTGCTTATCTTGGTCGCTTTCACTGCCTGGCGTGGATTGGAGAAGATCTTTGGTGGCTTCAACCCCTGGACATGGCTCTCCCTGGGCCTGATCGTCGTTACCCTTTTGGTTGCTTCTGTTGGGATGACACCGAATGCCGAAGGATTAGATATCCTCTTCACGGGAAAGATATTCGGCGTGATCCTGTCCATGATTTTGCTTGGGTTAATCGGTTTCAGGCGCTTGACGCAAGAAGAGGTGCGCAATTTCTTATGGGAATCCTGGCGCTTTATCAAGCAGATCTTTCCTTTGCTGCTAGTTGGCGTCTTTTTCGTTGGTGTTATTCGAGTGATCATCCGTCCGGAATGGATTAGAGCATTGGCCGGACACAATACCCTACCGGGGAACCTGGCGGGCGTGCTCTTCGGCGTGTTTATGTATTTCCCGACATTGGTCGAGGTGCCAATCGCTAATATGTTCCTGAGCCTGGGAATGCATCGCGGTCCGCTCCTTGCCTATCTAATGGCCGACCCTGAACTCAGCTTGCAGAGCATCCTTATGATTTCGTCTATCATCGGGCGGTCCAAGGCTTGGGTTTATGTATTTTGGGTCGCCTTGTTCAGCACGCTGGCCGGGTTGATCTATGGCGCCCTGGAGGACGGAGCAAGCATCTGGCAGGTTGCTCTTTATGTGCTGGCTTTCCTATCCCTGCTGGTGGCTGGACTCTGGTGGATGACCAGACGCCGTTCAGGTCGAAGGACGACAGCGCCGGACTTATCGAAAGCAAAACCATAGAAAAGAGATGCCGAATATTTTCCACTTAGGAGGAAGCTATGGAAATTAGAATCTTGGGGCCGGGTTGCCCGCGTTGCCATGAAGTCGAGAGAAGGACGATTAATGTGCTAGCCGAGCTCAGGTTGGGAGCCGAGGTCCAGAAGATTACGGACATCAAAAAAATCATGGAGTACAGCATCATTGGAACTCCCGGGTTGGTAATCAACGGGAAAGTCAAGTGCTCGGGCAGGATCCCCTCCCTGGATGAGATTAAGAAATGGATCCAAGAAGAGTTGTAGGGGGAAAAGTCCAGATACAGATAAAAGGAGATACTTGCGTGCCAGAGACCCATCCGAAGAAACTTTCCTTCCTCGACCGGTTTCTCACTCTTTGGATTTTCCTGGCCATGGGAATCGGGATTCTTCTCGGGTACTTCGCGCCCGCAGTCAGCCGGTTGATCGCCGGTCTGCAGGTCGGGACGACGTCCATTCCCATCGCTGTCGGGCTCATCTTGATGATGTACCCGCCATTGACCAAGGTGAAGTATGAAGAGATGGGAAAGGTTTTCCAGTACAAAAAGCTCTTGGCTTTCTCTCTTATTATGAACTGGATCATCGGGCCGCTGGTCATGTTTGGGCTGGCGATCCTTTTCCTCCGCCACCATCCCGAATACATGATCGGCGTCATCCTCGTCGGACTAGCCCGGTGCATTGCCATGGTTATTGTCTGGAATGAGCTGGCCGGAGGAGACCGAGAGCTAGCTGTCGGTCTAGTGGCCTTCAATGCCATCTTCCAGGTGCTCTTTTATGCCGTTTACATTTACGTCTTTATCACCGTGTTCCTTAACGCGCTCGGCTTGGTAAAAGGAATCGACGTTCGGATCTCCGTGTTCGAGGCGGCCAAGACGGTTTTCATCTATCTCGGGATACCATTTTTGGCCGGAGTGATCACACGGTTCTCGTTGCTCAAAGCGAAAGGCAAGGAATGGTTTGAAAAAGTCTTCGCCCCGAAAATCAGCCCGGTTACACTTGTTGCCTTGCTTTTCACAATCATCGTCATGTTCTCCTTGAAGGGTGAATATATTATCACTCAGCCCCTCGATGTCGTCCGGATCGCGGTGCCTCTCATCATCTATTTCTTTTTTATGTGGTTTGCGGCATTCTTTATCGCAAAAAAAATGGGGGGAGGCTACTCCAAAACTACTGCCGTCTCTTTCACTGCCGCGAGTAATGATTTTGAGCTGGCCATTGCTGTGGCCGTTGCCATTTTCGGCATCACTTCTGACCAGGCTTTTGCCACCGTCATCGGGCCGCTCCTCGAGGTTCCAGTACTGATTATCCTGGTCAACGTAGGCCTGAGGCTGAAAAGGAGCTTTAAGGTCGTCCCAAGAGCGCTTGAAATTTGAGACGCAATGATATACTGAGGAAGTCACGGAAACATGCGGGCCCCGAAGCTGCTGACGCCGTCACAGCGGGAGGTTGTCAAGGTCATCCTGCTGGCGGGACTCGTATTGTTCCTCCTGGCTATCATCTTCAGAAACCGCTGGCCCGGTGAGGACGAGTTCCGGCCTGAACTTTTTCAGGAGCCGGTCCAGGAGCCGGGAAACGTGCCCGCACCCTTTGATGTGGCCCAGAAGGGCTCTAACTACACCGTCTATCCCCAGTTCAACTATGAGCTCTGGGGGATGGTCGTTTCCTCACATTATGCCGGTTCCTTCCTCGACTACGCGCATGAAATGTGGAAGGACTACCTCAACATCAAGGACCTTTGCGTGATCTGGGGAAAGAACCTGGAAACCGGCGCCTTCCGGAAGATCAATTTCTGGAGCCGGGATTTCACGTGTTATTACTCCTGGTCGAACCCGGAGATAAGCCGGACGTTCTCACTATCTCATATCTCGAACAATCACCTTATTACCGAGAACTCCCGGCTGCGCAAGCTCGTTAAGAGCATCAAGCGGGGTGACCAGATCCACCTCAGCGGCTGGCTGGCAAAATATGGCCATAAGGGCTCGAAGGTAGTGCGGGGAACAAGCACAACCCGCAAGGACACCGGGGGCCAGGCCTGTGAGACGGTCTATGTGACCGAATTCGAAGTCCTCAAGCGGGCGAACCCGGGCTGGCGGGCGCTCGTCCCTGTTTCCCTGCTGATTATTGCGAGCAGTATTCTGCTTCTGTTCCTGTTCTAAGCAGGGCAGGCAGGACTAAAGAGGGAAAGGCCCGGGGTTTGGGAGCTCGAGTTGTGCTATAATCTGCGCATGTTCATCGAGGGGAGATCATGACCAAAAGAGACCGGATTGTTCAGCACATTCTTTGGGTTTGCCTGGCATTCGTTTTCCTTTTTCGTTTACCTTCTGCAGCCCAGGGACGTATCATCCCAGCCTTCCCGATCGAGCGCGATGACCTCACTCTGGGGCGTCTCGCCCAGCCCCACACCTATTTCGACAAAGTTGGGAGGAAGTTCGCCATCCTCGGCTTTGAAAGCGGGACATTCGAGGCCTGGGCTTACCCGTTGAAGCTTTTGCGGAATTTCGAGTTTTTTTTCCTTCTCAAAAATAGCACCCGGCCGATCGCTGCCAGGGACATCGTCCGTTTTGTCTCGGTGACGCCGGCGGCGACCATCCTGACCTATACCCATCAATCTTTTACCCTGAAAGCCATATTCATCGCCGCCATTGAGGAGCCAGGTGCGGTGATTCTGCTCGACGTGGATTCAACCGAGCCGGTCACTATTAGCGTCGGCTTCCTGCCTGTCCTCGAGCCCATGTGGCCAGCCGGAATCGGTGGACAACACGCTTACTGGGATGCGGAGCTCAAGGCCTACCTTATCTCTGAACCGACTCGCCAAAATCACGGATTTGTCGGGTCGCCGGCCGCGCAAGGGATATCCTATACACCGGCCCACATGCTCTCTGATACGCCCAATGAATTCACCATCACCATTAAAAAACCGGATGAAGTCAGGGGCAAGTTCATCCCGGTCATCCTGGCCGGCGGCAAAGGGAAAAGAGAGGACATCAGAAAGGCCTATGAGCGGCTGGCCTCAGATCCTCAAGTGGTCTACATTTCCGCTCTTGAGCACTACAAAAAGCTGCGGCAGGGGACGCTTCAAGTCCACACTCCTAACAATAAGCTCAACCTCGCTTTTGAGTGGGCCAAGGTCGCCTATGACAATCTTATAATCGATAATCCTGATTTGGGGAAGGGCCTGGTGGCTGGACTCGGTCCCTCGGGCACGGGAGGACGGCCGGGTTTCGGCTGGTTTTTTGGCACCGACGCTTATTTCAATTCCCTCAGCTTAAACAGTTACGGCGCCTATGACGCCGCCAAGGATGCTTTGTCCTTCACTCAGAAGTGGCAACGGGAGGACGGCAAGATGGCCCATGAGCTCTCCCAGGCCGCATCCTACGTCGATTGGTTTAAGGATTATCCATACGGCTACGTCCACGGCGATACGACTCCCTATTATATTGTCGCGGTGTATGACTATTACCTCAGGACCGGTGATAAAGAGTTCCTCAAAAAGAGCTGGCCCTCGCTCGAGCGGGCTTATCAATGGTGCCTTTCCACGGACGACGACGGTGACGGACTGATGGAGAACAAGACGGCCGGGTTGGGGGCCCTTGAGTTTGGCTCGCTCACCGGAATCCAGACGGATATTTATCTTGCCGCAGTCTGGACGCGGGCCGCCTTCTGCATGGGGCAAATGGCCCGAGCGATGGGTGATCAGAAGCTTGCTGCAAGAGCGAATGTTGTTTATAAGAAGGCTTGGGATGCCCTAGAAGCCAAGTTCTGGGATGCGGAGACTGGCCAGTATTCCTACGCCTTTAATGCCGGTGGAGCGCGGGTAAAAGAGCTAACGCCGTGGTGCGCAGTTCCGCTGCTGTGGAAAATGGGGACTCGCGAGCGGACGGCGCAGACGCTCGAAAAGATCAGCTCTTCGGGATTGACCACGGACTGGGGCGTGCGGATGCTTTCCCTGAAAAGCCCTCTTTATGAGCCTCTCAATTATAATTATGGCGCGGTTTGGCCGTTCCTGACCGGACTCGTGGCCGCAGCCTTTTATAAGAATAATTGTCCGCTGCAGGGTTACCAGGCGCTGATGAGCAATGTTGAGCATGTCTTCGACAATGCCCTGGGCTGCGCCAGCGAACTCTTCTCCGGCTCCCAGCACATCTGGCCGCAGGAGGGTGTTCCTCATCAAGGATTCTCTACGGGCGGCGTCGTTCTGCCCCTGGTGAGAGGGATGCTTGGTCTTGAGGCCGATGTTCCCGCCAAGCAGATTTTTTTTGAGCCGTCTTTTCCCGCCGACTGGCCGGCGGTCTCAGTCGAGAACTTCGCCTTGGGACAGGGAATTTTTAGTTTTCAATACACGCGGGAAGCCACCAGGATCAAGCTTGAGGTTGACTCGTCAAAAGGGAGTTTGTTTAAAGCGCGGTTTGCTCCGGCGCTGGGTCTGGAAACATATGTCCGCAGCGCCCGGGTCAACGGACAGCCGGCGGATTTTAAGGTTCGTTCGTCCGGCCAGGTTATTCAACCTGAAGTCGAGTTTAATTTGACCGGCCGGGATGTCGTCGAGATAGAATTCGACCGCTCCGTTGAGATCATCCCGCCCACAATTCAATCTGAGGTTGGGGATTTCGACGCCGGTCTAAAAATTACGCGGGTCGAACGGGAAGGAAAAAACCTCAAGGTCCTGGTCGACGGCCTGGCGGGAAGGACTTATGCTCTCCACTTAACCAATCATAATTTGGTGGAAGAAGTGACAGGCGCCGAGCTCACCGACGGCCGGCTTCTCATTTTGTTTCCGGGCGGGCCGGAGCGCGAGTTCGTCAAACGCGAGATTATTCTCAAGCTGAAGTAATCGCAGCGCTCAACTATGGACAAAAAAACCCAACTTTCGGCCTCGATCGTCGCTGGCTTAGCCGCATTTCTTGCTCCCTTCATGGGCGCTTCTGTGAACATCGCCCTTCCCTCGATCGGCCGGGAGTTCAGGGCCGATGCGGTGATGCTGGGGTGGGTGGCCACAGCGTATATCCTGGCAGCCGCCGTCTTTCTCGTCCCCTTCGGCAGGCTCGCCGACATCCATGGCCGCAAGAAGGTCTTTCTTTCCGGAATCTTGGCCTACACGGTTGCTTCGCTGCTTTGCGCCATCTCCTCCACCACGTGGGTCCTCATCGGTTTCCGGATCCTCCAAGGGATCGGGGCCGCCCTGATTTTTGGGACGAGCGTTGCCATCCTGACTTCCGTCTTTCCGCCCGGCCAGAGAGGGAAAGCCCTGGGCATCAACACCGCCTCGACTTATCTCGGCCTTTCCCTGGGGCCGGTTCTCGGCGGGCTCCTGACCCAGCAATTCGGCTGGCGAAGCATCTTTCTGGTCAACCTTCCCCTCGGGCTGATCGTCATCGCTCTGGTCCTGGCCATGCTCAAAGAGGAATGGGCCGAAGCGAGGGGCGAAAATTTCGATGTCTTCGGAGCAGCCTTTTATGGTCTCACTCTCGTCGGAATCATGCTCGGGTTTTCGCGCTTGCCGCAAAAGAGCGGGTTTTTTATTTTTGGCGCCGCCGTCGTCCTTGCCGCCGCGTTCGTTTTTCGAGAAACGAGGACCGCCGCGCCTCTCCTCAAGGTTGAGCTTTTCCGGGAAAACAGGGTCTTCGCTTTTTCCAACCTCGCCGCGCTGATCAACTACAGCGCCACGTTCGCCGTCGGCTTTTTTGTCAGCCTTTATCTTCAATATCTGAAAGGCCTGAGCCCGCGAAGTGCCGGGCTGATCCTGATCGCTCAGCCTGTGGTGATGGCTGTGTGCTCTCCGTTCGCCGGCCGGGCGTCGGACAAAATCGAACCCCGCATCGTCGCTTCAATCGGAATGGCCATCTCCAGCGTCGGGCTTCTGCTCCTGGCTTTCCTGCGGGCCGACTCGACATTGGCTTTTGTGTTCGCCAGCCTGGCTGTGCTCGGGCTCGGGTTCGGCCTCTTTTCCTCGCCCAACGTCAACGCTGTGATGGGTTCAGTGGAGAAGAGACATTATGGCGTGGCCTCGGCCACTCTGGGGACAATGCGCCTGGTCGGGCAGACAATGAGTATGGGGATTGCCATGATGATCCTTGGCGCACTGGTCGGCCGGATCCAGATCACGGCGGCCAATCAAGGAAGCTTCTTGCAGGGAACAAGAACCGGGTTTGTTATTTTCGCCGCTCTCTGCTTCGCTGGCGTCTTCGCTTCCCTGGCTCGCGGCAACCGGAAGTGAACGGAAGCACCTTCATATCTGTGATCTTCATGATGTGCGCAGGAAGCCATCCTTGGCCCCCGGCCCCCAGAGAACCAGTCCCGTCGGTTCCCCCCGTCGGAAAAAAGCCGACGGGTCCCCCTTCCGCTACGGGGGCTTCAGGGCGGCTTCCTGCGCACATCGAATCACACAAAAGGAGATGCTTACGAAGTAAACTGTTCCGTTGACAGCGCCCGGTTGGAGTGATATACGTTCTCTCTTTCTTTCTGCCATGATAATCCTTCGCTTGATTATCTTTCCAAAGAAGGCTCGTCACGAATTCCGGAGACAACGAGGAGATATACCATGATTTCACGCCGGCATTTCTTAAAGATCGGAGGATTGACTGTTGCCGCCTCAGGATGGGTGACAAAAGCACTGGCGGGTTCCGCCCAAGACAGGGCGTCGCGGCTCACGAACATTGTTGCTGACGTTAAACCGCTGACCGCTGAAGATTATGCGGCGCGTTTGGAGAAGGCGCGCAAACTCCTGGCCGAGCACAGAATAGATGCGCTTTTCTTAGAAGGGGGAGTAAACCTCCAATACTTCACGGGCGTCAATTGGTGGAGGAGCGAAAGGGCGTTCGGGGCCGTCTTTAGTCCGAAGCGAGAGCCCATCTGGGTCTCCCCGGCTTTCGAGAGAAAGAGAGCCGAAGAACTAATCTCGCAAGGCCAGGAAATCCGGACCTGGGAGGAGAATGAAAGCCCTTACCGGTTGATCGCGGGCATTATGAAGGACCTTGGAAGTGCGGCCGGCCTTCTCGCGGTCGACCCCTCCATGCGCAATTTTATTTATTACGGCCTCCGCCGGGATGCACCGCAGGTCAATCTTATGGACGGCGCCGTGATCACCGAAGGCTGCCGCGGCATAAAGACAGAAAAGGAAATTGCCTACATGGACCTGGCCAATAAAATCACCAAGCTGGCTTACCGCGAGGCCTTCCGACAGCTCCGCGAAGGAATGAGCCCGCGCGACCTGGCTGGGGCCATCAGCAACGCCCACCAGCAGATGGGCGTTTCTGGTGGCGGCGGGCCCCAGTTCGGCTCGTCAACCGCCTTTCCCCATGGCTCCGTGGTTGTCCGCAACCTTCAGAAGGGCGATCCGGTGCTCGTTGACGGGGGCTGTTCAGTCGAAGGCTATCGTTCGGACATCACCCGGACCATCATCTTCGGCTCTCCGACGGATAAGCAGCGCAAGGTCTGGGACATCGTCAAGCGGGCGCAGGACACAGCGCTCAAGGCGGCACGGCCCGGAGCATCCTGCGAATCTGTTGACCGGGCAGCTCGCCGGGTCATCGACGAGGCCGGGTTCGGTCCGGGCTACAAGTATTTTGTCCACCGCGTCGGGCATGGGATCGGGATGGAGGGACATGAATATCCCTACCTTGTCCAGGGAAATACGCTGGAGTTGCAGCCGGGCATGACCTTTAGCAACGAGCCCGGGATTTATTTTTATGGTGAATTCGGCGTCCGTATCGAAGACTGTATGGTAATCACCGCGGACGGAGCCCGAATCCTGGGCGGAATGGAAGCGACGGCGATAGACCAGCCGTTCGGCGCGTGAGAATCCGCCTATTTTTTAAGGAAGTCTAAACTCTTCTCCCTGTTCTCATGCTTCCAGCGGTAATAATCTTTTCTCGAGAGCTTTGCCGCGGCCTCTTCATCGATTATAAATTTGGCCTGTGGATGGAGTTGGAGCGCGGAGGCGGGGTTGGACACAGAGACGGGGCCCTCTACGGCGCTGGCGACCGCTTTGGCCTTGTCTTTGCCGGAGGCCAGGAGAAGGATCATCTTTGATTCCAAGAATGTGCCAACGCCCATTGTCAGGCAGAAACGGGGGACATCTTTTTCATGCTTGAAAAAATGGGCATTGGCCTTGATGCTCTCTTGAGTCAGCATTTCCAGCCGTGTTCGCGAGGCCAGCGATGAGCTGGGCTCGTTGAAGGCGATATGCCCGTTGACGCCTATGCCCAGGACCTGGATATCAATCCCTCCGACGCGGCGGATTTCCGCTTCATAGGCGCGGCAATGTTCCTCGATGTTTTCCGGCTTTCCACTCAGGAAATGCGTGTTCTCTCTTTTGATATTGATATGCCGAAAGAAATGATTATCCATATAGAACGCGAAGCTTTGCGGGTGAGTCTTTTCAAGCCCCAAATATTCATCCACGTTAAAAGTGGTGACGCTGGAAAAATCAATCTTGCCTTCGTTGTAGAAAGAAATGAGCCTCTCATAGAGTCCAAGCGGCGTCTGGCCGGTGGGCAATCCCAGGACAAGGGCATTCTTTTTTTGCCAGGCGCGATGAATGATTCCCACGGTCTCTTCACAGACTTCGTTGTAGTCAGGCTTAATGATGATTTCCATGCTGCAGTCCCTACTTATAAGTTTAGCGGCTCTCGTAAGAGTCTACGATCGATTGGTAAACGAGGCTGCGAAACTTGCCGTGCAGGTCGCTCGTCCCCGCGAGAAGAAGCTGGGTCATGAGCACGGCCACAAGCTTTTCGGCGGGGTCGACCCAGTAAACAGTGTGATAGGCGCCGCCCCAGCCGAAAGCGCCCACTGTCCCCGGCTCTCCATTTCGGCCGAGCCGATCCGTCAGCCAGAATCCCAGACTGAACCCCTGGTGGCCGTAAAGGTTGCCCACATGATTGACCGTCATGAGCTCTACCGTCTTGGGACTGAGTAGCCGCGTGCCGTCAAACTCGCCGCGGTTGAGGAGCATGAGGAGGAAGCTGGCGTAGTCCTCGGCCGTCGACAGAAGTCCAGCTCCGCCTGAGTAACAAATGCGGGGGCCTTTGACATAGAAATTATCGCGTCCGTCCTCGACGAGTTTGATGCCCCCTTTTTCATCCACGCCGTAGACGGAGGCAAGACGGTCGATCTTCTCCTCGGGCAGGAAGAAGCACGTGTCCACCATGCCCAGGGGACTTGTAATTCTATTTTCTATGAAATCGGCCAGGCTTATCCCAGAGACGCGTTCCACGAGATACCCGAGGATATCCGTGTTGTAGCCATAGATCCATTTTTCGCCCGGCTGAGCTTCGAACGGCAGAGTTGCCAGCTTCTTTATGATATTGCCGATGGGCACAGATTTATCCGCCAAAAACCAGCCCTGAATTCCGGCCGCAGCATATTCTGCCTTGGCTAGCCCGTCTCCGTAAGAGATTCCCGCTGTGTGGGTGAGAAGATCGCGGA
>CAZLFV010000074.1:9961-13165 GCA_964558915.1 uncultured Eubacteriales bacterium | reverse complement strand
TCGCTTACAGAGGAAGAGAAAATGGCCACCATAGGTGACCTTCTCAAGTCCCGTTCCGGTGTTTATCACGAGGCGGCAGCTGAATCAGAGGACATGGTTGCGGCGCGTCCAACGCGAGGTAGCCATCGTCACGATACCTTTTTCTATTACAACAACTGGGATTTCAACGCCTTGGGCACTATATTCGAGAAGGTAACCGGCGCCAAAATATTCAAAGCGTTTAAAAAAGAGATCGCCGACCGCATAGGGATGGAAGACTTCAGCCTGGAAGATTGCCAGTACTCCTATGAAGAAAAAAAATCAATGCATCCCGCCTATAACTTCAGGATGAGCGCAAGAGATATGGCCCGCTTCGGATTGTTGTACCTGAGAAAAGGCAACTGGAAGGGCAAGCAAATTATTCCGCAGGACTGGATCGAGAAAAGCACAACGCCCTACTCAATTGTCAGCGAGGAAATGGGAGTGGGTTACGGCTATATGTGGAATATTGTCAAGCCGGGGACAGCCTTTTCAAATATTCTGTTTGACGGCAAGGGCGGATTCTACCACACCGGTGTTGGCATCCACACCCTATCCGTCTTGCCCGATCTTAAAATGGTTTATATTTATCGTTATGATACGGATGGAGAGTACAAAGACCCTGGGGAAGCGACTATCCAGCTCGTCTCAATGATCATGAATGCCCGGCTGCCGAGATAGCTACAACAGAGCTAAAATTGATCCATTCCCCTGACGTCCACCTTATTGGATGTATCCAAGCGACCGGAGGGTTTCCAGTTGTTCACGGTTCAACGGCACTTTGCTCGATCGGGAGAAGACCTTTGCCAGCGCTTGATGTGCTTTCCACCTTTCCTCGAGGAACGCCGTGTATTTCTTCACCAGGTCGGGCCGTTTTTCGTGAATACTGTTCAGGCAATAGTAATCATTCCAGCGGTCGTAGAGCAGAAGCGGAACGGGACGTCTCCACAGCGCCGCCTCCTCATCCTCATCTTTCTGCGGTGGCTTGGGATTGACCTCGAGCGACGCCCCCCAGCGTCCATCAACTACCTCAATGTTGCCCCTAAGTATTTTGGCATCCAGGTCGAACCAGAATTCGTCGAAGATCACGGGCCGGGGCTCCCAGCCTTCCGTCCCCAGTAAGAGCGGTGCAAGCGATTGACCCATCATCACTTCGGGCATCGGGAGACCCACGAGGTCGAGGATCGTAGGCAGCACGTCGATCATCGAAACAGGCTGATCGAAGCTCTGCCCGCCCTTAATATGACCGGGCCAAACGAACAAAAGCGGGATTCTGCTGATCGAGGGACGGAACATCGGACTGCTCCAGCGGGGCGGGAGCGTTTCCTGAGTCGCCGGGCCGATATCGGCTCCTGCCCCCCGCGAGCTATGATCCGCGGCCACGATCAACAAAGTATTCTCCCATTCACCCTCGTCCTTGAGCCGTTGGATTAACCGCCCGAGCTGGTAATCGTTGTGCGCCATTGCCTGGTCATAAAGGGCCTGCCAGATTGTGTAGAATGCCACCCGGTCGATCCCTGTCTTCTCCCAGGCTTTAGAATAAACCCATTCGGCTCCTTCTTCCTTTCGAAGCTTTTCGTGCCATTCTTTCCATGTCTTCAGTTCCTCTGGGCTCACGAACAGGCCGGAAAAGGGAGCCGGGATGGGCAGGTCCTGCGGAGAGTGCACGTCGGTCGATTGGAAATGCACCCAGTAGGGCTCTCCGGGGTACTTTTCCCGCCAGTCCCAGAAGGCCTGCTGCAGGTACTTCGAGGACTCTTTATGGTTTTCTCTGCCGAAGTAGGCGAACTCCTCCCAACTCTCCCTCATCAGGTCCACACCCCTCTGGAGGTCGCTCAAGGTGCCGGCATTAGGGTTGGCGATGAACACGCCCGTCTGGTAGCCTGCCCGGTGCATATGCTCGGCCATGGTCACCGCTTGCTCGGGCACCGGATCGTTAAGACCCGTCTCGCCTCCCATCACGCTGTTTTGGAGCGAGGTCATGAAAGAGGCCACCGACGGATTGGTATAGGTAGAGTTGCTGAAGGCCCATTCGAAGATAGCACCCTCGGCCGCCAACCTTTCTAGGTTGGGCGTAGTGCGCCGATTGTAGCCATAGACGCTCATGCGGTCGGCCGCACCGCCGTCGATCACGTAGAATATGACGTTGCGTCTTCGGCCCCTCTGAGCACCTATAAGCGTTGGAGCGCCCCACAACGCGACCGTGCCTTCCCGCTCGCACTTGGTCTCCAGCGCCAGGGTGACCTTTTGGCCGGCCAAGTGAGAGAGGTCTACCGACCTCTGCCCCCAGTTTTCCTTGTCGGTATAACTTTCCTCGAGCAGAGCTTCCGTTTTGCCGTCTTCCGTGCTGGCTGTAGCTCGGAACGTCACTGGGTAATCAGCGCGCAGAACACCGATTCCGAGGTCCAGACGGCCAGAATCGGGGACGCGGACCTGATACTCCAACCGCCCCGGGGTGTGGACATAAACGGCGCGCCGATAAACCCGGTTTCGAATCTCCTCTTGTACACCAGCCCCGTCGCCGGCGTAGCCTGCTTCTTTGGGAATTACACTCACCGATAGGATGTCGATGCTTCCTGCTTCCTCGCCAAAGAAAAAAAGGATGAGCTCTCGCCACTTCCCCTTCCACTGCCCTCCGGACCAATCCGCCCGGAGCGAGTAAGTTTGGACAGAACCATCCTTGATCACTCTAGCGGGCTCACCTACGTAGAGGAAGGGGCTTTCATTTTTTTCATCCTTTTTGGACTCCTTTCGCAAGTTAAAAGCCAGCCTGAGCCAGTTGACCTTGTCGGACGTTCGCGCGCGCACCTGGACATGGGCCCAATCATCCGGAGTCCAGTCGGGGACATCGACGTAGAGAGCACCCATTGCAAAATTCCCTTTCTTTCTCGTGGTCTTTCCTAGGGTCACTCGAAGTACATCATCTATCTGCGCCAGCCGCGTTGGTTCGAATGGCAGGTTTCGCAAAGGTGCAGCTTTCCACTCCGGCTGCGCTTTGTCGAAGCTCCAGATGACCGGCTGGGGGATATCTTTTGGGACTTCAGAATTCGTGAGGATCGCTTGCTCCAGGTGTTCCTCCAGGTGCAGAGGGATGTTGGCAGTGAGCGTGCGGTCGGGAACTTCCGGCGCGCAGCTCGTTAGCCAGAAGAGCGCAAAGACCAAAAGCGAGAAATAAATCTCCTTGCG
>CAZLFV010000074.1:0-9861 GCA_964558915.1 uncultured Eubacteriales bacterium | reverse complement strand
CTTGCGTTTGTTCATTGAATCACCTCCCCCAACAAAATAACTCTATCAACAACAAAGTCATATTGTCAATCGCGGCAGGAATATTTATCGCATTCACGCGCGAAGGATTATTAGCCATTCTTAAACCCTTGCCAAACGGCGTTGACTGAACTAATCTGATGGTTAAGGAGCATTCAATATGATTCTCGCAAAGCCCGAAATCCTCACCCAGATCAAGCATGGCAGGATAAGAATAGAGCCTTTTGATGAAAATGCCGTTGGTCCTGCCTCCATTGATTTGACCTTGGATCATAAATTGCGGATTTTCAATACGGACCAGCACATCACGCAAGCTGATATAGACTACAAAACGCTGACCAACCTTGTTGATATTAAGGATGGCTACCTTTTGGAGCCGGGTGAACTGGTGCTTGGGATCACAAGAGAGAGGATTACACTTCCCGAGGACTTGTGCGGGTGGCTGAACTCCCGCTCGAGATTCGCCCGAATCGGACTGATGAGTCATATCGCAGCTCCGTTCCTGGCCCCAGGGATTTCCAACAAGCAGATTCTTGAAATATACAATGCGGGACGTAACAAAATATGGTTAAGACCAGGAATGAAAATCTGCCACGTTGTTCTTCAAGAATGTAAAGGCGCCGCAAAATACACCGGGGCCTGGAAAGACCAAGATCTGTAGGGTCCTGGCCGATCAAGTTTTTCGTTCTGGATTCAGTCGGGCTGGGTCGCGGGGGAAAGTCCGTTCAATAATTCCTTGCGAAAAGAGAGATGGTGTTTCTTGATTTTTTCGTTCAGGGTGGTGTATTTAAGTCCGAGGAAACGGGCCGTATTCTTCTGATTTCCCCTGAACATTGATAATGAAGCCGTGAGTATGGAGTGCTCGATCTTATCAAAAAATTCCTTGAGGTGCATGTCTCCCTTCAGACAATAATATTCCATGAAAAGGTGAAATATTTTCCTGTCCAGGAGGACATCCGGGGCCTGGCTTTGAAAACTAGCTAGAAGACTTTTATTATGAAGAGATAAATTGTTTATAGGAGACACCATTGTTTCCTCCTCCGAGAAACGTGCCTGAATTGATTGACCACCTCGATAAAGCCATCATAAATTTAGCAAAAAATATGCCAACACTCTGATATCAAGAGTATGGACCGCAGAATCATCAAAATAGCCAGGAGATATTCCAAAAATGTGTCGGCTGGGAGTGCAAGAACAGAATGAAAATCATCCGCTTGCGTCAGAATACGTCCAATAATTAGACATTCTCTTCATTTGGACGCACATTTCTTTTATTATCTGTAAATTATATATTTTTTGGGCGGTCAGTTTCCGTCGCTACGTCCAGAAATTGGACAAATCGTCAAAAGAAAAATCTCCTTTTCGAGGCCAGTTCGGGGCAAAAAAACAAAGCGAATAAGGGGGATATCAAAAAATGGAGGGTTTCGCCTGTTTTGGATTTTTTTTGGCATATTTTTTGCCATAAACAGGGCAGGATAAAAAAGGAGGCCTAAAGAAATGAAGAAGGTGCTTATCTTGATTGCGATCCTGCTCGTGCTGTTCTTTATTTTCTGCAGCTTCTCATCCGGTCAGGTATCCACCACCGGAGGAGAATCGGTCACGGACAATCCGTTGCCCTGCCCGATATCATGGCTTTCAAGGAGCTCCTGAGGAGGTGCGAATCGAAGGAGACCCATGATTAAGGAAAAAGGAAGGAGAGAACATTTTCTCTCATATGGAATTTGAAAAGGAGTAAAACATGAAAACAAGAGGAGGAGCAAAAATGACAAGAAAACTCAAATCTTTCTTAGTAGTGTTGCCTATTCTGCTGGTATTTGCCTCAGGTCTCTTCGGTCAAGCTCAAAAAGGATCGCTCCGCGTCGTCGTGGTCGATGATGAAGGCGCCCGGATGCCCGGAGTCTCTGCGGTTCTTTCGAGTCCAGTCATGATGGGCAACAAAACTGCCGTAACAGATGAAAACGGAGAGGCCCTGTTCATCAACCTGACACCAGGGATTTATGAGCTCAAATCGACACTCCCAGGCTTCCAGGAAAAAATCTCCCAAACGATCGAAGTTTCGTTGGACAAGCAGACGCTCCTGACGGTCACGTTGAAGCCTGCAACCATTGAGGAGAACGTTACCGTTGTTGCGGCACTTCCTAATGTTGATACGTCGAAGTCGGTCATCGCGGAGCATGTGACTCACGAAACGGTCGAGTCGCTTCCCATCGCTCGGGATTTCGTCGGCTATCTCCAGTTGGCTGCAGGAGTTAATGTTATCCCCAACTCTCAAGGGAGGGATACGCCAGAAGATCCGGCCGGCAAGGGAGGGTTGAATTATTCTGACCGGTCCCTCCAAGGTGCCGGATTCGGCAAACGAGGCTCTCGCGACAATATGTATTTCCTGGACAGCATGAACATCACCGGCACCTCCGGCACAGCCTCTCAAAGGGCGGGGATGACTTTTAACAACGAGGTGATCCAGGAGCAAGAGCTGATGACCTCTGGCGTCCCGGCTGAATACGGGGGAGGAAAAGGGGTCGTAGGGAATATCGTCACAAAAGCAGGGGGCAACCGATTTTCAGGTTCGCTCAACTTTTATACTCTTCCGAAGACGTTTTTCCTGCCTTATGGCGGGAGCGTCTATCACAATGCCCCCGATCCAAGCATGCTCGAAGGATACAGAGAAAATAAGTACGACACGGCGGCGACCTTGGGCGGCCCGATCTTAAGAGACAAGCTCTGGTTCTTCGCCTCCGGCCAGTACAGAAGTGATGCGAGCGCATATCATCTCTCGCAATCAGCGTCTGCCACCAGAGAAGAAGTTGACTACAAAATGAACCGGTTGGGTTTGTTCGGAAAGCTGACTTATAACATCACTCCGAGCGATTCATTTGTGCTGACGTATTTTCTAGATGATTATAATGTCGAAGGCAACCGCGATATGAACCTGATCAAGAGCATGGAACAGATCAACGAATTCGACATGGGCGTCTACAGCGGGTTCTATCAGCATGTCTTCGGAGACAATGTCATCGCTGATTTTCGTTATGGACACTTCTGGTGGGCGAACAAAGCTTATCCGCGTTTTCCGGAAGCGGGAGCTCGCGACAGGCTCTGGTTTCTCCGCGGGACCTATCCGCCGATTTATGGATGGCAGTTTGGGTCGTACCAAAATGAGCTGAATAACAGCTCTTCGAGAGACCAGTTCAGCGGCAACTTTGAGTGGTACCTGGGCAGCCAAAGGATCAAGGCCGGCGTAATGTACGCCAATGAGTACGATACGGAGAACGTCTACTATCCTTTTGGAGAAGACGTCAGATCACTGGATGCGAACCTGAGCGGATGGAATCTCGGGAATCTCGTGAGCCAGGGCATTTTTACCAGGAGCGAATCCATTTTGGTTCAAAATGCCCTGAACAATAATTGGGGGAGCACATCCGATGTGCTGGATACGAATGGAGATCATTCTATTAGCCTGGCTGAGGTCTACGCGGCCACGTTCACCACAGCGAATCAGTACGGTCTGAACTTCTGGAGAACAATGGATCAGAAAGTGGGACCCAACAAAGTCCGGGCCAAGCGTTGGACCGGCTACATAATGGATGACTGGAAAATCAGCAGCTACTTCACGCTCAACGCCGGACTGAGGGTCGAGGACCACAATTACCGAAACTCGGAAGGCGGAACCATCCTCCACATGAAGCCAAAGTTTCTTCCCAGGGTTGGATTGGTCTGGAATATCGGCGCAAGAGGTACTCACAAGCTGACGGCCTTCTACGGACATTTTTCTGACCCGATGCCTTTTGGCATGATTCATTTTGCCGGAAACGTTTCAGGCCGGGTCAGGAACGAGCAAATATGGCTCAACAATGACTGGTTCTCCTATCGCGTTCGTGGTTCAGCCGAGGTCAGGGACTGCGTCTGGACCCCCAATACAAAGGATGGTCTGGCCAGAGAATTTTCCTTGACCCACGAAATCGAAGTCGCAAACAACCTGCTCTTTTCCACTCAGGTCTATTGGCGCTACGACCGGAACATCATTGAAGATTACGATATGAACATCTACACCAATGCCGACCTCTACGGGGATGATGAATACGGAAATTTCTTTAGACCCTACCTTCTCACCTATGAAGATTTCGGCTATCCGGCTTCAGGTCCGCCCGAAGGTGTAAACTATTTCCTGTCAAACCTTTATGGCGCCAAAAGAAACTACTTCGGCGTGGACTTTGAAGTTTCCAAGCGGTTCGATAACGGCTCAATGATCGCCGCCCAATATTCTTTTAAAGATGCCAAGGGAAATAGCCAGTCCGATGGAAACGCAGATTTGCAGGGCGATATGATCGAACTCGACCCCAGAGTTCCGTGGATGTGGGGGCCCACTCCCGGCACGATCAACCACAAAATCAAACTCTTCGGCACCTACAGGACTCCTTTCGGCCTGGATATCGGAGCGCTTTTCTACTGGAGTTCAGGAATGAGGTTCACCGAATCCTACATCTTTATGCCCGGAACCTACAATATCTATTTGAACTGGCCACTGAACGACCTCTGGACTGAAATGGCAAAGACGGGACAAGAAAAGACCCCGGCCTACTACCAGATTGATTTAAAGTTCAATTACGGCCTCAAAGTTTCCAAGAATGCCGTTCTCGATCTTTTCCTTGACGTCTACAACGTGACCAATAATCAAGCAACCATCGAGGTCTGCTATGGTCGCAATGAGGGGAGCTGGGACTACAAGGAGGCTTCGGAAATCCTGCTGCCAACGAGATTTTATCTTGGAGCCAGAATCAAGTTCTAACCTCTAGTTGAAGCTCGAGGGGCTGGCGCTTGAGAGCGGCGTCAGCCCCTTTTTTTATCTCTCAAATCACAAAATATGATAAAATAAAAATGACCTAAGAATGTCAGTTCAGAAAGCGATACTTTTGGCTATTAGCTCAGCCTTCATCTTATTTCTTATCTGTCCGTTCAGTCTCTCCCAGAATTCGGACGATAAACGTGTCCCGCAAGAAATGCAAGAAATCCCTAAACCGACCTATGCCGTGGAAGTAATAGTGACAAATGTGGATGTCTTCGTGATTGATAAATCGGGAAAAAGAGTCACCGGACTTCGGCCTGAAAACTTCGAGGTTTATGAGGATGGCCTTCTTCAAACCTTAACTAATTTTTATGAAGTCAAGGGCAAAGAGGTCTACGCGGCTTCACGTGATAAGGAAAAGGAAACGGTTCTTCCGTCTGCAGAGCCCCTTTCTCTAAGACCGCCTCGCATCCAGAACAAAGTCATCATTTATTTTGACAACTGGCAGCTCCATCCCCTAAACAGAAATTGGAGCATAAAAAAATTAGAATCCTTCATCAAAAATAACTTTTCGAGAGAAACCCAGAATAACCTGGGAATGGTGGTTTGCCTCGATCAAAAGCTTGAAATCCTCCAGGAATTCACTTCCAATCAATGGGAGCTTCTCCAGGCTCTCGACAGAACAAAAAGCCGGTCTGGCCAATCCCTTCTGCGCCAAAAGAACAGGGAAGACCTGAGAAAAGAGCTGAATAGAGTGATCACAGAGTCGACGGGATCCAGTAAATACGATAATTATGAAAGAGCCCTCGGGATGGCCCGGAATTATATTGAAGCCGACCAGAACGACCTCACCCACTCGTTGAAATCTCTGAATGCTTTTGTCGATTACTTAGTAGGAATTGAGGGGAAGAAAATCCTGATCTATATCAGCGATGGATTACCCCTCAACCCGGCCGAGGAAGCTTTTGGTGTCGTTGATTGGGCTTACCCTCAAGGCAATGCCCGAGTCGAAGCGATGAATTATGACGCGACTCAAGCTTTTAAAGAACTCGCGGCGAAAGCCAATTCCAATGAGATTGCTCTTTATCCCATCAATGCCCGGGGACTCGAGAGCCCGATCCTCTCGGCTGATCAAGAGAGGGGATGGGAAACGTATTCCCGCGGCTCCGGGTTGACGAAACCCGGATCCCGAGCGACCAATGCGGCTCTTAAGCTTATGGCCGATGATACTGGAGGGCTGGCTGTCCTCAACACCAACGACATCAATTCGGGCCTCGAGAAAATTGAAGATGACCTTCAGTTTTACTACTCCCTGGGATACGTCTCCAGTCACGTGGAGGATAACAAATATCACTCCCTTGAAGTCAAGATTATTGGAATGAACGAAGATTATGATGTTCGAGTCCGGCGCGGCTATTTGGGCGTATCTCAGGAAGAAAAAATCAAGGAGAGTGTATTTTCCCGGCTCTTTCTCCAGCGCAAATATAACCCTATGGAAATTACAGCCCAGACAATGCCCCTGGAGAAGATTCCCGGATCGGATAACATTCGGCTGACAATTAAGCTCCTCATCCCGATCAAGAAAATTACTCTCTTCCCACGTCAGGATGATTATTATGGACAGATCAAGGTTTATATCGCCTTGCTGGATCAAGACGGCCTCGCCTCTCCATGCCATGAGCTATCAGAAGAAATAAAGATCCCCAAAAAAGATTATGATGTGGCTCTCCAGAGCTATTATCCGTATTACTCCGAGATGAATGTCAAACCGGGGCGTTATACGTTTTCCCTTGCTGTCAAAGATGTGCTCGGTGAGACTCCCAATTATCTCCAATTTGAGAAAGAGGTTCGTCTCGATTGAACAAGCTGGCTCAGGTTTCTTTGGCAATTGTGTTTTTAGTTTCAGCCCTGTCCTTTTCCTGCCAACTTTACAATCTCGAAAAAAAGCTTCCGCCAAATTATGCCGATTTTTTAAGCAAGGTCCGGCACATCATCACTGGTCAAGAAGAAAAGGCGTTCCTTAAAATTCCCGACTCTGAGAAAGACCAATTCATCGAGGAATTCTGGAAACGCCGCGACCCCGACCCCGAGTCCGAAGAGAATGAATTCAAAATAGAATACTTAAAGCGCGTTGAGGAGGCCGCCAGGCTTTTTGCCAGAGAAAGCAGGGCCGGCTGGCTCACAGACAGGGGAAGGATATACATTCTTTTTGGTCCTCCAATGGACAGAATTAAGAGCCCCATGGGAGAAGACCCCTCCGGCCGTTGCGGTGAGGTCTGGTATTATGGCAATTTCCCGGTTGTCTTTCGCGACCCGACCTGCACAGGCAGCTACAAGCTGGTCACCTATGACCTGACTTCCCTTCGCGATATCAACCTCACCTACATGCAGGACCTTAATCTTGCTCAGGCCAGGGCGAGAGCCGAGGGCCAGAATTTGAAGACTTTTCGCAACGCAGGGGAATTTTTTGATTTTACCTGGCAGGTCGAGAAACAGGTTGTCGAGACGGGGAGAATAGAGGGAACAGTCAGTCTCGTTATCCCCTATTCCGCTATCTGGTTTAAAGTGGAACAGGGGCTGTTCAAGACAGTGATAGAGATCGCCATAGAACTTCGCGATGCGGATAAAGAACTTCATTGGGAATACAAGGATTCCTTCGAGATCGCTATAAAGGAAGACGAGCTCAAAGAAAAACAGGGGGCATCCTTTAGCCGCGAAATTCCCTTTGTTCTTGAAGATGATCTAAATAAGCTTCGCCGCGGAAAGAACACCTTTTCCATCCGGCTGAAAAACCTGACCGGAAATGAGGAACTGAAGAAGTTTAGGGAGATTGACTTCTAGCGCACTGCAATTTATCGTTCCTGACGATGAGATGAGGCAAAATTGGAGCAGGAATGCCAAATCAGCCGAAGCAACGGAGAGCGAATTTCTCATCCCAAAAATAATTGTTAAATTAGAGGAGGAGCAATGGGGAGAAATCCTTCGAAAAAATACTTGGCTGCGATCGTTGCTTTTTCAATATTGTTCTTAATCAGCGCCGGCTTCGCTCTCTCCAAAGTCTTTGCCATGGCCCATGGCACTGTCAAATCAAAAGACGGCAGACCGATCGAGGGAGCGCGCATTATCCTGATTTTCTCTGAAGACGGCTCCAAATATGAGTTGCTATCGGATAAAAAGGGCAACTGGAGAAAAGCAAATCTCCCGCCGGGAACATACACGATAGGCTTTATGGCTGACGGCTATGAGCCCCAGAATATCAATATGATGTTATCTGCTCTTCATGAAAACAAACCCATCGATATCCGGCTCCTTCCGCTTCCTCTATCGCCTCTGAGCCAAGGAGACTTGCTTTACGGGCAGCAAAAATATGAAGAAGCTCTTCAGGAATACCAAGAAGTCCTCTCTGAGAATCAGAACATGTTTGAAGCGTACGAGAGGATCGGGCTGTGCTATTATCGACTGGGAGATTTTGATACGGCTATTGAGAATTTTCAAAAAGCTCTGGAGAGAGTTCCGCAGTCTCAGGATGTTCTCATCAATCTCAGTGCCATCTATTTCGAAAAAGGCAACCTTGAAGACGGCCAAGAATATTTCAACCGGCTTGATAAAAAAAGCCTGACCGATCCCAACTTGTTCTATAACGCAGGCGTCCTCTTGTTTAAGAACAACCAGATTGAGCCGGCCGTGGAATATTTCAAGAAATGCTTGGAGTTGGATGCGAATTTCGTCAATGGCTATTATCAATTGGGCCTAGTCAACCTGAACAAGGGCGACTTGGAAGGAGCCAAAAGGTATTTCCAAAAAGTCATTGAGCTGGCCCCCGAGTCAGAGAAGGCGGCTCAATCTAAAAAAATGCTGGAGAACATAAAATAAATAAGAGTGGAGAGGAATCGGATTTTCATCGGATCACGCCGTTTGATCAATTGTTTGTTTTTAATCAGGTCGAGAAATCCGAAAAAGGGGTTAGACAAGATTCATTTTCTTCAGAAGCGCTTGGAACCTTGGCTCGGAGCGAATGCTATCAAAAACTGGCCAGGTTCCAAGATAGGCCATCAGAGACGCCCTGTCCGCATAAGCGTTTTCTAGATTCTCTAAAGCTTGGTCCTTTTTGCCTAATCCCGCGTAGACCAAGGCGATGTCGAATGGCGAAACATAAAGGATCCAAAACTGTCCGCGATGCCGACATAGGCCAGAGCATAAAGCGGGTCACTGGCGATCGCCTGCTGAAAAAACTCCAGGCCTTTTTGTAAACCTCCTTCATAACGTCAGTACCAGAAATAGCGTCCTTTCAAATAGAGATTATAAGCTTCATGATCATCCGTGTATCGCTTGAGGATTTTTTCCTTCTCTTCTTTTAAAAGCTTAAGTTTCAATTTATCCGCTATGATGAGCGAGATCTCCTCCTGAATGGCAAAAATATCTTTGGTCTCCTTGTCGAATTGATCAGACCAAATATGGTAGCCATCCTCGACATTGACAAGCTGAGCCGTGATGCGCAATCTCTGGCCCGATTTTCGGACGCTGCCTTCGAGCACCTTATCTACATTGAGTGCCCTGCCGGTCTCCCGGATATCCACGTCTTTTCCCTTGAACGAAAATGCGGACGTCCTGGCGGCCACCCGCAATTCCTTGACTTGGGTGAGGGCGTTGAGGAGTTCTTCAGCTATGCCTTCACAAAAACATTCCTGTTCGGGGTCGGCGCTCATGTTCTTGAAGGGCAACACAGCAACAGAGTTTTTCCATTCGGCCACTTTTATGGCTCCCGTCTTTCCTTTATCGATCTTATCCAGTTCGGAAATGACATCCTCGGCACTAACGTACCTTTGGGTCCGATCCTTCTCCATGCATTTAAGGATGACGCGGCTGAGGTTTTCGGGGATTTGGGCATTGATCAGTCTAGGATCTCGGGGTGCCTCCGTCTTATGCTTTACGGCGATCGCCAAAGGAGTATCGCCTTCAAAAGGCACTCTCCCCGTCAGCATTTCATATAAAATTACACCCAGGGAGTAGATATCTGAACGCTGGTCAGCCTCTTTGCCTTCAACCTGCTCGGGACTCAT
>CAZLFV010000073.1:0-13208 GCA_964558915.1 uncultured Eubacteriales bacterium | reverse complement strand
AAGTCGAGAGGGTTATAATCGTTCGAGCAAGGCCTTAAAACGAGGATGATCGCGGATCGAACGGAGGTCGGGGTCGTGCTCGAGCCATTTTTTTTGGATTATCCCGTACTGAACCGCTTCCTCCATGCAGTCGAGCGCCTTCTCCGTCTGGCCCACTAAAGCATAGGAGCAGGCGACGCCGTAGAGCGTCATGGTTTCCTGAGGATGAGCCGAAGAAATGCGGTCGGCCCATTCCAGGCCGAGCTTCTCCTCACCCAGACTGATGGCGGCTGCCGCCCCCATATAGAGTGCCCGCGTATCCTCGGGAAAAAGCTCCAGCGATCTCTTCACATTCTCCAGAGATTTCCGGTAGGCCTGCTCTCTCTCAGCCGGTTTGTTCTGCTCCGTATAGATCATTCCCAGCAGGCTGGGAGCATTATAATCCTCGGGACGCAGCCGGCTGGCCTGGTGAGCCAGCCGCGCCGCCTTTTCGAACTGCCCTAGAGCGAAGCAGAGCCTAGCATATAGGTAGGAGGCCTCAAAAAGGTCCGGTTTCAGCCGGACAGCCATCTCGAATTCTTCTTGAGCCCCCTCAAAGTCTTTTCGGTTGTAGAGGACCATTCCCCGGGCCACATGACCCTCACTCAGGTCAGGATCTAATCCCAGCGCTTTCAGGCTGTTCCTTTCCGCAGCGTCGAGGTTCTCCTGGCTGGGATTGAACCAGGTGTAGAGGAAAGAATAGCAATTGGCCGCCCAAGCGTAGGCGCTGGCATATCCGGGATCAAGCTCGGTCGCATGAAGGAATAACTTGAGCGCCCGTTCGAACGCGGTCCTCTGGAAGAGGTAAAAAGACTGGCGTCCACGGAGGCAATAATCATAGGCTTCGATGTTGGTCGTCGGGATCTGGGAGAGGGATCTTTTATCCTGGCTCGTCAGCACAGGATGGAGGACCTTGGCGATACTGTGAGCGATCTCGTTTTGGATCTCGAAGACGTCCTTGAGCTCCCGATCGAAGGTCTCGGCGTAAAGATGGAACCCGTTCGAAGCCTTGATAAGCTGGGCGGTGATACGCAACCTGTTGCCTGACTTGCGGACGCTTCCTTCCAGGACGGAGCCGACATTGAGCTTTTCGGCGATCTGGCGGATGTCGAGGTTTTTCCCCTTGAAATAGAAAGACGATGTCCGGGAGACGACGTGGAGACCCTCGATCCTGGACAATGAATTGATCAGCTCTTCGGCCAGCCCGTCGCTGAAGTACTCGTTTTCTCGGTCTGAGCTCATGTTCACGAAAGGCAACACCGCGACAGAGGCCGCCCTCGTATCCCTTTCCTCTTTTGCTCCGCTCTTTTCGGGCCTTGTTAGGAGGGAGACGACATCGTTTATCGATCGGAATCGACGTTCCGGGTCCTTTTCCAGACACCGGCTGATGACCCTCTGCAGTTCTTCAGGAACCTCGACCCCTGATTCAGACACAAAGGGCGGTTCCTCGTGGAGGACGGCCGCAATCGTCTGGGCGGTCGTCTCCCGGCCAAAGGCGCTTTTCCCCGTCAGCATTTCGTAAAGCACACAGCCAAAGGCGAAAATATCGCTCCTGGGGTCGGCCTCCCTGCCCTCAACCTGCTCCGGGCTCATATACTTTGGTGTCCCGATGATTACTCGCTCGGCTGTTGTCCCTGCAACCGCCAGCGTCCGGGCTATCCCAAAATCCATGATCTTGGCGTTGCCCTCTTTGTCGATCATGATGTTCCCGGGCTTGAGGTCCCGATGGATAATGCCCAGCTTATGCGCCTCCCCAAGGCCCTCGGCGACCTGTACGGCAATGGATATGGATGTCGGTACCGTCAACTGTTTTGACCTATGGACAAAACTTTTCAGGTCCTCCCCCGGCACATACTCCATCGTGATGTACGACATCCCCCCGCTTTCGCCTAGGTCATACATCTTGCAAACGTTCTTATGGGTAATCTTCCGGGCCACCTTCAGTTCGTTCTTGAACCGCTCGATTGCCTTCCGGTTGGCTGAAATCTCAGGCTTGATGAGTTTGAGCGCCACCTCCTCTTCAAGCTTCCGGTCATAGACGCGGTAGATGGTGCCCATCCCGCCAGTGCCGAGTGCCTCCAGAATCTCGTACCTTCCGGCAAAGACTGCCCCCCGCGCGAGTCCTTCGGCCTGGGTTTCCAGCGTTACAGTTTTTGAGATGTCGGGAGCTTCAGTCGGGATCAGTTGAGTTGCACATTCTTTACAAAACTTGGAATCAGGGGGATTCTCAGTGTGACATTTCGGGCATTTGATGGTCACAGAATATACCTTTTGAATCTATGGCTAGAGATTAGCAAAGAATGGGGAGGACAGTCAACTAAGAACAGACATCTCCGCTACCCTATCGGTGTTAGACGGAGCTGGATATCGAGTCCCATAACACACATGAGAATCGCGACCAAGTTGTGACTATCCCCGGCACCCTTCCATATGCCTCCGTATACCTACAGATAATTTGCAAGTTGCTGGAAAGATTGACTATTGCTTTATTTTCAGGAGGTTAGGAGAATTGCCTTGTTTGGATGCAGTATTCTCTCTCCAAGATGATCTTAGAGGCTGACGGCCGCGACTCAGGATGTCCCCTATCGCAGTCTATCAGCAATTTCCGAACGGGTTATTATATCCTTTTCTTGAATTCGCTCAAGGGCGATATGGTTTTTCTCAACATAATCTCGGACTGCCCTTTTATGATGTACTCCCTCAGCACGCCGACCACTTTATATCCAAGTCGTTCGTATAGCCTCTGGGCTCTTTCATTGAAGGAAGAAACGCACATAAAGACATTAGGAGTATCGCTGAAAATCCTCTCCTCGGCAAACGCTAATATTCTACTGCCAATTCCTTTGCTTCTCCACGGCGGCGCAACGCAAACCGTTTGAATATAGCCAACAAAAGCCCCGTGCATATCCAAAATCACGAACCCGACAATCTCATTGTCCACGGTTGCTAGATAAAGTTCCTTTGATGGATCGGCCAGGGTTGCTACTGATGCATCATAGTCTCGTTTCAGGGTGATCCAAGGCTCTGAGCCTGCCATCATCCGGGCACATTCGGCGATTTCATGGGGTTGCTCGAGTTTTCTTATCTCAATCGCGATATGATTTTCCATTTTCATCGGCTCGCTACCATTTCAAAAGCCATCTCTCGCCTCTTGTTCTTGGCGATTCAAACTTGACAAGGGGAAAATCTTCTCTCATTCGATCAACCAATCTCGCCATCAACTCTTCCCTCCCCCCATAGTGCTGAGGGAATACAAACTTTGGAGAAAATTTCTGAATAAAATAGGAAGGGATTTTCAGCTTGACCAAGTTGGAATCCTTTTGGTAGTAGCAGGGATTAAGAAACGCAATATCGATCGATTCCGTTTTTGTCGATAAATAGTCAAAATCATTTTTATAAGAATCCAACATTGCCCAGCCATAATCGCCCGAAAAATACAAAGACAGGCCATCGACTTTCACCAGGTAGCATACGCCGGATATCCCGTCGTGAGTTTCATTAATAGTCGAGATTTGCATTTCTCCGATATTCAGCTCCGACCTCGGTCCGCTGAGATAATGATAGGCTGGATTTTCTTTGGCTTGCCAACCAAAGATATAAGATATGTTCTTGATCTTTTCTCCCCACTCAAAGATGACTTGATCGTAATGATCGAGATGCGCATGCGTCACAAAAAAGTAAACATTCAAGTCTTTAATTTCTTCCAGATTTATCCGACCGTTGGCTAATGAAAATGGCTGAGGGTTGTCCGCATTTTTACCATCTTGCCCTTTTCCCCAATAATCAAAAATCAGCAGCGCCGACTTCGTTTTGACGGCATAACCGCAGTGGGAAAGATACCAGATGAAGACTTCTCTTTCATTTAATTTTATCTGGAGCAATTGTTTCACTTCAGATTGTTTATTGTCATCGATACTCTTGTCCTGAGCCGGCAACCGCTCTTCGAAAAAATAGAGTGAAACCAGAGTCATAAAGACGAAAAATAAGAGTTGAACCACAATTGCCAAAATAAAATGCCTGGTCTGAGAAATCATGATGATACTCCGTTTTCCAAATTCATCCCCCTAAGCCATCGCAGCGCAGGAGGCAGGAGGATTTATCAGCATTTCGTTTTCTGCTGTGCTTGCCGGATGATCCCTCGACCACTAATTTTGGCTGCTCCCTGCGTGGGAAATAATAGAATGCGATACTCAAGGATGTCAAATTGAGCTCAACGTAGTGGGGGGCTTGTCGGAAACCCGCAGACAAGGTAAAGACTGCCGGAAACCTGATAGACCTTTCCTTTCGGGGGAAAAAGCTCCTGTGAGGAATATTCGTCGCTGGCTTCAACGGCCATCAGAACTTCCTGATATGCGAAATCGGGGGCGGAGGCCTCTCTGCGACAAAGGTCAGCCTGAGGTTGTCGGTGACCCTGTCCACCACGGCATAATCGGCGAGGAAAGCCATGATCTTCATTTTCCCTCTGCACCGAGGGCATAGCATCGGCCCTACTTCGTAAACCTGCGGGGACGTGGACGCCTGGCACTTAATCAAGGTAGATTGTGACTATCGCCGGTATGCTTCAATATAGCTACGTCTACCTGTATATACGTAAAGATAATCTGTAAGTTGCTGGAAATATTTACAATTGCTTTGTATTCAGGAGGCTAAGAGAATCGCCCTTATTGGATCCGGAGTCCGTCGCTCTATCCGCTGAGCTACAGGCGCAAGGTCAAAGAACGGCAGATGAGAAATCCGATGATCTCAGGATAAGCTAATTCCCGAGAAGATTTCTGCTCTTCAGCATATTTTTATTTAATCTTCGCGATGCGGCCCTTCGTGGGGAAGCGCTTGAATATGAGCGGATCGTGGCCAGGCACGACGCGCTCTGGCGCGCCGGCCAGACTCAGCATTCGATCAAGAGCTTCGACGTTGGCGGCGGCATCGGCAGGATCAAAAGTTGGGATCGCCTCTATTGAGTAGTTCGGGGTCGCGGAGAAAGCGGTCAAGAACAGGACCAATGTCGAAAAAATGCAAACGGTTGCTTTTATGGGACACCTCTGTATATTATGGATCCAATCGCCGGGTTCGGCTCCGAGGTTCGGTTTTTTCTTGTCGCTTCAATATTATTTGATCAGCGTCCCTGTGCAATATCGCGTGCATTAATTCTTCAATATCATCTGGCTCTTTTGGCAATGACGATGACAGGACTGTGCAGCCGAACTCGGTAATAAGAATATCATCCTCAAGACGCACACCCAGGTTTTCCGCCGCAATATAGATTCCTGGCTCAATCGTAATTACTGCCCCAGGAACCAGAGCAACTTCATTAAACCATGGATCATGGACATCAAGTCCGAGAGAATGACCGATGCGATGGGTGAAGTAGGCACCATATCCCAACTCCTGGATGAATTCCCTCGCCACTCTATCAATGTCGCTTAAAGTGTTGCCGGGTCTACAGACTTCTATCGCTCTCCGCTGTGCTTCGAGTACAATTTCATAAATTTCCCTTTGCCGTGCAGTAAATTGACCTGAAATGGGCATGGTTCGTGTAAGATCGCCGGCGTAGCCCGAATATTCCGCACCCACATCCATGACCACAAGGTCACCCGGCTCTGTCATACGAGTATTCTGATCATAATGGATTATGACTGAGTTTGGTCCGGAACCAATTATCGAGTTAAAGCTGGTGCCTTCAGCCCCCAATGCCCTAAAGGTATCTTCAATAATTGTCTGTATCTCATATTCATACATGCCCGGCTTGCTCTGGCGAATCGCATTGATAAGACCATTGGCGGTTATTCCGATCGCTTCATTCAGAAGAGCTATCTCTTCCGGCGATTTCACCATCCTCATCTCGGTGAGGATCGGATTAAGATCTTTGAGTGTAAATTGGGGATGTCTACTCATAACACTCCGGATGAGATTGGAACCGTAATCATCCGGTCGATTGGGATCTGGAAAATAAATCTTGTTCTGCCAGGAATAAAGGTAGCTAAAAATATATTCAAATTCTATCATTGGCAGAATCTGGGCGAGACCTGATATCTTCGCTATGGTATTCACCTTTGCGTTATTGCCGACGTCAGGAATAAAAAGAAAATCATCACCCTCGATCGGGAAAATAAGAAGCACCGACATGGGCTCCTTTATCCCTGTGAGATAAAAAAAGTTTTTGTCAATAAGCTGGTTGCTTACCCCGGAAAAAAGGACGGCTTTAGCGTCTATGCCCAGTCTCTGCCTTAAGTGATCTCGTCTTTGACTGAATATGTTTGTTTCTTGACCCGCGAGAGCACTGGAAAAAAGCGCCCGGGCCATAAGGATAAGAAATAGGTATTGCAGCTTTTTGCTATTTTTCATTTTCTTTCATCCATTTACGTTTTATTGACTTATAAAATAGAACCTGATTCCAATTTTTAGTTGAGGACCACCATAATTAAAGTCCTGTTCAGTCGAAAATGATCCTTCTTCATTCTTGACCAGCTTATCTTTGGCTGCAAAATATTTCGCTTCACCAAAAATTCCGAATCTTTTGGAAATATAAGCTTCGAGCCCCAAGCAGACATGAGGAGCCCAAGCGTTGAGATTATAAGTCTGCCCTGTGAGCTGCGGTTCATTTGAGAGGCCTGACCTGATTGAGCTTTCGTCTATGGTCAATGAATAGTAGCCGCCTCCCACTCCAATGTATGCCGCAAAATCTTTGTTCAGCGGCATAACATAAAGAAAGGAAAAATCTGCAGGAATGAGCGTATATTTTATTGTATCTGACGAGGAGTAATATGGTCCTGACGAAGCAAATGAAGATTTTGAAAAGGCACGAATAAATTCTGCCCGCACTGCCAAACGTTCATTGAATCGATAGTTAAGCTCAGCACCGAAATGATAGCCATTAATGGACCCAAAAATGGAGGATCCTCCAAAGTTCATGCCAATACTTGCAAATCTGCCGGACGTTTCAGCAAAAGAAGGTAAAGCAATGGCCAAAATTGCCCAGGAAGCCACTACAACGATGAAGGCATTTTTCATTTTGTTTCTCCTTATCGGAAATTATCGGGTCAGTTTAGTCAGTTTGGATCCGGAGTCCGTCGCTCTATCCACCGAGCTACAGGCGCGCGAGTTGCGAACAGGCACTCATATTACATTATCGGAGAGTCGTTGTAAAACCGATGGGCAATCCCATGATCTAAGGAATGTCCGATGGCCACCGAGGCCTCGGCTGGATATTTATCATGACCCATTCTTGAACCGGGAACAGAGGTCCGGCTGATTTCAGGTGTCTTCAGCGAATCGGGCGGCTCCATTCGCGATATCGGGCAGCCCGAGCGGCACGCGCGCAGCGTTCACGCTGGGCCGGGAGAACTACGAGCTGTGGGTGATAGAGAATTTCCTGCCACAGGCGAAAATAGCCAAGTAGTCGCTAGAAGCGCTGACATAAAGCGAGGCAGGCATCAAGTCGCGGCGCCAGAACAGGCCTTAACGACGGTATTATTTCTGTCCTTTTTTTTCAAACAGGTCCGAATAAAATCTTCTCACATAATTTTCAGGAATCTTGTCGACCGGATATGATCCATGCATGAGCACATGAACCCAGCCGCCTTCCCTTTTTTCCAGCACACCGGTCTGAAAGACGTTTTTCAGGCAAGACTCCTTGCCCTTGTACGATCCGCAATCATCGAGGGTGCAGGAGTACCAGGCCACGTCACCGGAGCGCGAAAACACGATTCGCAGGTCCCTGAATTCGAAACGGGTTCCTCGGAAATCAGGATCCCTCCAGCGTTCGGCATACTTTTTGAAATTGTCGAGCCCCACCACCGTGCTATCGGAAAACAGCCAGAAATGAAACATATTGTCTGCCCACAAGCGGAACATGGCGTCAAAATTCTTCTCGATGGCCCAGCCGATCGATTGCTCGATGCTTTTTTTCACTGCCTCATAATCGGACGACATATTCCCTTGAGAAGCCATCCCGCCGGCAAAAGCAAGTGAAAAAAACAAAACCACGGAAACCGCAACAAATTGTTTTCTCATTATGTCGCTCCTGTTTCAAAATTTAGAGATCCCACTTCAAGGGGAAATATGAGAGCTTGGTTTTTCGGGCTCGCAAGCCGCGGCTGTGCGCGGATTCGACAATGGCATTGAGCGAAGGCAACTCAGGACTAAAATTAAAACGACTTTAGCTTGAGTGGCCATATCATTTCCTCACTCTTTATATTATAGAATATCTATAGTTCCGCTGCCCCGGTTCGGTCAGCGGATCAGGCTGAGGAGGTAGAGGGCAGCCAGGATGACGGGTTGGTGAACTATGTAGATCAACAGGGAATGACGGCCGGCCAAATTGACAAATGTCACCGGCAGCCGTCTCCGAATCATGGTTTGCTTCGATGCGTAAACCGATTTCCCCAGGGCCGTGCCTGCCAAAAATATCCCCAACCAGGGAAGAAGCGGGAAATAGTCGAACGAGGAGTACCCGGGCCTGTGAATCCCCAGCGGCAGGAGCCAGTTGAACCTGATGACCACACCTTTCAGGGCAAACGCCAGGGCTATGCTTAGGCCAAGGACGACGGCGCCGGCGACCGCACAACCCAGGGCCTTGCTTTTTTCCAGGACCAGGCCGTAAAGCAGGATTGAGACGCCTAGGCAGTGGAGGATCCCGAAGTGGATGGTCTCAGCGCGGTTATAAACAAAAGTCACTCCGGTGATGGCGAGGGCGACGGCGATCAATTTAAGCGAGCGGCGCACGTTGCTGTGGCTCAACGTGCTGCTGATCCCAGATAGGATGACAAACAGAGCAGCGAAAAAATACTGCGCGGCAAGCCAGGCCGGTGTCGACAAGTCCGTCGTGAAGCCGAGGAATGATTTGACGCCGACCATCGCGCCGAGGTCGTAAAGAAGGTGGTAGCCGACCATCAGGATGATGGACAGCCCGCGCAGGAAGTCGACTTCCCAAATTCGATCATGGTAGCGCGGGGGCACGGAGGCCTCGGCCGAAACCGGAGCAGACTCTTCGGTTACCGACCTTTGGTCCAGGCCCGTCATGCTGGCGATTATCCCTCGCGCCGGCCCTGGCTGTCAAACTGGAAGAACTGCAGAGGTCAACTGCCCAACCTAGGAGGCGGTTCGGCCCTTACTCATCGCCGCGCTGTTTCTCTATTCCCGTTGGATGAGACTCCGGAAGTAGCGGCCGCAGCTTCCGCTTGACCGATGATGGTCAGGCATTGACCTGTGCTCCATTCGTCATTGACATCTTTTCAATTCATCATCTATACTTCATGACGATGGTCAGAGGGGAAAATCGAGAGGAAAAACAGAATCTTTACACAAGCTCCATTCAATCTTGACCTGGCCGAACATAAGCTTAGGAACGTAAGGCTTTCGCGAGGCAACGAATGGGCTTAGTTCTATGGCTCCGGCCGCCCAATCGCACGCTGCTTATTTTTCTCTGTCTCATGCTTGTCCTTGGCTGCGCTCTGGGCTGGCTCGGGTGGCAACTGCTGAAACAGGAACGCGCTCTCGAAGGACAACGCTTGCAGGAAAGCCTGGAACTGGCGGCGGACCATATGGCCGCTGCGCTCCGGCAAAGCCTCACAGACCTTGAAAGCTATCTGAGCTTTGTCCCGAGCCCTGGCGCAACAGAACCGCCGGACGGTCTGATAGTACTGCAGGTAACGAAACGCACCGTCAACGGCTATCCGCCCGGCCACTTGCTTTTCTATCCCGTAATTCCGGATAGCAAAGAACCTCCGGCAGGAATTTTTGCCTCTGGCGAGATTCTGGAATATCAGCAAAACGATCCGGGCAAAGCTGCCGAGGTCTTTCGGAAGCTGGCGCGATCATCGGACCCTGGAGTGCGTGCCGGCGCTTTGGTGCGTTTAGGGCGGAACCTCCGAAAAAGTGGACGCAATCAGGAGGCCCTCCAAGCCTACAACGAACTCGAGCAACTCGGCCGAACGCCGGTCCTGGGGCTGCCAGCAGAACTCGTAGCCAGAGAAGGGAGTGGCACAGTGCTGGAACTGGCTGGAAATCGCGAAGAATTGCTGAAGGAAGCGTCGCTCATGTATTCAGCCCTTTGGAGCGGCCGCTGGAGCTTGTCCCGTCCAGCCTGGGAGTTTCATGTTAAAGAGGCTCAGCGCTGGTTAGGGGCAAGTCCGTTGAAAGAACACGAGCAGAATGGCCTCGCGCTCTCGATCGCCACGGAATCGATATACGACCAGTGGATCGCTGAGCCAAAGTCCAAAGGCCGCCGGATTCAAAAAATTGAAGGCCGGCCGGTTTTAATCTTGTGGTCAGGGACTTTGAATAAGCTTGGCGCCGTGTTGGCGGGGCCCGACTGCCTTGCTTCCAAGTGGACAAAGGCTTTGCAAGACGGGAGCGCCCGTGGCGCCTTGATTAATGCGGACGGTGAGGTGATGATCGGCTCCTTCAACAAAAGCGGCCCGCAAGCCGTACGCACAACGGCCGCCTCCGGACTCCCAGGGACTTTACACGTAACCAGTAGCGATCCTCTCGGCGACGAAACAAGGCTTGCCGGGCGGCGCCGTCTCCTGCTCTCGGGTTTCGCGGTGCTGGCGCTTGTGCTTCTGGCCGGCTCCTATTTCATCACGCGCTCCATCGGCCGCGAGCGCGCCGTGGCCCGGCTGCAGTCCGAGTTCGTGTCGGCGGTCTCGCATGAATTCCGCACCCCGCTCACGTCGCTGCGCCAGCTCTCTGAGATGTTGGCCAAAGGCAGGGTCCCGACGGAAGAGCTTCGGCAGAAATCCTATGATATGCTGTCCAGTGAAAGCGAGCGACTGCAGAGGCTCGTCGAATCGTTGCTGGATTTTGGCCGCATCGAGGCACGCGCGTTCCGGTACCACTATGAGCATCTCGATCCCGTAACTTTGGTTGGTGACGTGGTGGCCGAATTTCGGGAAAAGGCCGCCGCCCAGGGCTACCGCGTCGAACTGGAAATCGACGGGGAGTATCCACCTATTCACGTAGATCGCGAAGCACTCGGCTTGGCGCTAAGGAACCTGCTCGACAACGCGGTTAAGTACTCGCTGAACTGCCGCACCGTCTGGGTCAAGATGGAGTGCGAACGAGATTGTATTGCCATCCACGTCCGGGACCGGGGCATAGGAATTCAGGCTTCGGAGCAAAAGGAGATCTTCAAAAGATTCGTTCGTGGGACAGGCTCCCGGGCGGCCCATATCCAAGGGACCGGCATCGGCCTCGCTATGGCGAGCCGCATCATTGAATCTCATGGCGGCGAGATCCGCCTGGAGAGCGCGCCCGGCAAGGGCAGCACGTTCACCATCCTATTGCCGATGGAGAAAAGGAAATGAAACGCATCCTGGTGGTGGAAGACGAAACCGCAATCGCCTTTGGTCTGCAGCTGGACCTCAAGAGCGAGGGATACGACGTGGAGATCGAATCGGACGGAGAAACCGCACTGCAGCGGGCGCGTAAGGAAGACTTCGACCTGATACTACTCGATGTCATGCTGCCGCGCAAGGACGGCTTCGAGGTTTGCCGCGAGCTGCGCAAAGGCGGATCGAAAACGCCCATCATCATGCTGACCGCCAAGACCCAAGAAGCGGAGAAGGTGCTGGGGCTAGAGATCGGCGCCGACGACTACGTGACCAAGCCCTTCAGCCCGCGCGAGTTGAGGGCCCGGGTCAAGGCGGCAATCCGCCGGACCGCGAAAGACGATATACCGATATATCGGTTCGGCAACGCGGAAGTGGACTTTGGACGCTGTGAGCTTAGGCGCTCCGGCAAGCCAGTGGAGTTGACGGCCCTCGAGTTTAAGCTGCTTGCCACCTTTGTCCACAACCGCGGCAAAGTGCTGAACCGGGATCAACTGCTGGATCTCGTCTGGGGTCACGACGCGTTCGTCACCGATCGTGTCGTCGATAACCACGTCGTCAAGCTGAGAAAAAAGGTCGAGCCAGAACCTTCAGAACCGCGCTATATCGTGAGCGTCCGCGGCCTGGGATACCGTTTCGATGGCTGAATAAAACAGAATCCTGACAATAGCGCGGATATTCTCCTGACAATGGCGCCGTAATATGATGGACAGGAGGAAAGGCAAAATGAAACCAACAAAGCTCGTTTTTTTAATCGGGCTGCTCTGCGTTGCCCTGTCCGCGGGGTTCCTGGCGAGCCAAACGAAGGACGATAAGGCCGAGGTGGCGCTCCAGGCCGCTATTAAAACTGAGACTATCGACGGAGATCTTAGGGGCGCCATCGAGCAATACAAGAAAATCGTCGCACTGCCGGGCGCCAGCCGAGCTGCAGTCGCGACCGCCCTGCTGCGGATGGGCCAGTGCCACGAGAAGCTGGGCGCTGCGGATACCCAAGAAGCTCGCAAGGCATATGAGCAGGTGGTGAGGGAGTATGGGGATCAGGCCGCGGTAGCTGCCGAAGCCCGCACCAAGCTGGCCGCACTCTCCGGCGCGGGCGGAACGCCGCGCGGCTTGACGCTGACCGTGAGAAAGGTCCTGGAGGGAGATGTGTCGGGCAAGGTGTCGGCAGACGGCCGTTTCATCTCGTTCACTGATGATAACGGAAATGTCGCCATCCGTGACCTGGCCACCGGCCAGATCCGGCGGCTGACCGAGGAGGCCGATCATTATTGGGCCGAAGAGTCTTTGCCTTCGCCTGACGGCAGGAGCGTCGCATACGCCTGGTGGGGGGCAACGCTCGAGCTTCGCGTCGTCGGGCTCGACGGTTCGAAGCCTCGGATCCTCCGGACCGGCGGAGATGGAGTTGTCTACCAATCTCTTTGGGACTGGGCGCCCGACAGCAGGCACTTGTTGGCTGTGATCCAGAAGACCGACGGAACCCGTGATATGGTGCTGGTGGCCGTCGCCGACGGGTCGACGAAGCTGCTGAAAGCGTTAGGAAGGAATCCGTCGCCGGGCGGGGCATTCTCCCCTGATGGACGGTATATCGCCTGGGCGGTCGCGGAGGGGGTATCGCTCGTCGACCTCCAGACGGGAGCCGAGACACTCCTCATCCCGGACCGGACTAATCCTCGCGTCCTGGGTTGGACTCCGGACGGGAAGCACATCCTGTTCTCCAGCGAGCGTTCGGGAACGGACGACGCCTGGCTCATCGCGGTGGCCGGAGGCAAGGCCCAGGGCGAACCGGTTTTCGTCAGAAAAAACTGGGGCAACCTACCCATGGGATTCACACGTTCGGGCGCTTTTTACTACGCAGTCTTCAAT
>CAZLFV010000072.1:0-13240 GCA_964558915.1 uncultured Eubacteriales bacterium | reverse complement strand
CAGAGTCGTCACCGGTTGGACCTCATCAAAGACGATGGCATGCATAGTATCAATGGGAGTGTTCCCCTTGAAGGGCAGGTCTCCTGTGACCATCTCATAAATGACTATTCCCAGGGAAAAGACGTCAGAAGCCTGGCTCACCGGCCGTCCGCGGGCCTGTTCCGGACTCATATAGGCCGCCGTTCCGACGATAGCTCCCGCTATGGTTTTCATCATGGTTTCCGTCTGGGTAAAATCCGCGGGAGTTTTGAGGTCGGTTGTCTCCATCGGCTGGTCCAGCAGCTTGGCCAGTCCGAAGTCCAGAATTTTGGCGTATCCGTCCGCGGTGACCATGATATTATCCGATTTGATATCGCGATGAACGATATTTGCTTTGTGGGCGACGCCAAGGCCTTCGGCGACCTGCAGGGCAATCTCGACCGACCCCAGGAGGTCCAGCTCCTGCTTCATAATCAACTCTGTGACGGTCTGCCCCTGGACATATTCCATGACGATGTAGGTCGTTCCCTCAATTTCTCCGACATCATAGACTTGGGCAATCGCATGGTGATTGACGGCCGCCGCTGAACGGGCTTCCTGGAAGAACCGCCGGACGCGGTCGGGGTTCGCGGTAAACTCAGGTTTGATGAACTTGATCGCGACCGGCCTGTTTAACCGGGTATCGATGGCGCGATAAACAACCCCCATGCCTCCCGCGCCGATGAGGCTTTCAATTTTATAATGAGAAACATTCCTTCCGATCATGCCATTTTCTGCCTGAATATATTGGCATTTATATCATACGAGGATAGGCCGGTCAACGTTTTAGCCGCACTCCGAAAAATGGACGAAGGAGAAGCATTCGGGGATATGGGAATCATAGACTCCGTGGCGGTTCAGGGCCCAGCCAGGATGGGGTTCAGACTTGACTCCGCAGTACTCCAGCGACTCGAATCGCGAGAAGTCCATCCTCCAGACATCGCCGTCGCGCGGCGGAACAGGCCGGCTTCCGGCCAGCGAGCGCATGCCTTCCCAGGGGAAAGCGATTTCCGCAGTCCAGCCTGTGTCGATATCAGACGCGTCGTTGAGCGTGCCCTGGACGCGGACGGCCGTCTTCAAGCCAGGGAAATCCCAATCCATAAAAGCCCAGCGCGGCCCCCGAGGATGCCTGCCGTGGCGCATCGCGTCCTGGAATCCGCCGAGGACATCAACTCTTCGCTGGATGAGGTTGAACTCGGGGGTGTCGAAGCGGCTCCCCTTTTTGTACGCGTCCTGCCAGATGTAAAAGACCTCGTAAACAGTGCCCAGGGCATTGATCTGGAATTCATAGTAACAGTCCTCGCCTCCGATAAAAACTTCGACATCGTTCTCAGTCCAGATAAACGAATCTCTCTTGCTCAGACGGGCCTGGACATTTGGCTCCTCAATCCAGAAACCGACATACAGGTTCTTCTCGTCCCAGAGAGCGGCCATGCGGGTGTCGAGGAAACCCGGGGCGCCGGACACGAGGTCGACAAAACGGCCGGATTTTGAAGCCTTCTGCCAGCACGGCTTTTCTAAGTCACCATTGATTTCTATCTTTTCGTGAACGCGGCAGACGGTATAATGAGACAGCTCATTTTCGGGACATCCATAGGTCGGGCTCATGGCATCTCCTTTCAATCTGGGGACTGTCGAATTTTCCCTTTAAATTATCTCAGGGAAACGGGTCCTGTCAATTTATGGCGTTTTTCACGAATTCTTTGAAAATCCGGGCGAGAGCGTGTAAGATATGCGTGGATATTAAGGAGATTTGCCCCGGAGGTTTCCCATGGTCGAACAATTTCCTGAAGAAAAAAGGAAAAATATCGCTCTCCTGATAGACGGGGAAAACGCCCAGCCCTCCCTGATCGGGAAAATTCTGGCCGAGGCCGGAAAGTACGGCCTGATCACCATCCGGCGGATCTACGGCGACTGGACGACTGTCAACATGTCCGGCTGGAAACATGCCCTTCACGACAACGCCATCCAGCCGATTCAGCAGTTCCGGTATACGGTGGGCAAGAATGCGACAGACAGCGCTTTAATCATCGACGCCATGGACATTCTCCACAGCCATCTCGTGGACGGGTTCTGCATCGTTTCGAGCGATAGCGACTACACGCGCCTGGCGACCAGAATCCGGGAAATGGGTTTTTTTGTTATGGGGATCGGCAAGCGCAGAACGCCCAAAGCTTTTATCAACGCCTGCAATATTTTTATCTATACAGAAAATCTTGTCTCGCTCGAAGCCCCTTCCAGGGAAAGAAAAAACCAGAAGAAGCTGAGCGAGAAAGCAGGAGAGGAGACGGCGAAAAAGTTCGACCCCGTTCCCCTTCTCCGGGGCGCCTTTGACATGGCTGTGCAAGAAGACGGCTGGGCCAACCTTGGGACGATCGGTTTTTACCTGCGCCAGCTGGACCCCGGGTTTGACCCGAGGACCTATGGCTTCAAGCAGTTGTCCCAGCTCATCAAGTCTTATCCTAGTCTGTTTGAACTCAAGTTCCAGGATAAATCCGGGCAGACAACTGTCTTTGTCCGGCTGAAGGACTGAAGCGCCTTCTGGGCTCAAACCCGCTCAGTTAGCAGAAGCCGAATGGCATCTTGAAAATGGAAAAAAGAACCCCTCCGGCGCTAAAGCGATGGACGCGAATCGGGCTGTTCATCGCGGTCTGGGTTGTCATCGCCTGGCTGCTCTATCCGCTTCTGGTCCTGGATTCGACAAGCACGGTCAATGCCAAGGAATATTTCTACCGGTCGGCGATCGGGATCGCCATGATGATCATCATGTTCGGGAAAACATTGACGGATCTTTTGTTCCCGCTGGATATTTCTCAGAAAAAAGCCCTCTCTTACACGGTCTTGCTCACAATTTACAGCCTCGTGCTCGCCGGAGGGATTATCTATATGATCTCGAGGGCAATTGCCGTTTACTTGAAAAGCAGCACCAGCACGGACGGCGTGTTGCCTTTTTAGGCAGCCTGAATTTCAAAGTCCGACCAGTTCAGCCGGCCTTTTCTTTTCAAGAAAACGACAGCCTGGGAGAGGGAGGGAAGTCCGGTTCTGCCACCGGGCTTGGAGCACTTTATCGCCGCGACTGCGGAGGCGAACTCCGCGCACCGGTCGGTCCCCCACCCCTGCGTCAGGCCATAAGCAAAGGCACCGTGAAAAGCATCGCCCGCGCCCGTCGTGTCGGCGACTTCAACTTTGAATGCCTTTCCCCTGCTTTTGCCTTCCGGCGAGGAGGAGATCCATCCTTCTGAGCCGAGGGTGATCAGGGCGATTTTCGGCCCGAGCCTGTGAATGGCTTCAAGGGCGTCGGGCAAATCGTCACCATATCTGATTTGGGCGGCAAATTTGCGCGGAGCTATCAGGACTGAAACGTTGCGGAAAAACTCCAAATTTTTTGGAGAAATCATTGTGACATCCGCGACCACGGGAATCCCTTTGTCCTGCGCAGTCTTGGCGGCCGCCAGAGCGAGGCTCGGGTAATAATCGTCAATGAGAAGCGCGTCGCACCCGGAAATCCAGCTGAGATCAGGCAACTGGGCCTTTTCTGTGCCCGAGGCCGCGCGGTGGAAAATTGTCCGTTCTCCAGAGCGGCTATCGACATGAATAAAGCTAAATGGGCTGGCGCCTCCGCATATCCGGGCAATCCCGGCCACGCTTATGCCTTCCGCAACAAGTCCTGCTGCAATCTGATCTCCGACCTCATCGTCTCCGAGAAAACTGAACATCCGGCATTCTGCGCCCAGCCGGCTGCAGGCAACAAGGGCTGTGCCGACAAGTCCTCCGCCTTGAGTCCTGTAGTCTTCGAGCTGGGCGGTATCACCCCAGGTAATCTGGGGAGCGACCAGGATATGATCAAGGCAACAGATTCCCGCACCTGCGATTTTCGGATTTCCCATTTTGGACATACCCGGATTTTATCCTAAAGGCGCTTGTCTCTCAACCTCTGGGCCGGCATCCATCCGGCCCAATCTGGAATGCCACTCGAGTTGCCGCCTTCACTCCTAATATTTTGCTGCTCATAATATATTTACTGCGATTGACAACGATTGCGCGATAGCGGTATGTTTTCGGTTGAACGAGCACATTCAGGACGAAAAGCGATGAACAATTCCCCAGAACATCAGGCTTTCCCTCAACCGGGTGATGCCCTCATTGTCGTAGACGTCCAAAACGATTTCCTGCCCGGCGGCAGCTTGGCCGTGCCGGACGGCGATGCCGTTATTCCGGTGCTTAACCAGTATATCCGCTTGTTCACCGAGCGCGGCTTGCCAGTGTTCGCCACGCGCGAAATGCACCCGCCCAATCACGCCTCGTTCAAGTCAGAAGGCGGGCTGTGGCCGCCGCACTGCGTACCCGGGACCCACGGGGCCGAATTCGCATCCGGGCTGCAACTTCCTGCTGGCGTGGACATCATTTCCAAGGCCAATCAGCCCGAGCTGGATGTTTATTCAGGTTTTCAGGCGACAGACCTGACCAAAAAGCTCAAAAAACTCAAGGTGAAGCGCCTCTGGATCGGCGGTTTAGCCACGGATTATTGCGTCCTCTATACAGTCCTAGACGCGCTGCGCCTGGGTTTTGAGGTCTTCGTTCTGGAGGATGCCGTCCGGGCGGTCGACGTTCGTCCGGACGACGGAGCCAAGGCGATCCAAGAAATGCGAGACCATGGCGCCATTCTTCGGCGCATATCTTAAGAAGGTCTGATGATGCCTCGACCCAGCCTTTTGCTGACCGATCTTTATCAGCTTACCATGGCGCAAAGCTATCTCGACCATGGCCTCGAAGAGCCGGCCGTATTTGAGTTTTTTGTTCGCCGACTCCCTCCGCGGCGGAATTTTCTGGTCGCCGCAGGCCTGGAGCAGGCGCTCGATTTTCTTGAAAATCTCCGCTTTGCCCGGGACGAGGTCGGCTGGCTCGATTCCACGGGACGGTTCAAGAGGAGATTCCTTGATTATCTTGAAAATGCACACTTTGCTGGCGATGTGGAGGCCATGCCCGAGGGCACGGTGTTTTTTCCAGACGAACCCATACTTCGGGTCGTCGCGCCGCTGCCCTTGGCGCAACTGGTGGAAACCCGCTTGATCAACCTGCTCCATTTTCAAACGCTTATTGCTTCCAAGGCGGCGCGCATGGTCCTGGCCGCGCCCGGCTCGATGCTCGTGGAATTCGGGCTGCGACGCTCCCATGGCTCTGAGGCCGGCCTCTTGGCGGCGCGGGCCAGCTATTTAGCCGGATTTACCGGGAGTTCCAATGTCCTGGCTGAGCGTGAGTTCGGCATTCCAAGTTATGGCACTATGGCTCATTCTTATATTCAGGCTTTCGAGGATGAGGCCGTCTCTTTCGAGTATTTCCTGCGCAGCTATCCCCAAGGCGCCATGCTTCCGATCGATACCTATGATACCGAAGCGGGCGCGGAAAAGATTGTGGCGCTCCTGCCGCGCCTTAAGTCCCTGGGGATTGAGCTTCGGGCTGTGCGTATTGACAGCGGCGACCTAGACAGTCATGCGCGCAATGTCCGCGCGATCCTGGATCGCGGTGGGTTTGAAGGCGTGAAAATCTTTGCCAGCGGCAATCTCGATGAATATGAGCTCGAACGTCTCACTCGGGCCGGTGCCCCTATTGACGGATATGGAGTGGGCACCCGGATGGATACCTCTTCTGACGGGCCGTATCTAGACTGTGCCTACAAGCTTCAAGAATACGCCGGCAAGCCGCGGCGCAAACGGTCGGAGGGCAAAGCAACCTGGCCGGGCCGCAAGCAGGTGTTTCGGGAATGCGACGAAAAGGGCCTGATGCGAGGCGACGTCCTCGCGCTGGTCGATGATACGCCCAAGGGCCGCGCTCTTGTTCAACCGGTTATGAGCAAGGGAAAACGGCTGGCTGCTCCTTCTCTTGAAATGAGCAGGCGCCATGCCCATGAGGAGGTCGCGAGCCTGCCGCTGATACTGAAGAGCCTGGAACAGGCGCCGCCGTATTTTGTTGCGGTAACGCCCTCGCTCCGCGCTCTGGCGGCAGAGCTTGATGCTAAGAGCAAGTTAATCTGAGTAACTTCTTCTTGGCCAGGACGGCGCGCAAAATCTCGGCGGCCAGTCTCTCGAGCTCATGCTTGTCATAATCCGAGGTCTCAATCGCTACGATATTCGCTCCGACTTGGCACAACATGCTTTTCGATAATGTGGCGTATTTGACTTGAGGATTTTCCTTGCTGGGCTCCATGGCGGTCACCTGGATGCGCATTTTTTCTTGGCCCTCAATAGTCTGGATCAAGACAGCGACGTGCTGGTTCTTGTTTGTATCGTCGTCATCCTCATTCCCGATAAAGAATTCCCTGCGGATGAAATCCTCGCCCGGATAACGCCCGAGCTCTTTCACTTCGTCATAAATCTGCTTTAAGATTTTGAGGTGCTTGGCTGGAGTGGCCATTTTTTCAGCGCAATCCACCCCGGTTGGACTGTTTAATAGTATTAAAAAAAGGCTGACGGCCGCGCCGGCGCGGATAATAAAAAAATGCCTGTTCATTGCCTGCTCTTCAGGGCTCGGCGATAAGAAGAGTGCCCGGGTTTAGAGTCAGCCTGAGCTCGGCCGGAGCTGGGTAATCATGGTCCTTGACCAAACGCAATTGGACTAAGTTTTCCACGGAATGAAGCGTGATCAAGACATCAATCGAATCCAAGTACCGCTTCAGCTCATGAGGAAGGCCCTGGTCGTCAAACAAAGGGTCATCGCCTTTAAGTGAGGCGCTGAACCAAACTTCAAGCCCGATCTTAGCGGCGAAATCCTTGAATTTTTTGAGGTCATCGGGCGAGGACCGGATAAAATTGTAGCCGTCGACAATGATTGTTTCAGCGGCGAACTTGCCGTATTGAATCATGGCTGAAAGCGCGCGCAGGACCTGCTCGGTTTTGGCCCCCTCTTGATTGAAATTCATGATCACCCGGTTCTTGATGATCTCTTCGTGGATGTCTGCACTGGATTCCAGGTTCAGGCTTTTGGCGATCTCCTTGAAGATATCCTCGTACCAGTTGATGATGTGGTCCACGCGACTCGAGTAGGAAACATGGATGACCGGCTTTTGCTGAAAGAGCTTGTCCGCGGAGATATGGACAAGACAGGCCGTTTTTCCCACTCCTTTTCGCGAAGCCAGGACACCGACATTTCCTTTTCCCAGCCCCCCGTGGATGGACGTCTCGAGAATTCTCAAAGGACTTCTTTTGATGAGTTCTTCTCTGAGCATAATCCGGACTCCTTTGTTTATTTCGCCTTCTCTTTTTTGTTTTTTTCTTCGTGCTCGGCAGTCAGCTTCTCGGCTATTTGAGCGGGGACCCTGGCGTATTTCAAGAATTCCATGGTGAACTCCGCCTTGCCCTGGGTAATGGAGCGGAGGACGGTCGAATACCCAAACATTTCGCTGAGCGGGACTTCCGCGTCCACGCGGGCGAAAATCCCATCCTCGATGGTGCTGACGATCAACCCCCGCCTCTGATTGATGCTCCCAAAAATGCTGCCGACAAATTCCACCGGGCCCTCAACAGAGAGCTTCATGATCGGCTCAAGGATCTGCGGTTTGGCCTTGGCATAGGCTTGCCAAAACGCTCCCTGGGCAGCCGCCTGAAAGGCCAGGTCCGAAGAATCGACTTCATGCGACTGGCCGTCCATCAAGACCACTTTCACTCCTGTGATCGGGAAGCCAATCAGCTTGCCCTTTCTGAGCGCAGCGCGGAAGCCTTTGTCGCAAGAAGGGATGAATTCCCGGGGAATTCTTCCGCCCTTGACTTCGTTCACGAACTCGTAGGGCTTTCCTGGCAGGGGCTCAATAGCACCTGTAACCCGGCCGAACTGACCTGCACCGCCCGTCTGCTTTTTATGCGTGTAATCAAATTCTGCCCGGAGAGAGATGGATTCGCGATACGCAACTTCGGGCATCCCGGTTTGCAAATCCACCTTGTATTCTCGCTTCATCCGCTCAATGTAGACATCCAGATGAAGCTCCCCCATCCCTTGGATGATGGTCTGCTTGGACTCGGGGTCAATATAAGTTCGGAAAGTGGGGTCTTCCTTGGTGAAGCGCTTGAGCGCTTTGGACAGGTTATCCGCGGATTTTGCGCTCGCCGGCAAGACGGCGAGCGAAATCACGGGCTCGGGCACATAGATCGCGGACATGGCCAGGTTCAACCCGGGCTTGACCAAGGTGTCGCCTGATTGGCAGTCCACTCCAAAAAGGGCGGCTATATCCCCGCTTTCCGCCCCCTCGATATCGGCCATGCTTTCGGCATGCATCCGCACGAGCCGGCCCACCCTGAGCTTTTGCCGAGAGCGGGTGTTGAAAAGTCCCTCTCCCTTCTTGATTTCGCCCTGATAAACTCGGATGTATGTCAGCTGGCCGTAAGGCCCGTCCTCAAGCTTGAAGGCCAGAGCCACAGCGGCCGCTCTTGGATCCGGATTCAGTTTGATTTGTTTTGCGCTGTGATCGAGGTCATAGGCATAATTCTCGACTTCGGCGGGATTGGGAAGATAACGGACAACCCCATCGAGTAACGGCTGGACCCCTTTGTTTTTATAGGCGGAGCCCATAAAAACAGGAGTCAAGGCCTTGGATATCGTGCCTCTCCGCACGGCCTCGATGATTTGCTCCTGAGTCTCCCGACCTTTCAGGGCAGCTTCCATCAGCTCATCGGAATAAAGAGAAGCCGCATCAAGCAGTTCAGCTCGCCTTTTTTTGGCTTCGGGCCCGAGCTCTGCGGGAATCTCCTCCATCCTGACGATCTCACCCTGAATTCCGTCAAAATAAACGGCTTTCATGGCCACCAGGTCGACGATGCCCTCATGTTTGCCCTCGAGTCCGATTGGAATTTCGAGGAGAACGGCGTTGTGCCCGAGCTTGTCGCGAAGCTGATTCGTGACTTTCAAAGGGTCGGCGCCGACCCGGTCGAGCTTATTGACAAAGGCAATCCAGGGAACTCCATAGCGCCTGAGCTGCCGGTCAACCGTGATTGTCTGGGATTGGACCCCGCCGACTGAGCAGAGCACCAAGACCGCTCCGTCGAGAACCCTCAACGAGCGTTCGACTTCAATGGTGAAATCGACATGGCCGGGAGTGTCGATAATATTGATCTGATGGCCGGACCAAGTCACGTTGGTGGCCGCGGAGGATATGGTGATGCCCCGTTCTCTTTCGAGCTCCATCGAATCCATCGTCGCTCCGACACCGTCCTTGCCCTTGACCTCGTGCATCCTGTAGATTTTCTTACAGTAAAAGAGAATCCGCTCCGTCAAGGTTGTTTTTCCAGAATCGATATGCGCACTGATGCCGATGTTCCGGAGTTGACCCAAGCCGGTCTTCATATCCTGTCGTCCTCAACGAGTTTTCATTATAGACGGAATTGGATATTTTTCCTATAGGAAAATGGGAGATAGCAGGGCACCAACGGGTTTTCGGCCGGCTAGATAGCCGCCAGGACTCCGCGAAAATATCCCACGGATTCCGCCAGGCCTGGAAGCGGGTCCAGAGGGTCTTTTTCATGCTCAAAGGCTAGTGTCCCCTGGTAATGCGTTTGGATAATGGCACGAGCAAATTCGGGGATGTTGATGACACCGCGGCCTACCTCTACAGTTTGTCCTTCTTTCGTGGCCGCGCTGACATCCTTGAGATGAACCTCGAGCAGCCGTGCGGCAAAGCGCCTGGCCGCAGCGGCGGGGTCGATGCCCGACCTTTTCGCATGACCGATATCAAGACAGAGGCCCACCCGTTGGTCCAGGCTCTCAACCCGTTCGTAGGCACTCTCCGGCGTCGGATAAAGCTTGTCCTCCGGGCCGTGGTTGTGAATAGCCAGTTTGATATCATATTCCTGGACCTTCCGGTTAACTAACTCGAGGAGGTCCGGATCGGGGACCCCGATAATGATTCTTATTTTTGCCGTCCTGGCATAATTGAAGGCCTCTTCGACTTCGTGCTCATTTGTCATGTAGATAACGCCGCACCCGTAGAGGTCGAGCCCAGCGCTCTTGATTTTTTCGCAAGCGGCGGTGATATCTACCTGGCCGCTTTCCAAGGGCAGATGCACGCTCTTCAGGGCGATCTTTTCCAGGCCGACCCTCTTGGCCATGGAGATCGTATCCGCGAGGCTGAACTCCTTAAAAGTGTAGGAAGCCAGGCCCAGGCTAAATGGACGAGCCCTCGTTTCACTTGCGCCCAGGGTTGTTGCAGCAATCCCAAGGGCTGTGGACTTGAGAAAATCACGGCGGCTCGTCCTGACCATATTATCCTCCTCTTAGCTGATTTTTCTCATGTCAGCGGCAGAACCCAGGGTTTCCGGTAGGGCTTTCCCGCAAGCTGCTGGGCTTCCGGGTCGTTGATGATCTTTTCTGTGGATGGATCCCAGCGGATGTTGCGGCGGAGCCTCACCGCAATGTTGGCGAGATGGCAGGGAATAATCGACCTGTGCCCGGCTTCGACGTCCGCGGCCGGCGTCAAGCGCGATTTCAAGCAGCCGACGAAATTTTGAACATGGGCGAAATGGAAATCTTCCTCAGCCGGCTGCCGCGGCCTGGCCATCATCCGGAAAACGCGTTCGGGCTGCTTGAGTTGGTCGGTTTCAGGATGAACTTCCCAGCCCTCCCTGTCCACGACAAGGATCCCGTTTTCGCCGTGGAACTCGACCCCGTGCTCGCGCTGCCATGGGCCCACGCCGCAGCCGATCATATGTTCCCATTCCATGGAAAAGCGCGGAAACTCGACAATCGCCTGCTGCGTGTCCGGGGTTTCGCGGATGTCATCCGGAAAGCCGTATTTCCCTCCTACGGAGGCTACGCTCACGGGGTCCTCTTTCATTGCCCACATGATGACATCGACCATATGGGCTCCCCAGTCGGCCATCAGGCCGCCTGAATAGTCCCAGAACCAGCGGAAATTGTGATGGAAACGCATTGGATTAAACGGCCGCGATGGAGCCGGCCCAAGCCAGAAATCGTAATCCACGCCCGGCGGAGGGGCGCCATCAGGAGGATTCCCAATATCGCCTTTCCAGTCGAGGTAGGCCCAGGCTCGGACCATCCTGATTTTTCCGAGCTGGCCGGACTGGACAAAAGCAACAGCATCCTGAAAATGAGCGGCGCTCCTTTGCTGTGTGCCCACTTGGACAACCCGGCCGTGCTTGCGCGCGGCAGTGACCATGGCCCGGCCTTCCTGGATGGATGTTGCCAATGGCTTTTCGACATAAACGTCTTTTCCGGCTTGACAGGCTAGAATCGTGGCCAGGGCATGCCAATGGTCCGGAGTGGCTATGATCACAGCATGGATATCCTGGCGGTCGAGAATCTTGCGGAAATCGCTGTAACCCTGTGGTTTCTTGCCGCGACTTTCTTCGACAATCCGGAGCCCTTCCAAGACATGTCCTGCATCAATATCAGCGACGGCCAGACACTCCACTTCAGGGATCCGCAGGAAGGCAGTGAGGTCGTTTTTTCCCATCCCGCCGCTTCCGATGAGCGCAACATGAATTTTATCGTTCGGGCTATAGTTTTGAGTCCGAGCGCCCAAAGCAGACGAAACCGCATCGACTCCAGCGACCAGGGCGGCCGTTCCGGCCAACGCCCTGCCAGATTCTCCGAGGAATTGCCGACGGGAAATTTTATTCATGAGCCCCCCTTAATCTAGGCGTTACTTTTCCAGGCCGATTTGTCGCATCAAGTCAAGATAACGCGGGTCTCTCCGGACCCGGTCGAACATCGGGTGGACTTTCAGGAAGACCAGCTTGATATCGCGCTCCGCGAGAGCTTTCTCAAGACACGCCATAACCTGGTCTTTTTCACCCAAGGCCGCATAAACCGTGGCGATCGAAACTTGCGAGAAATAGCCTTGGCTCGACGCTTTTATGGCCTCCGCAAGGATCTTCCCAACCTCTTGCCTGAGGCCGCCCTGAAGGGCATAGACATAGGCGATGCGAAGATTTATGTCCAGCGGTTCTCCTCCCAGCAACCGGGCCTTCTCGAAGGCCTTGACAGCTTCTCCGTTTTGTTCCATCTGGATGTGGACCAATCCCAGATAATAATAGTTAGGAAAAAAGGAGGGATGCGTCCTGATTGATGCGTTCAGCTCTTCAAGCGCCAGGTCGTAGCGGCGGGCAAAATACAGAAGCGCTCCAACATTGGTGGCGATGCCTGGAGAAAGAGGGTCAAGCTCGCGGCACTTTTTGATCTCCGCGATGGCCTCCTCATGCCGGCCTTGAGTCGACAGAAATATAGCGTACCACTGATGGACAAGCATAGAGCTCGGCCTGAGCCGAATGGCTTCCTTGTAGGCTTTTTCAGCCGCGGCAAAGTCCCAGTCGAAATTCGCTTTGATCACCCCGAGCAACATATGGGCCTCAGCGAGATTCGGGTCGAGCTCGAGAGCTTTGACGACGGCTAGGCGCGCCTTGACAAATGTCTCGACCGGCAGCCAATTGAAATTGGTGGCAAGAACGGCATAGGCGTCGGCCAGCCCGCAGTAAGCCAGCGCAAAGGCCGGGTCTTCTTTCACGGCTTTTTCAAAAAATTCTATGGCTTCGCCGAAGTTCTCTTTTCCGCCTTTGTTCCTGAGAAAGCGGCCCCGCAAATACAAGTTATACGCTGCCGGGCTTTTTGATGGGATCCCAATAAAAGAAGTTGCCTCCCCTTGAGGCAGCTTGATATGAACGGCTTTGAGAAGGCCACTGACGATATCCTCCATGACGGGGAAGATGTCCGCTGTGCTGGCGTCGTACTGATTTGACCAAACCACGGTGCCGTCCTTCACCTTGACCAGTTTGGCTGTGATCAGAAGTTTATCCTGGATCACCTGCAAGTTCGCCTTTAAGACGTGTTCCACCCCCAAGCGCTGTCCTATCCCTGTTTCAGTGAGGCCTGCAGCCCGGAGCGAGAATGAGGAGGCACTTGCCGGGACCCAGAGGCCGTCGATATTCCCCAGGGTATCGATTATCGCTTCGGCCATCCCGTCGCCCAGATACTGATATTCTTTCGCCGAACTGAGATCTTCAAAGGCGAGCACGGCCACCGAGCGCTTTGCGGCAACCGCCGGACCCGTGACGGCTCTTTTTGAAGGCTTCAGGATAAACTGCCAGATGACAACTCCTAGGATGATAATGGCCAAGCTCACCAGTGCGGGAACAAGCAGCTTTTTAAAATCAAATTCGAGTAGGGCCGCCCATAGTTTTTTCTTTTTTTTCTCTTTCTTTATTTCTTTTATTTCTTCTTTCTT
>CAZLFV010000071.1:0-13854 GCA_964558915.1 uncultured Eubacteriales bacterium | reverse complement strand
CTGCTCGATGACAGCAAAAAACGAGTTACTAAAAATCTCTAATGGCAATTTTGGGTATATGCAAAAAGTTGCGAGCTGGGCGAAACAGGGACTAAAAAGAAACAGGACCAGAAAGATTTTCAAAAAGTTCAGAAAAACCTTATTAAATAACATATCCCCTCCTTTTATAGATTCTAAAGTTTCCAGGCGCCTGCGACGATCAGGTTTGTGCCGGTGATGTGTGCAGATTTATCAGAGGCCAGAAAACTCACCGCTTCGGCGACATCCATTCGTTTCCCGATCAATTCGTCGGGAATGGCCTTCTTGCCGGGCATCAGCCCGCCTTCGATCAGTCCGGGCGAGACCATGTTAACCGTCACGCCGGACTCGGCCTCGGAGACCGCAGCCGAGCGGGTGAGTATAAGAAGCGCTGTCTTGGCGACTGCATATGGGGCGATCATGGCGAAGGCCCCGAGATGTTCCACTCGGCTGTAACCGATATTGATGATTCGCCCCCATTTGCGCAACCTCATTCCGGGCAGGGCGGCTTTGAGGCAGTGCAGCGCGCTCAAGAAATTCCCTCTGAACATAGCCTCCCATTCTGCCGTTGTCGCTTCCTGCCACGGTTTTGAAATGAGAGGGCCATAATTGTTCACGAGGATATCGATCCTGCCGAATTCGGCCTCAACAGCGCTAATTAAACCTACGGCCTCGTTTTCATTGTCAAGGTCTGCAGCAAAGGCCCGGCCCAATTTTCCTTTTTTCTTGATTTCTTCCACAACCTCCCCAGCAGCTCGCATGCTGCTTTTATAATGAACGGCAACTGCGGCTACGTCATCCGCCAGTCGAATTGCAGTTTCTCTTCCGATCCCCCGGCTGCTCGCTGTAACCAGAACGATTCTTCCTTCTATCATGGCGGTCTCCTATGCCATAATCTTAAAAAAACGGGAACACAATATCAATTTCCTATTTCTTGAGATTGCTTCGCTTTTGCTCGCAATGACTGGCGGTAACCATCTAGCTACCTCGCCTGCAAAAGCCATAAAATATGGTCCTCGGCGTCAACAAGGTCGTTGGCCACAAAATCGACAAACGCGAAATCCTGGCCCCGGGAATAATCCGAAGGAACGGCGACGACATAGCAGCCAGCCCGCTTCCCGGCCAGAGCACCGTTCGAAGAATCCTCCAGAACCACGCATTCGCGGGGCTTGCAGCCGAGCTTCCGGCAGGTGGTTAGATAGATTTCCGGGTCGGGCTTCCCCTTTTTTATCTCGTCGGAAGCCTGAAGGACCCAAAATTTCCCGCGGATGCCCAGGCGATCCACGACGATATCCAGGAACTCTCTCTGCGCGCCGGTGCAGACGGCGAGCTTCAACTTGTTATCAAACGTGCCCAGGATGTGAAATAGACCTGGCATGGGCTCGGATTCGTTCTTGTATTTCTCCCGCATCCGCTTGTCTCTCATCTCCAAAGCCTCTTCGGCTGTTATCGGGAGCTTCAGGTCCTCTACAAAAATCCTCAGCCCCTCGATCGGCCGCCTCCCCATCATTTTCCAGAGCGTTTCGTCCTTGACCTCTTTTCCGTATCTCCTGGCGATATCCCGCTCAACCTGCCAATACAGACGTTCGCTGTCGATCATCAACCCGTCCATATCAAAGATGAGAGCTTTAAACAACACAGATTCTGTTCTTATTTCAACTCGCCGACAGCTTTTTCCACAGCCTCGAGGATTTCTCCTGACTGAACAACTTCTTTAAGCTTGTTGATATCATCGAAAATTGGCCTGTCCTCTTCCAGATGAGCGACATATTTCCGGATGACATTATAAGCCGCCTGGACTCCTTTGCTCGGCTGAAGGGGCTTCCGAAAATCGATGGCCTGCGCTCCGGCCATCATCTCTATGGCCAGCACCGCCTGGGCGTTGTCAAGGATCTTTTGGGTTTTGAGGGCCGTGGTCCAGCCCATGCTGACAAAGTCTTCCTGATCTGCGGCGGCCGGAATCGAGCCGGTCGCGGCCGGATGCGAGAGAACCCGGTTCTCGCAAACGAGCGCCCCGGCCGTATACTGCGACAGCATCAACCCGGAAAACATCCCCGCCCCTTCAGTCAAAAAAGCGGGCAGCCCGACGCTCAAATGAGGGTTCATCAGGCGGTTGAGACGGCGCTCTGAAATTACTGAGACAGTCGTCACGGACGTTCCCAAGAGCTCGAGGGCAAAGGCCTGCGGCGTGCCCTGGAAATTAGCCCCTGTCAGGACGAGCTGTTCATCAGGGAAAAAGACGGGGTTGTCGGCAGCTCCGTTAAGCTCAATTTCGAGCATATAGCGCGTCCATTTGAGAGCATCGCGAGCCGCGCCCACCACCTGCGGCGTGCTGCGAAGGCTGTAAGCATCCTGGACTTTCTTTTTTCCAATCTTAGCCAGCAGCTCGCTGCCCTCGGTAATGCGCCGGATGTTCTCCGCGCACTCCAGGGCCCCGGGATAGCCACGAGTTTTATGAAGACGCTCGTCATAAGCCTTCATGTTGGCATTAACGACTTCAAGGGTCATGGCGGCGGCGATTTCCGAGTTCTTCAGCCAGCGATGGGCATCATAAACCTCAAGAGCGCCCAATCCAGCGATAAAATTGGAACCGTTGATCGCGGCAAGGCCATCGCGGGCATGGAGGACGACCGGCTTGATGCCGGCTCTCTTGAGCGCCTCAGCCGCGGGAAGCCGCTCGCCTTTATAGAATGCATCCCCTTCTCCCATCAGGGCCAGGGCGATCTGCGACATCGGAGAAAGGTCTCCGCAGGCACCCACGGACCCCTTCTCGCAAACGACGGGAGTCACACCCCTGTTGAGCATGTCCTTTAAGGTCTCGGTCACCACGAGCCTCATCCCCGAATGCCCATGGCAGTGACAGCTGATCCGGCTCAGCATGGCCGCCCGGACCACGTCGATCGGCAGCGGTTTTCCGTAGCCGGCGGCGTGGCTGTAAATGATATAGCGTTGATATTTTTCTACTTGTTCCTGGGTTAAAACAACCTCAGACAGCTCGCCGATCCCGGTATTGACGCCGTACATGATCTCGCGCTTCTGGATTTTGTCTTCGAGGAGAGCGCGGCATTTCTCGATTCTTTTTTTGGCCTCAGGATGAAGCTCGACCGGCGCGTTTCCCCGGGCCACCTCAACGACTTTCTCCACTGTAAGATTGTGTCCATCAAGGATTATGGCCATGATCATTCCTCCTAAAATAATAGTGGATTAGGATAGCCGACTTTCACCGAAGAAGCAAGGGTCGGCTAAGCAGGGGAAGCATCTCCCACTATATAATTTTTATGATGGGCGCAGGGGGCTGCCCTTTGGCCCCCGCACCCCCGGAACCAGTCCCGTCGGTTCCCCCCATCGGAAAAAACCGATGGGTCCCCCTTCCGCTACGGGGGCTTCAGGGCAGCCCCCTGCGCCCTATTGAATCACACAAACGGAGATGTTTACCTAAATAGGTTTCTTCTTGTCCAAAGATAAATGACCGTAAATGCGGCAAAAAAGAGGCTGGGGCCGATAATGTTGATCCGGGAGAGTCCGGTGATACCGAGGACAAGGGTCGAGTCGAAGAGCCACATTCCCATGGCAACAAAAGCCGCAACAAAACCCCACTTTCTGAGCCTGAGGAGGCCGAGGGCGCCTGCATAAAGAAAGAGGGACATAATGATATCCGGCGCAGCAAAAGCAGCGTAAACGCGGTCATCGATCGGCATGGTCGAGGGAAATGCGCCTGCAACCCACCTCCCCAGCCAAAAAATGTCGGTCGCCAAGGCCACAAAAAACATGATCACGGTGATGGCGATGACCCCCAAAGGCACTTTCTGGGGAAAATTCATGGTTCTTTCTCTTAAAAGCTTACCCGAATTGACAAGACTCTGCAAATTCAGTTCGTCAAAATCGCCAACCCGATTCAGCCCTTGTCCCCTGTTTCTATGTTGACCCGCCCTTTTTTTCTGTGTTATAAGCTCCAATCAGGGCACACCGGAGACCATGAGCTTTTCGATCCTCGGGCAGCTGGTCATACTTCTGGCAGCCGCCATTCTGATCATCCTGATTTCTCATCGAATTAAGCTCCCGACTGTGGTCGGGTTTCTCCTCACTGGAGTTCTCATCGGCCCCGGAGGGTTTTCTCTCGTCAAGGACATCGAGACGGTTAATGCGCTGGCTGAGATCGGCGTCGTTATGCTCCTTTTCATGATCGGCCTGGAATTCACTCTCGACAGGCTGAAGCGCATTCAGCGGAATTTCTGGGTCGGCGGCGGGCTTCAGGTCATCCTGACGATATCGGCGACAATGCTCGTTCTGTATTTCCTAAACGTCCCTATCAAAGATGAGGTCTTTTATGGCTTTCTCATCTCCTTGAGCAGCACGGCTGTGGTCCTGAAAATTCTTTCCGATCGAGGAGAAACTGACGCTCCTCAGGGCCGAATTTCGCTCGGCATCCTGATCTTCCAGGATATGGCCATCGTGCCGATGATTGCCCTGATTCCTGTCCTGGCCAATGTCCGGTCTGCGTCACTACCGGCCATCCTGTTCCGTTTCCTGATCAGCGGAGCAGCCATCGCAGCCGTATTTGCCGTCGCGAGATATCTCATGCCCCGGATCCTCCACCTTGTCGTTGGAACCCGGATTCGAGAGGTTTTTCTGATCACCTCGCTGTTTATCTGCTTGGGAATGGCCGAACTGACTTCCTGGCTGGGGCTTTCCCTGGCCCTCGGCGCCTTTCTGGCCGGTGTCATCATTTCAGAATCGGAATACAGCCATCAGGTGGTTTCCGACATCCTACCCTTCAAGGATGTCTTCAACAGCCTCTTTTTCATCTCCATCGGCATGCTGCTCAACACTGCGGTTGTCTGGAAGTCCAGGCTCCTTGTGCTTGCTCTGGTTCTCTCCATCCTTTGTGTCAAGGCGCTTATCGTGGTTTTAACTGTAAGAATCCTGGGCTATAGCCCCCGGATTGCGCTGATCACGGGCCTGGCTCTGGCCCAGATCGGAGAATTCTCGTTTGTTTTAGCGAGCGTCGGACGGGCCAATGGCCTGCTTCCGGGAAATGCTTTTCAGATCTTTCTCGCCTCGTCCATTTTGACCGTTACCGCGACTCCTTTCCTGATTCAAATTGCTCCCTCCCTGGCGGAAAAAACGGAGCGCGCCTTCCGCTGGAAAGGCCGAGTCGAGGAAGTCAACGAAAAAACGATGCGAATGCTCCATGACCACGTGGTCATCGCCGGCTACGGCCTCAACGGCCGGAACCTGGCCCATGTCCTCAAGGAAGCGGGGATCAGTTATGTCATTCTCGAGCTGAATCCGGAGACGGTCCGGACAGCGACGGCAGAGGGAGAGCCGATTATCTTCGGGGACACGTCGAGCCGCACGATCTTGAAGGCTGCCCGGATAGAGAAGGCCAGAAGCATGGTCTTCGCCATTTCCGACCCGGCAACGACGCGCCGGGGAGTCAGGTTGGCGCGGGAGATGAACCCCGACCTCTTCATCATCGTCCGGACACGGTACGCCTCTGAAATCGATGAATTGTACAGATTGGGTGCGAGTGACGTGATCCCGGAGGAGTTCGAGACCTCAATTGAGATCTTCACCCGCGTTTTGGACAGGTATTACATTCCCAGGAATATCATCGATGCCCAGGTCAAGGTCCTCAGGGGCGAATGCTACGGGCTTCTCCGGGGGACATGCGAACTCATCAAGCCGTCCGCAGAGAGGATTGCCGATTTTCTTTCTGCCGGAACGGCCGAAACCTTTTATATTGTGAAAGGATCGTGGCCGGCCGGCAAGACCCTGCGCGAAATCAACCTCCGCAAAAAAACGGGCGCGACCGTGATCGCTGTGGTCAGGGACGAAGACTCATTCGCCAGCCCCGGCGCCGAGTTCATTATCGAGGCGGAAGACACTCTGGTATTGGTGGCCAACCACAGGGACATGAACAGGGCCTTCCATTTCCTCACGTCCGGAGAACCGGAGAAACCGACGGACGGCTAATGGGCGCGCCCCAACAAGGTCGTTCAAAACCGGACTGACCTGTCCCCTCGGAGAACCTCCCCAGAAAACTATTTGACAGCAGCGAACTTGGTCCACGGCCGGGAATCGAGATCCCGGAGGTACTCCTTCTGCCACTTGAACTGGGGGTGGAGCCGAAGGTGCGGCGCCGCCTTGAAGTCTATGCCGCACGGATGCCCCATCGCTGCCATAAACGACATCTCCCCGGCCATCGAAGCATTCGCGACTTTCGCCTGCCCAGTTCCAGCCGGGCCGTACGGCTCCTGCCATCCCTTCATGCCCCTCGGCGAAAGGTCAACGTGTCCGCACAAAGTCCTTTCGCTCGGAGCCTCTTTTTTTTCGTAAGTATCCCAGTGGTCCGAAAGAAACTTCTGGCCAGCGGCGACGTCGATTTTGCCCTTGTACTCGGCCATGAGTTCCTCCCAGCGCACGCGCCGCGCGTTGGCGCTGTCTCCCAACTTAGCAGGGTCAAAATCCGTCTCTTCCTTCATCAATTTCTCGTTGACCGGAAAATTGGCGCCGCAAAAGTATCCATCCTTGGTCCGCTGCAAGGTAACATTTTTCAACCCGAGCTCGAGGCTGGCAATCTCATTACTCTTTCGGTCGGCGACCAGCCAGTTATTGGCGTAACCGCCGTTGTTCCCCGTCTTCATGATTTCCGCAAAATCATCAATCGAGTCAGAGTATTGCATCGCCTTTCGCGCCCGGACAAACTCGGGGATTCCGTCCGAATTCCAGCCAAAAAATCCCGTGATGGTTGTCTCGGTGATCATGATGCCCGCCGAGTTCATCCCAAAATCATCGGCGCTATGGATGAGCCCGGGACATCCATCCATCAGGATGCGGTAGCCTTTTTCAGGAACTATGTCGAAGATAATGTTCCAGCGCTGGCCATCCATGTATGATGACCAAATGTTATGTCCGATGATAACCTTCCCGTCCCGTGTGTAGCTCCCCGTGGCCACAAAAGCGCTGCAGCGTTCCGCCACCCTTCTGGCATTATCTTCGCCCGGCAAGGCTTTTTGTTTTTTAATCCAGTCCACATAGTAGGAAAACTCGGGAAAGGCGTTCATGGCGACAACATCCCAGATATCCATTTTTACGGACTTGGCATTTAGTCCCTCAACGATTCCCTGAAGCTCGTCCCGATACTCCTGCTCGACCTGGGGCCACAATATGTTCCTGGCCACATCGCGGAAGAACTGCCAGTCTTTGTTATGGTCATGAGTGAGCCCGAGTCTGACCACCTTGAAGGCATCATCGATTTCGGGCGAAAGCAGGTAGCCGTGTTGGAAACCGACCTCGCGGGCCGAACCCTGGAGATGCACGAAAACCCAACCGTTGAGCTCCGGCCGACGAAGGGCGTTCTGCAAACGCGGGTCCTGGCCTTGAATTCCCCACAGGGCAACAAAAAATACAACTAATGCGGCAACAGTAACGGGAATAGCTTTTCTCATGATGACTCCTTTCCTCGTTATCAGAATGTCCTTGCAAAGGACGCCATGTGTTCTTCGAGCAGCTGGCGAGCAATCTCGGTCACGGCGGGCATCAGTTCGTCAGCCGGCAAATCTTGGACTCTGATCGGCTTGGCGAAGGAAATGTGAATATTGTTCCTGATACCGCGGGGAGAAATCATCTGCCGGCTCATTTGCAGCACTTCGGCGAGCTTCTGGCGGCGGGGCGCGGTCTTCCTGATTTTTACGATTGGATTCCGCGTAAACCTGGGCATCAGCACGCCGCTCACAATCGTCACCAGGAGTAGAGTCTCAGGGACTCCGCGCAGCACGATTTCGATACTCCGAGACCAGTCCCTGATGGTTTCCCTGGCTCTTGGGTTTAACTCGGGGTCGGGCTCGACATCGCCGTGGGCAAAAATCAAAAGGCTTCCGCCGTTTCTGAGATGACTAATCGAAGACCTGAGCGCCGCGGTGCGGCCGGAGGAATTCATCGGAGTGAATACAAAGTATCGGCTGGCAAACGAAAAGGCACGGGCAAAGGCGACATCTGAAATAAAGACATTGACATCTTTTCTGGGGATGCAGGACAGGATCGCCACAGAATCAAATGCGCCGGGATGGTTAGAGGCCACAAGCAGCGGTCCTTCGGAGGGAATATTTTTAGCGCCTCGCGCAAATAGCCGGATCGAAAGTTCGGGTAGAATCCGGCGAGCGCCGCCGCTTATCCCAGAATATCTGGCCTCATTGTCTGCTGCCGCGGCAATCCGGCCAAAGCGATTGGCCGGAATTCTGAACAAAGGCCCGAGCAGCCGGCGCATCGCGCCACTCCGAGACAATCCGAGAGCATAAAATATCTCGTCGATTATTTTTTCTCTATAGGAACAGACTTGCTGCTCAAGCGATAGCTGATTCACCATAATAACAAAACCCGGGCGCGTCGACTTCCCCGCGGGATCTTCCGATAATCTCTTCGCCCTTGGACATTATCTATGCTAGCTCAAATCAGGAATGGGATCAGTGCCTTCCGATTCTTCGGGTAGTCGGGGAAGGTCCGGCGGTACCAGATGTGATGACTTCGGGCACGCGGAACCAGGTTGGCCATTGTCCAGACGGCAAAGCCAAGGCCAGGGAGGGACCACGTCGCCAGGGCCCAGCCGGCCCACTCGATAATCTCCCCAAAATAGTTGGCGCATGAGACGTAGCGGAAGAGACCGCCCCAGGGAATTTTATAGTCAGTCTCGCCCGGCGCTCTGAGGGAACGGAGGATGTGATCCGAATGGATGTTGATGACCAGCCCCGCGAGAAAAAGTGCAGCTCCGGCCAGAAATCTTGAGTTGGTCAGCCAGGAGACAGGATAGCCGGGTGAGAACTTGAAAAGCCAGCGGCTGTTCAGGTAAGGGTTGATAGAAGTAAACAGGAAAGCCATGGCGATGATTGAGAGAGGCACGGCTCTTTTCCGGCCGCGGATGAGAAAGGGATAGATCAGGCCGCGCTGAATATAGTGCACCTCCCAAAAAACACAGAAGACCAAGGCCATTAATCCCTTGTTATTTGGACCCAGCAGGAAAAAAAGCAGAAAAACGAAGAAGGAGGGGCTTTCCATGAACAGCCATCCCCACCGCTCCTGGATAATTCGTCCCCAGCCCGGCCGATTGTACCGGCCATAAGGGACCGTGACAAAAAAAATGGCCACGAAAGCCACCCCCGCAAGGCTCAAGAATACGACCAGCAAGTACTTGTAGAACTGATACTCGGTCATGGCCGAAACGTCCATGACACATTAAACCAGTTCGAACGGCGAGTCAATCAAATTGTCGCAGACAGCGATCATTATCAGACGAGGCCGAGCCGGGTCACCTGGTCTATTTTTCAGGTCTTTTTTTAAATTTATTGTATAAACTATCCCACCAGCTCGCCATATCAATGAGCTTGCCGTTGATAACGAGAGCTTTGACTTCGGATTTCATGTCCAGGGGATCTCCGGTGGTGATAAACAGATCCGCGTCTTTCCCGGGCTCAAGACTTCCCAATCTCCCTTCCACCGCGAACATCTTGGCCGGGTTGATGGTCAGGGCTTTAATCGCTTCGTCATAGGGCAGCCCGAAAGCCACGGCTTTGGCTGCATGATAGGGAAGATCCTTTCCCACGCTTGGATCATCTCCCGAAGAGAAGCTAATCATTACTCCGGCCTTGGCCAGGTCGACGACGTTCCGGTAAGGCGCGTCGTAACCATCCTCCGGCTCCGACGGGCCGACATAAAGGTTATCGAAGATGACCGGGATCCCGGCCTGCTTGATCTTGTCGGCCACCTTGAATCCCTGGGCGCAGCCGCGGAAGATGGCATTGAGTTTTTCTTCCTTGACAAATTTGATCGCCAGCTCGATGTCTTTAGCTTTCTCGACCGAAACAATAACGGGCAAGGTCCCGTCAAAAACTGGAGCAAGGGCCTCGTATTTCGGATTATAATCCGGAGGCTTGAGGCTAGGGTTTTGGGCGGCGAACTTCTTGAGCTCGAGGTAACGGCGGGCCTCTTTAAGATAATCCCTGATTTTTTCGACGAGCTTCGAGGTCACATCCTCTTTGGCTTCTTTTTGCGCCGCAACACCTTCTCTCGGCGGCCGGGGCGTTATCGGAAAGTTAATGAAAGACGTTGCCACCTCTTTGACGGTCATTTCCGGCACGGTCCAGCCGTCCATCTTGATGAGCGCGGAAAGACCGGGGAAGGTCCCGCCCGTGGGCGCCACAAGAGCCGTGGTCGTGCCAGTAATCCGGCCGGTCCCGAAATGGACAGAATGCGGGTTGATGGCCCATATGACCTTGAGCTCGGGGTTTTCTTTTCCCAGTTCCCGGACATCTACAGTATTAGGATTTGCTGCAATCTCCATCAGCCCATAGTGAGTGTAGGAATCGATAAACCCGGGATAAACAAACATCCCGGAAGCGTCGACAACCTGCGCTCCAGCAGGGGTTTCGAGATTTTTCCCGAGAGCAGCTATTTTCCCATTTTCGATGAGGAGGGTTCCGGACTCGATCTTTTCACCAACAACAGGGACGATTGTCGCGTTTTTTATGAAGATCCGTGGATTCGTAGCCTGCCCTAGAACTAAGGCTGCTAACAGCACAAGAACGGCTGCCAAGACTATGATCAATTTTTTCATGGTCACACCTCCGGTCCTTTTTTCTTTTCTGGTTCTTTCTTCTCCGGTTCTTTCTTCTTTTCTGCCTCTTTCTTTTTCTTCTCCTCCTCGGCCTTTTTCATGTCATCGAGGTACTTGGCGCGGTCGAAGTATGCCCTCCCGTCAACGAGGGTCATCTCGCAGACAGTATAGGGATCGAGGGGATGCTTGTTAAAAACGGCCAGGTCCGCATCCTTCCCAATGTCGATGGTCCCGACCCATTTGTCGATTCCCAAAATCTTGGCCGGGTTTATGGTGAGGGTTTTGAGGGCCTCGGACTCGGAGAGCCCGCCAAACCTGACGATTTTCGCCGCGTCGTTGAACAGGTGGCGCATCCGCTCCGCATCATCGGAGTTGAGGGCCACGAGAACGCCTCGCTTTGCACAGAGAGCAGCGGCATGGGGCATCGTGTTGTAGGCCTCCCATTTGTAGGCCCAGAAATCGGCGAACGTGGATATGGCCACTCCGTAGTTCACGAGCTCGTTGGTGATCCGGTAGCCCTCCAAGCCATGCTCAAAGCAGACCAGCTTGATATTATGTTCCTTACATAAGCGCATAATCGAGAGCATCTCTTCGGATTGATAGGCATGGCAGCGGACCCACAATTTCCCCTTAAGGATGTCAGCGATTGATGCGAGGTGGTAATCCTTCTTTGGCGGAATGGGCGCAGGAATCTTGCCTTTACTTTCCTTGCTCGCCTTGGCTTTCTTGTCATACTCCTCCCATAGGCGCATATAATCTTTGGCTTTTTCAAATTCGGCCCTTATCGATTCCTCGACACCCATCCTCGTCTTGGGGTAGCGACTTCGTCCGGGAAGGGTGAAGTTCGTCTGTTTGGGGTTTTCCCCGAGGGCCCACTTGCTGGTCAGCGGCGCCCCTTCAAAGATCATCTCCGAGGCGCTTTTGCCCCAGCGGAGCTTGAGGACGACGCCTTTGCCACCGATGGGATTTCCGGAGCCATGCATCGTGTGAATCGAGGTCACGCCGCCGCTGAGGGCATAAAAAATATTGACATCCTCCGGGTTAAGGATATCTTTGCAATCCACTTCGGCAGTGAGGAGATTCCCCATTTCGTTGACAGATCCTTCAAGAGCGATGTGAGAATGAGAGTCAATGATTCCCGGCATAACCCATTTTCCGTTGAGGTCGATGACCTCAGCATCCGGCGCTGCGACAAGATTCTTCCCCACCTTGATGATCTTTGTTCCCTGGATCAGGATGTCGCCACCAGCAATATTGTCGCCGCTGATAGTGATGATATTGCCGTTCTTTAGCAAAATGGGCTTTTCACCGGCCGAGAGGGATAAACCCAGTCCAAGAATGGATATTCCAAGAATGATGTTTAGAATGAGCCTGTTCTTCATGGTCCTCCTCCTAACCTGGAATCCGTTTGGCCGTGAATTCGGCCGACCCCTCTGCTCCTTGAACGACGGTGCCCCGCATAGTGTCTCCTTCGACGGCCGCGGAGAAGAAAAGGTCAATCTCCTGACCGGCCAGGGAGAGCGTAATCTCGAAAGAGACGTCGCTCCCCGAGACAATACCTCCGCTAAAGTCAAAGGCACCGAACGGGGTGACCAGCTTACCCGATAGCGCGGCCTCTTCCTGGGCAAGCTCAAGCGTCACTTTCATGCCTACCTGGCCTTCGATGGAAATATCCCATTTTCCCGACACATTGACCGTCGGTTTCTCCCCCTCTTTGGCCGCGACTTCCTTAAGATCGAATTTCCTGCCGTCGGCAAACGCATATCTAACCTTGGATTCTTTGGTGAACACTTCCCCTTCGGTCAGGATGACGTTGGCGACTTTTCCCTGTTCAATCGTCCCCAGAGCCTTGTCAATGCCGAAAAAGACGGCAGGATTCCTAGTCAATGCTTCAAGCGCCTTCTCCTTGGTCAGGCCCGCATCGATCGCCTTCTGGATGCCTTCCAGGAAGGACTTAGGATCATCAGTGCCCAGCGAAGAAAAGGCAAAAGGAATCCCTGCTTCGGCCAGCTTAGCCGGGTTTTTAGGATAGATTTCTTTTTCTGCCCTTTCGCGTTCTTCTTTGCCGCGCTGGGCATAGATGCTCGTCCCGGGCGCCTTGAAAGCCACGGTGCAGAGGACTCTGGCTTTAGCGCTTTTAAGCTCCGGGATAACCTCGAACGCCTCGCTACCGAGGTCACAGATAAAATAGTTCAATTTGAAATCGGCCGCGAGGGTGAGCGCCCGCCGGATATCATACTGGTTCCGGCAGAAAAAAATCACCGGTTTTTTCCCCGTGGCATAATCGGCCATGGCATCAAAATTGGCGTTATATTCAGGGCGGGTTTGCCCCTTCATCTCTTTAAACCAGCGGGCTCCCTCAGAATCAAAGTAAGCCACATCCGTAAAGGCCTGCTTGAGGTAGGACTGCACTCCCATAAGGGAATTCGGATACATCAAAAAATTCGAGGGAGAGAACCCGATCCCTAGGCAGACATCCTTGAGAAACAGCGCCTTGTTCTTATCCGGGTCGCTCAAGCAGAAAATGGACGACTGCCCCGTGATCATGCCCCGGTCCGGTGTGACCTGTGCGGCCGTGAACCCGTATTTGTAATATTTTTCCAGGGTCCCTTTGCTGAGGTTGACATAGTCAAAAGCTTTGAGATGGGGCGTGACTCCCCTGTCTTTTTCATCAAAATCCCCGGAGTAGAGCTTTTCCATGCTAAACTTTTCCTCCGGGAGCTTGAGAAGCGATTGGCCGAGGCTGTCTGTGAACCCCGGGTAGATGATGAGCTTGCTCCCGTCGATCACCTCGGCGTCCTGGGGAATAGAGATATTCACGCCGCAGGCCTCGATCAGCCCGTTGCGGATCACCAGAGTGCCTTTTTCCACCGGCGGGCCCGTGAGAGTCATGATCTTGGTGTCTTTGACAGCCCAGACGCAGTGCAAGTCATCAGCATAGCTGAGCGGCAGCTTGGGCAAAACCAACAAGGCAACGAAGAGCGCTAAAACGCCATGAAAGATTCTGCGCACCATTAGACCTCCTTTAGGGAATAAAATTTGGAATAAGACCAAACATTTTATATATATTTACGAAATATGCAAAAGAAAAGTTCAGCAAAGGAAGCATTCCCGTTTCCGTTATCATTCTTACCCTGAATAGGGTCCTGCCACGGCTTCCCCCCGCCGAGGCTCGGGAGATGTGGCTCGAAGTCACGCTGCGATTTCCCCGGCGAGGAAATCTTGCT
>CAZLFV010000070.1:0-13974 GCA_964558915.1 uncultured Eubacteriales bacterium | reverse complement strand
CAATATGAATTTGACTTCAACGCTCAAAACGCATACATTTTTTGTCTATGCTTAAAGAGAGGATCGGCTTCAGAAACTCTCCTCTCCTTGTAACCCTATTTTTCCTGGTCTCGCTTTTCCTCGTCCTGGTTTTCTCCCGGCGCGTCTTTTTTGTTCCGAAAATATTGATGATCCTTCTCGCTCTTATTGCCGTCACCGTGCTGGGAAAACTCAGGCAATTCCTGCTGGATTGGTTCGTCTTTATCGGCTTCATCTATCTTTTTGACAGCCTCAGAGGGAGCATTTATATCGCCATCTGCAAGTTCGACCTTCCCGTTTATACTACGTACGTGATTAAGCTGGAAAAGCTGCTTTTCGGCGGGATGCCGCCCGTTATGCTTCAACAATGGCTCTTGCGGCCTCGCTCTCCCTCCGGTTTTTCCTGGTTCGAGAAATTCATCACTGTGGCCCACGGGAGCCACTTTGTGGCCTTCCTTCTGGTGGGGTTTATCATCTGGCTGTACAAATCGAATCAATTCCGCTTTTTCAAAGTCTCTTTTTACCTAGTCATTTTCCTGGGGCTGGCGGGCTATTTTGCCGTGCCCACTGTCCCTCCCTGGATGGCGGCCAACGTTTTCGGGTTGATCCCCGGCATCAACCGATTTATCGCTACGATATACAACATGGCTATCCCTGATATCAGCTCCGGGTTTGACACGAATCCCATCGCCGCCATGCCCTCATTGCATGGGGCCTTTCCCATTCTGTGCAGCTTGATCCTGTGGAAGGCCTACCGGTGGAAAGGTGCCGTTTTTTATGCCTATGCGCTCTTGATGCTCTTTGCAATCGTCTATACCGGCGAGCATTATGTTGTTGATGTCATTGCCGGCGCCGTGCTGGCGATTCTATGTTACTTGGCGGCTTCTAAAATCGTAGCATCAAAATCCCGGCAAAAAGAAGAATATTCCGTTTCTGGAGAGGAACACGGCAGCGCGCCCAGAAGAGTCTATCGGGCCGTAATCGCCGGGACGGCGATCTTGTTCGTCGGCATCGCCATCGGGTCTTATAACCGCGGCCAGTTTGTCAACCACCCGATTGACTACAATCTATATGTGCCCAAATATATCGATTTCTTCAGCTATGAAGAGGATTATAAATCAAAATATCAAGTTCAATCCTATCTCGGCGGTTACCACGTTTTCAAAGGGAAATACACCCAGGCCATCCCATATTATGAAAGAGCCTTGAGCTTGAGCAGAAACGACCGAGAGAAGGAGCGGGCGGCGGCATGGATCAAAAAGTGCCGAGAGTTGGCCGGATTAAAGGACTAAGAAGGCGATGAAACGAATCCACTTTCTGCTGATCATTCTTGCGCTTGCTATCGCTTGGTTTGTTTTCGATGAGTTGGCCCTGAAAGACCAGGGGCCAGGCCAACCCGGTGTCGCCAAGAGCAATTGGCTGGTCAGGAAATACGGGCCGAGACGCTACTCTCAGAACGATGAAGAACTCATTATCAGAGACTTTTTCAAGGACAGGAGAAACGGGACTTTTGTCGACGTAGGGGCAAGTCATTACAGAATTAACAGCACCACCTACTATCTGGAGGAGCGGTTAGGCTGGGGAGGGATCGCCGTTGACGCCATTTGTGATTATGGGAAGGATTACCTCCTCCATAGAAAAAGGACCAGGTTTTTCTGCTTTTTCGTGGGCGACAAATCAGATGAGGAAGTCGATTTCTATATCAACCAGGATAATAAGAGGATTTCGACCGGCGATCCGGGCCTGGCCGTCAAGCAGGGAAAATTTGACAAGCTCAAGGTACCGACAATCACCCTCAATGATCTTCTGACACAATCTGGCATCTCTCGTTTTGATTTACTTTCCATGGACATCGAACTGGGGGAGCCGGCGGCGCTGGCCGGGTTTGAGATCCAGAAATACCGGCCTTCTCTTGTCTGTATCGAGGCACATAAGGAAGTCCGCAACCAAGTTTTAGAGTATTTTTCTAAGAACGGCTACAGAATTATTGAGAAATATGAAGGGCTTGATCCCCTCAATGTCTATTTCACTCCCGGAACCGGCAAGACCGAGTAGACTTCTATTGATTCGCCGGCGTCGGTGCCTTATTTGAAGGTTGCAGAGAAAAAAAAGACCAAGAGAGGGGGCTTCGTCTTGGGGCCGAAAGGCACGTTCGACGTAATCTCTGAGAGGAGGCTGGCATGAGCAAGCGATCGATTCTTTTTGCTTTTTTGCTAATTTTTTTATTGTCCGCTTTGGTTATCTTTTTGCTTTGGCCCAGAGAGAAGCCAATGACAAAAGAACAGATCGTGGAGAAGTTCATCCAAACCTACCATGCTGCAAATGTCCACAACAGGACAACATGGATGGGAATTCGGGCCCAGCAAAGCCCCTGTGACCTTTGGGCCATTCAGGAGATCATCTGGGACGTCAAGCCCGATTTCATAATTGAAACAGGAACTTTCAAGGGAGGAGGGACGCTGTTTCTGGCGAGCGTGCTTCAAAATATCGGTGGGTCGGGGAAAGTGATAACTGTCGATATAGAATCCCAGATTGGGGAAGCTTCGAAATTGGCACTTTTCCAAGAGCGGGTGGTGTTTATTGAGGGAGATAGCGTCTCCGAAGAGACTATTCGTCGAATTGCTGAACGAGTTAAGAATTCAAGAGCCATGGTTATGCTTGATTCCGACCATCATAAAAAACATGTTTTAAAAGAACTCAAGCTATATTCCCAATTTGTCTCTCCGGGAAGTTACTTGATTGTCCACGACACCTCCCACAATGGGCATCCTCTGAGGACGTCTTATGGGGAGGGACCGATGGAGGCTGTAGAAGAATTTCTTAAGGAGAACGCGAATTTTGTGAGCGACAGGAGCCGCGAGAAATTTCTGTTTACCTTTTTGCCTCAGGGATTCCTGAAAAGGATAAATTAGGGGAAATCTTGTACAGCCGCCACCGTCCGGGCCCGGTTACAGGCTTCAGGATGGGCTCGGAGCTCAGATCCGTGTGCAGTTTTTCGTCGGCGTTGATTAGAGCATAGTCGAAATATTGGAAATCGCTTTTCCTGGCCATTTGGGGAAGCCACTCCAGCGCTGACGTCCAGGGAATCTTGCGCCGCTCGCGGTAGACAACGAGGCTGGGCCCGAAATCAGCAAAAGAAAAATTCAATTCTCCTCCCCTCAAGACCTGCGAGTAGGCGAAGACCTGGATGAACGGTCTCCCTTTCACGACACCGCTTTCCCGGATATAGCTCAAGCCCAGGACACGCGGAGCTTCGGGCAAGGCCTGTAGCGATTCTTCGAGCCCGGACATCTCGTTGGATTCGAAAATGACCCAATGCCATGACGTCAATGCGAAAAAAGCCGCAACGACAGCGATAACTACGACGCTAAGGACGCTCTTGCGAACCCGAGGCTCGGGGAGACTGAGCAGGAGAAATGCAAACGCGGGAGGCACCCATCTCTGGCAGAAACGCATCGTGTTCGTTTGCTTGTCCGGAAAAATCAGGGCCATGACAAGAAGAAGCGCAGCAAGCAGAAGAAGTTCTTTATCCATCTTTGCCAGAAGAGATTTGCGGTTCTGCAGACAGGCGATCACGGCCCAGCCAGCCAACACTGCAAAAAAGATGGGCTCCATCGAGCCTCTAAGCCCACCTAAAGAAGCATCAATAATCCAGGAAGGGAGAAGCCTTTCGAACGGCGTTGTCAGCCAGACTGTCTGGGATTGGAATCCATAGGCGGCCAGTGAGGGATACCAGGCGATCCCTAAGAACAGCAGGGGAGCAGACGCCGCGAGCCGGAGGAGAAGCTTCTTCAGGTCGCCTTTGAAAATGAAATGGCGGAGGACCAGCCATCCTACGGCGAGGAGAAACCAGAAAATGTGGGCCATATAAAGAACAACGGAAGCGGCGAAAAATAAGAGCAATTCTTTCCAGCGGGTTCGGATGTCGAGTTGCGTTAATAAAAGCCAGCCGATAAACAGCGGCCACCCAAACGCGAATTGATAGAAACCCCAGTACAAAATATGGCCGAAAAAGAAGATGGAGGCGAGACAAGCAGCTAGGAGAGGCCTTTTCCTCTGGGACACGAGCAGATAAATCATGATGATCCAGAGCATGGCAATCACGAGCATCCCTGTGCGGCCTGCATTCATCGGGCCGAAGACCAGCCAGGCGGCACCGAGCACGGCATAAACCAGACTATAAGGCGTTATCCACTGAATGCGATACGGCGAAGCGGGGTTGCTGACCGCGTCGGCAAAGAGCCGGACCTGGGCGACATGTTGGGGAAGGTCGGTCAGGGGAGGGAACTTGACGACGAGAAAAGGAAGCGCGGCCAGCAGGCAACACGCGACTGCGATAACAAGGACCCCTTTGCTTTTCTTCCCCACTCCTTTTTCTCCTTCTTCGAACACGGCCGGCAGTCAGAATCCCCTTTCTGGGAAAATAGAGTATAGCTCTCTTTCATTAGAATGTATTCTTTCCATGAATTTCTGGATTGACCTGGCCTCTTCTCCCTGTCCGGTTTTTAAATAGCAGGGGACGATCCGGTCAAGAAGCGCCCGTCTCATCTCCGGGTTGTTTTCGATTTGAAGAGCGGCTTCAAAACAAAATGCGGCCTCCTCGAACCGTTCATTTTTCTGATGAAGCATGCCCAGCTCCCGCAGGAGATCGGTGTCCACATCCGCAAAGCTGCGTTCTTCGTAGAGCCTGTCCAAAAACGTCGTGAATTCTTTGGAATAAAGCTTGAAAAGAAGTTGGGGCTTCTCGACCAGCTTGATTTCTTTTTTTGTCTCCGGACTCGATATCAAAGGCTTTCCATAGACGATCGCGCCTTCGCTCTCTGCCATCGGCACGAGCATCCCTTTTTCCAGTGTCCCGAGGTAAAGATAGAAACTCCGCCCGGGGAAACAGGAAAACAGCTTTTTGTCCTCCACCCCCAGATTTCTGGCATAAATGATATTTCTCCGAAGATCCGGGTCATTATAGAGAAAACCAGATCCCCATCCGCCCTCGGGAAATGGTCCGGGTGACCGGCCGAGGAATTTCATAACGACAAGCGCCCGGCCCAAATTCTGTTCCTGGATAGCCCGGTCAATTCGTGCTGTTGTGCCGGCAAACTTGTGATCATACCGGTCGAAATACCATTGCCTGTGGCCGGGACTAAGATAGCGGGGAAAATGATAGGCAAAAGCATAAATAACAAAAGCGGTTAGGACGGCGGCCGTTGCAGCTCTCACCGCTCCGGGATGGAACTTTTTTGAAATCTGACAGGCGAGGCCAGGGAACTCGAAGATCCCGCGGGCGCTCAGCAACAGCATGAGCGGCAATACGTCGAAAAACATGCGGGCGCCGATGAAGACGAAGGCGCCCCAAAAGAAATAGAGGCTTATAAACATCCAGACGATCGCGCTCCCGAGAAGCAGGTCTTTCTTGCGGTCCTCCGGCCTGAGCCGGGACAGCCAGAAGAGAGGGAGGATGGCCAAAAACGAGGAGACCGGCCAACCGAATAGCTCCGAGTTCAAGGCTCTGATGTTATCGGCTATCTGCCCCGCGGCATAAAGGGGCGTGTATTCGAAGTTCATGGTCGCGGCGCGACCGAAAATAACGGAGTAGCTCTTGCCGTATCGGGCCAGATAGCCCATCCGGAAGGGATGGCCGTTGGTCAGGAAATTGTAGAGGAACAGAACAAGGAAGAAGGGGATTGCGGATCCGAGAATCGCCGCGAGGTTTTTGATTCTTGTTCGGCCATCTTTCAGAAGATGAGAGGCATAATAAATCAGGAACGGCAGGCAGAATAACAGGGCGTTGGCGGGCCGGGTGAGGGTGGCCATCCCCAGGGCGGCCCCAGCGACCAGGCCGTCGACGCCAGACGGCCTCTTTATAGAGTGGAAAAGAAAGAGCAGAAAGAATGCGTTAAAGAACAGACTGCTCGTATGGGACATCATGGTCGACGACATCAAAAGATACCACGGCGAAACAGCGCCTAATATGGAGGCAAGGATACCGACCGACCGGTTGTAGAGCGTTTTCCCGAGGAAATAAAAAAGGATGATCGCCGCGGCCGCCAGGAGCGGGTTAATCAGCCAGGGCGCCCGGAGCAAAAGGCCGATCAGCAGCAAAAAAGGGAATCCCGGGGGATAAATACTGTACCATTTTCCGTTGTTGATAATGTGAGGAAAATCGAAGGATTCTTTGGCGCACGGAGAAGAAGCAAAAAGCCTGCCCGACTGGAACAACTTCGCCTGGAAGAGATAGGCAATTTCGTCGTTGACGTGAGGAATGCGCTCAAAAACATAATAGGAAAACAGGCTGCAGAACACAAGAACAAAGAGGGCGGCCCCCCAAACAGGGAGAGGGAGACGGCGTTTTTTCCCCTTCGGGATTTCTTCCATCCGGCTATATTAAATAAAAAAACAGGGCGTCTTTCAAGGGTTAATGCGTCCTGTTCGCGTCTTCCGGCGGGGTGTTTCGACTTTCGTCACAATGGCCCCCACTTGTGGTATAATCTGGGCAACTGGTAATGCGAACTCTCCTTCTTCTCCTGATTTATGTCATCCTGACCTTCTTTCTTCTCATTCTTCTTCTTCTCTTTTTTCCTTTCGGGCTCCGCAATCCCCTTCTTAGGGTTGCCAAATGGGCTATGGCTCTCGGTTCAATGATACTCGGGATCAAGATTGACGTTCGGGGCGTCGAGAAGATCGAAAAGAAATCCTCCTATGTTTTCATGGCCAATCATCTCAGTTTTCTCGATGGACCGATGCTCTTCCTGCTCATCCCGCAATTGATCAGGGTTATCCTGAAAAAAGAGGTCTTTCGCATCCCGGTGATTGGCCAAGGTATGCGCTTTGTCAATTTTGTTTCGGTCGACCGCAAGGGAGTCCGGGGAGGACGGAAAAGCATAGAGAGAGCCGCGCGCTTGATGCGTGAAAAAGGATATTCTTTTCTCATCTTCCCAGAGGGGACACGAAGCCGGGATGGACGGATCCAAGCATTCAGGCGAGGAGGGTTCTTTTTGGCCCTGGAGAGTCAAGCCGCGATCGCCCCCATCAGCATCAACGGAACCTACGAACTCATGCCGCGCAAAAGCATGCTGGCTAAAAAGGGCAACGTCCGGGTCATCTTTCATCCCCCGGTTTCGGTTCAAGGATATGATACAACCACCATGCAGGTCCTTATAGACAGGGTCAAAAGCGTCATCGAATCAGGCCTTTCGAATCCATAATAAAATCTGATGAAGGAGCGGAGAATGACTTATTCTGATGTCAGCAAGGAGCTCACCGGCATCTGCGAGCGTTTCTTCAAAGAGAAAGCGGCACTTTTTGAAAAAGCGCTCGCCGCCATTGAGGGAGGACTCAAGAGCGGCCACAAGATTCTTGTCTTCGGAAACGGCGGGAGCGCCGCTGAAGCGCAGCATTTCGCCGCCGAGCTCGTCAATAGATTCCTCAGGACAAGAAAGCCGCTCCGCGCCCTGGCCCTGACCACCGACACGTCGACGCTGACATCCATCGGCAATGACTCTTCGTTTGACTCTGTCTTCAGCCGCCAGATTGAGGCTCTCGGGGATGAAGGAGACATCGCCCTGGCGCTCTCGACGAGCGGCACATCTCCCAATATCATTGAAGCTTTGAAAATGGCCAGGAAGAGGAATCTTCTGGTCGTCTCCATGACGGGGGAAGGAGGAGGGAAGCTGGGTCCTTTCTCGAATTACCTTCTTGATGTCTCCTCCAGGAGCACGCCGCGCATTCAGGAGGTCCACCTCCTGCTTCTTCATCTGATGGCGCAGCTCTTGGAAGAGAGGTTGGCCGGCTGATTGTCTTACCCTTCGCCCAGGACTATCTGTTTGATTTGTTCTGCGTCCGCGATTCCGCTGTTGAAAAGATAGCATGACGTGACATCCAGCAGGCGGCTGTAGAAGTTCCGCTGGAGTTCGAGGTGTCCCTCTGTGGCAAAAAGCAGGTGAGGATTATAGTACGGCTGGGGTTTGGACGGGCTGAGGGTCCTTTTCATCCCGGCGCTTTCTCCGGCCTCAAGGATACGGAGGGCCTCTCCTTTTTCGAGCTTGACCACGGCCGGCGACAGAGTATCGTTTCGCAAGATAAAAAACCAGCGCAGGGAGGTCCGTTTGGTGTGGGCGGCTTTCCCGCCGAGCCAGTACGGGTCGAGCATCGCGTGGGCCTCTTTTGAAGCCTTGTAGCAAAAGGACGAACCCCGGTCCAGACGGCAGTCCTCCAGCCGGAGGCACTCGGCATCTTTGCAATCTTCTTTGTGAGTGATGACATTCTCGCAGCGGCTCGAATCAAACAGCGCGGCCAGGCGGGGGAAGGATTCAACGGTGTTTGTGGGAATATAGAGTTTCCTTTCGACGCAGTCAGCCAGCGCCTGTCCGGCGGCGTTGCGGACAAAGGCGATGTCGTTCGAATGAAGGCGGAAACGTCGATCCTCAAGCAACTGGAAGAACAACTCGGTTTTCTTGGTCCCGGGCGGGCCGACGAAAATAAGTCCTTTCCCTTCGACATCAACCGACATTCCCCGGACACCGTGGACACCGAAAAGTCTTTCGGAGACGTCCATGACCAGGCCGAGCGCCAGGCTGCGCAGCGGGCCGTAGTTATCCGCATTGACAATAACGCCGGTTTTGCTTTCAGAGTTATAGAAAACGCGCGCTTCCCGTCCGGCAATCCCGTCCACGGCAAAGATAATGCCGTGGGGCTCGAGGTCTGCTTCGAGCTGCGCCGGATACCAGTTCTCTACCCAGAAATCGTAAAGATGAGAGACGTTGGTCCGCAGCTGGACGATGACTCCGTTGATGTTGGCGTTCCATTCGAAATAGCTCTCCGGGGTGAGTGTGCTCTCCATCTCGCCGACCAGGGCATCCCTCATCTTGAGGTTAACGGACGAGTCCACGGGAACGGATTTTTTAACCCGCGTTACGGCGTTATTCAAGGCGACCCGTTTGATCTTTTTCGGTGTCTTGAGCTTGGACACGGCCTCAATGATCCTGTCCAGGCCTTTTTCCAGGTTCTCCATGGAAGTGGCATAGGATATGCGGATATGAGAATCGGCTCCGAAGGAATCGCCCGGGACGATGGCTACCCTGGCTTCTTTCAGGAGATAATAGGCCAGGCCGTAGGAATTGCGGATCTGGATGCCGCTGGCTTCTTTGTCGTAATAATAAGAAAAATTGGGGAAAAGATAGAACGCTCCCTGGGGCTTGAAACAGGAGATATTCGGTATGGCGCGCAGCCTCATCAGGCAATAGTTCCGTCTCCGCTGGAACTCAGCCGCCATCCGCGAGACCTCATGTTGCGGCCCGGTCAGGGCCTCCAAACTCGCATACTGCGAGATAGAGCATGGATTAGAAGTAGAATGGCTCTGCACCTTGGCCATCCCGTTGATGATTTCGGCCGGGCCGAGGGCGCATCCGATCCGCCACCCCGTCATGGAATAGGACTTGGAGACTCCGGTGACGACGACCGTCTTTTTCTTAATGTCCTCCCCCAAAGACGCAAAGCTCGTGAACTGGAAATCGTCGAAGATGAGCTTGGCGTAGATTTCATCGGCAATAACATAGATATCCTCGCCCTTGATGACTTCGGCCAAAGCTTCGAGTTGGGCCTTGGAATAGGCGGCGCCGGTGGGGTTTGAAGGATTGTTCAAAATCATCGCTTTGGTGGACGGATTAATCGCGGCTTTGAGTTCGTCGGGAGCGAGCAGGAACCCTTTTTCTTCTTTGGTCGGGATGATAACCGGCTTGCCCTTGGCCAGCATGACGGCCATGGGATAGGTCACCCAGTAGGGAGCCGGGACGATGACTTCCGCGCCTTCGTCGACGAGGGCCTGGAGGATCAGAAAAAGAGAAGCCTTGGCCCCGGGCGAGACGATGACTTCATTCAGCTCATAGCTGAGTCCATAGTCGTCCTTCATCCGTACGATCACGGCATTTTTCAGGGCAGGAATGCCCTCGTTCTCTGTGTATTTGGTGTAGTTCTGCTCTATGGCCCGAATGCCGGCGGCTTTGGCGTTGTCCGGTGTCGGAAAATCCGGCTCGCCCACGCTCAGGTCGACGATATCGATTCCCTCGGCCTTCATGGCCCTGGCTTTGGCCGTAATCTTCAGAGTCGGGGAAGCGCCGATTTGGTTGACTTTTTCTGAGATCATGATGGGTCTATCTTTCGAAAGAGGCTACTTCTCTTTTTTTCCTTCGGGCGAAAGCTTGTCCTGGAGGTATTTTTTCAGGTCCAGGCCGGTCAGGGACTTCACCACCTCGGGCATCTGGGCCAGGACCTCGGCCACTTGAGCGGTGATCCTGGATGTGCCCAGGCTTTTGTCGCCGCCTCCTACGACCACGATCTTGTCCACTTTCGAGAGAGGCTCGCTAACGGCCTTGGCCAGCTCTGGCAGAGTATTGAGATACATCTCCAGGACGGCCGCCTGGTTGTACTTGTCCCAGGCCTGGGCCTTCTTCATCATGGCTTCGGCCTCGGCCAGGCCCTTCTTTTTCATCAGCTCAGCTTCAGTCTCACCCTCGAGACGCAGAGCCTCCGCTTTTCCTTTTGCTTCGGCCTGGATTCTGTATTCCTCGGCCTCAGCCTCGGCCTTGATCTGGTACTTGCGGGCGTCGGCGGGCTTGATGACGCTGGCTTGGAGTTCTTTCTCGCGGCGGGCGATCTCTAGTTCCTCGATCTTGATGGACTCCTCTTTCTCGATGGCCTTCATCTTGGCTTCTTCTTTCTTAATCTGCTGGCTCAGACGGAAGCGCTCCAGCTCATACGAATAGTCTGACTGCGCCTTCTTTTGGTTGACCGCGACCTGAGATTCGGCCTTTTTGGCCTCGTTTTCCCATTGGGCTTTGGCGATGAGCGCCTCGGCGGCCAGCCGGGCGACTTCTCCCTCTTTCCGTGCTTGGGAGGACTTGATGATCGCCTCCTTCTCCGTTTCGGCCTCGGCGATGGCCGCGTCTCTTTTGGCGGCGGCGACCTTCGGCTTGCTCAATGATTCGAGATAGCCTTGAGTATCGCTGATGTCCTTGAGGGCGAAAGAAAGCATGGTCAGCCCCATCCGGGCCAGGTCCGGCCGGACGGCGTCACTGACGCGGGCAGAGAATTCCTGCCGGCCGCGGAAAATCTCCTCTACTGTCATGGCTCCAATAACCTCTCTCATGTGCCCTTCGAGGACATTTATCGAGACATCGCGGATGCCTTCTTTTCCCGAACCAAGGAACTGCTCGGCGGCCAAGCGGATGGAGGAATCTGAGGAGTCGACCTTAACCTGGGCGGATGCTTCGGCCAGGATCGGGACTCCGATGCTGGTCAGGACCTCTGGAGTCTTAATGTTGAGCGTGATTACGTCCATCGGCAGCGTATAGACGGTTTCTATAAAGGGAATGACGAAAGTCCCTCCGCCGAGCCGGTAGCGGTAGCCAACCTTGATTTTGGTGCCGTCAGGACCGACTACAGTTCTTTTTTTTCCTCCGGCGATGATCAAGACCTCATTCGGACCCACCTTGCGGTACTGTTTGGCCATGATCGCAAGCATGAGTGCGATGACGACGATAATGACGCCGGCCAGGATTAATGAAGAGACTAAACTCATGATAACCTCCTCTGCATCGGACCATTCAGACGGATATGATGCGCGCTTATGATAGTCTGGCTAAATGAATAAAAAATAATATATTTATGGGTGGTCAAAGTCAAGTCAACAGGGCCGAAGTCAGTTAAAGAATTTAAACCGGATGATGTGGAAAAGCGCCGCCACTCCGTCCTTCCAACCGATTTTCTTGCCTTCCTCATAGAGGCGTCCCGAATAGGAAATCGGGACTTCAAAGACACGGCACTTCAATTTTGCCAGCTTGACCGTGATCTCAGGCTCGAACCCGAAGCGGCGGGATTTAAGCTGGATTTTTTGGAGGGTTTCTCTTTTAAAGACTTTATAGCAGGTTTCCATGTCCGTCAGGTTGAGGTTTGTGAGCATGTTGGAGAACGTGGTCAGCACCTTGTTGCCCACGTAGTGCCAAAAAAATAGCACTCGGTGGGGGCCGCCGAGAAAGCGGCTTCCGTAAACAGCGTCGGCCCGGCCGTCCAGGATGGGTTCGAGAAGTCTGGCATATTCCCTCGGGTCATATTCCAGATCGGCGTCCTGGACAAGGACGATATCGCCTTCGGCCTGGGCGAACCCGGTGTGGAGAGCGGCTCCCTTGCCCATATTTTTCTCGTGGAGAAACACCCTGACCTCGGAGGACGCCAGTTTCTTGAGAATGTCGCGTGTCCCGTCGTTGGAGCCGTCATCGACAATGACGATTTCCTTTTCCAACCCGGCATCCACGGCCTGGACCCGGCGGAGGATTTCCTCGATTGTGTTCTTCTCGTTATAAACCGGAATCACAACGGAGAGTCTCATGCTTTCTCCCGGAAATACTCGATCGTCTTGATCAGCCCTTCCTCGAGGCTGACGGTCGGCTCCCAGCCGAGTCTTTCGCGGGCCAGGGAAATATCGGGACAGCGGCGGGCCGGGTCATCCGAAGGCAAAGGCTTGAAGACAATTTTTGAAGGCCCGCCCGCCAGCCTGATGATCATTTGGGCCAGTTCGAGCACAGTGAACTCCTCAGCATTTCCCAGGTTGACCGGCCCTTTAAAGTTTTCCGTGTTCATCAACTTCACGAGAGCGGCGATGAGGTCGCTCACATAACAGAAGGAGCGGGTCTGCTTTCCGTCTCCGTAGACCGTGAGGTCCCTTCCTTGGAGGGCCTGAACGATGAAATTGCTGATAACGCGGCCGTCGTCGACAGCCATGCGGGGTCCGTAGGTGTTAAAGATCCGGGCAATCTTGATATCAACGTTATTCTGCCTCGAATAGTCCATCATCAGCGTCTCGGCCACTCTTTTTCCCTCATCATAACAGCTGCGGACTCCGATCGGGTTGACGTTGCCCCAATACTCCTCCTTCTGAGGATGGACTTTGGCGTCCCCGTAGACTTCTGACGAAGAGGCCAGCAGGATCCGGGCCTTTGTCCTCTTGGCCAGGCCGAGCATGTTGATCGTGCCCATGACATTGGTCTTGACGGTTTTGATGGCGTTGTGCTGGTAGTGAATCGGAGAGGCTGGGCAGGCCAGATGATAAATCTGGTCCACCTCAACGAAGAGCGGATGGATGACGTCGTGGCGGATCAATTCGAAATACGGATGATAGAAAAGGTGGCGGATGTTATCCTTGCTGCCGGAAAAGAAATTGTCAGTGCAAACCACATCCGCGCCCTGCTTGAGAAGGTGCTCGCAGAGGTGGCTTCCCAGAAACCCTGCGCCTCCGGTGACAAGAATTCTCTTCATCTCTCTCTCCCTTTACCCATATGCCATGAAAAGGAGGCTCTTTTTCTTGAGGGCCGCCTTCTGGATCTGGATGAGCTGTTTAATCCCGGAATCAGCCAGCCGCAGGAGGTCCAGCAGCTCTTTCCTCGAAAAAGGCTCCTTTTCTGCTGCGGCTTGAATTTCGACCAGCTGGCCTCTGTCGGTCTCCACGACGTTCATGTCGATAGTGGCCTGGGAGTCCTCGTTGTAATCGAGGTCCAGAAGAGGCGCGCCGCCGACGATGCCGACGCTGACGCCGCTGACGAGGTGCTGGAGAGGCATTTCGTCGATCGTCTTTTCGTCTAGAAGTTTTTTCAAGGCCAGGGCCAAAGCCACGCAGCCTGCTGTAATCGAAGCGACTCTGGTCCCGCCGTCGGCCTGGATCACATCGCAATCAATGATGATCGTCCGTTCGCCCAGCGCCCGGACGTCGGTCACGGCGCGAAGCGCCCGGCCGATCAGACGCTGAATTTCCTGGGCCCGGCCTGAGACCCGGCCTTGGGTGCGCTCGCGGATGTTTCTTTTTTCGGTCGACCGCGGGAGCATGGAATACTCGGCCGTGACCCAGCCTATTCCGGTGCCCTTGAGGAAAGGAGGGGCTTTGTCTTCAATCGTGGCCGCGGCGACAACCCG